>DAMCRY010000189.1:4784-7628 GCA_032115075.1 Massilia sp.
ATCGGTGGCAACGCCGGTGTGTCGGCGAGGCGCGGCAGGGTCACGATGAAACGGCTGCCCGTCCCCGGACCGTCGCTGCGGCAGCACACCGTCCCGCCGTGCAGCTCGGCCAGGCTCCTGACCAGCGCGAGGCCGATGCCCAGGCCTCCCTGCGAGCGGTCGGGACTGCGATCGGACTGGGTGAACAGCTCGAACACGCGTTCCTGCAACGCGGGTGCGATGCCGATGCCGTCGTCGGCCACCACCAGGACCACCCGGTCCGTCTCGGCCTGCAGGGACACCGCGATGCGGCCGCCCGCCGGTGTGTACTTGGCCGCGTTGTTGAGCAGGTTGCTCAGGATCTGGATCAGGCGCTTCTGGTCGCCCAGCACCCGGGTTGGCTCGGGCGCCAGTTCGAGCGCCAGGCGGTGCCGCTTCGCTTCGATCAGCGGGCGCGCCTGCTCGATCGCATCGGCGACGATCTGTTTCATGTCCAGCTCTATCCTGTCGAGCGCGACCAGGCCGCGCGTCACCCGCGAGACATCGAGCAGGTCGTCCACCAGTCCCGTCATGTGCCTGACCTGGCGCGCGATCACCTGGCTGGTGCGCCTGAGCAGCGCCGGGTCGAGATGCGCCGCCTGCAGCAGGTCGGCCGCGGTGCGGATCGGCGCCATCGGATTGCGCAGCTCGTGCGCCAGCATCGCCAGGAACTCGTCCTTGCGGCGGTCGGCTTCGCGCAGCGCCTCCTCGGCGCGCTTGCGCTTGGTGACGTCGATGCAGATCGCCAGCATGCTGACCAGGTTCCCGCTGCCGACGGCGCGGATCAGGTTGACCGTGTTGTTGACCCACACCAGGCTGCCGTCGGGGCGGACATAGCGCTTCTCGATCTCGAACGGCTCGCCGCTGTCCATGGCCTGGCAGAACATCGCCAGGTTGCGGGCAAGGTCTTCCGGATGGGTGATGTCCTGCATGCGCATCCCCAGCAGCTCCGCCCGCGTGCGCCCGGTGATGTCGCAGTAGCGGTCGTTGACGCGCACGATGCGCGCGTCCAGGTCGGTCTCGCAGATGCCGGCGGCCGTCTGTCCGAACAGCGACTGCAGGTGGTTCTCGCTTTCGCGCAGGGCCTGCTCGGTGCGGCGGCGCTCGGTCAGGTCGACGAAGGTGCACACCGCGCCCTGGAGCTGGCCGTCCTGCCAGACCGGGCGGGCCCGGTATTCGACCGGGAAGGCGGAACCGTCGAGGCGGAAGAACAGTTCGTCCTCCACCAGGGCCGGCTCGCCGAACCGCGCGGCGCGATAGATCGGGCACTCGGCCACGTGGTAGTGCGCGCCGTCCGGATGGGAATGGTGGATCACGTCGTGCAGCTTCTTGCCGATCGCGTCTTCCTCGCGCGCGAAACCGAGCATCGTCAGGAACGCCGTGTTGCACATGATCGTCACGCCGTCCCGGTCGACCGAATAGAAACCCTCCTCGGTGCAGTCGATCAGCAGGCGCAGGTAGTCGTGGCTGGCGCGCACCTTTTCCTCGGCGGCGCGCAGCTCCAGCGCGATGCGGCTGCGCTCGATCGACTCCCAGCAACGGTTGGCGACCGTTGCCAGCAGCTGGATTTCGTGTTCGCGCCAACGGCGCGGGACCGATTGATGCAGCGCCATGCCGGCGACCCAGCGCTCGCCCTTGATGACCGGAACACTGATGACCGCGCGGATACCCGTGTCGCGGTAGGCCGGCAGCACGTCCCGGACGCGCTCGTCGGTCTCGCTATCCTCGACCACATAAGGCCGCCCCCGGCGGTTCAGCTGGTTGAATGCGCCGCCGAACGCGGCCAGCTCGTAGCGGCCGACGATGCTCGCGGCATCCCGGGTGTAGTTGCCGGTGAGCGTGAAGGTGCCCAGCTCCTCGTTCACGTAGGCGTAGGCGCAACGGTTCACACCCAGATACTCGCCCAGCATGCGGGCGGCGGTGTGGGCGATCTCCTCCGGGTCGATCAGCAGGCGGATCGCATCGTCCAGGCGGCTGATGAAACGGTAGCGATCGAGCTCGGCGAGCAATGAGGCATCCTCATTCGCCTGATGCAGGGGCAGTGGGCTGGACATGGATTCACGTGCTTGTTCGTGGTGCTGCGGACGGCGTCCGCAAGCGCAGGCAGGAAGTCTTGGTGAACGCACAAACTGCCGGGAATAAGATTTTTCCGGATTATATCCATCGTACAGAGATGTCGGCGCGGAGTTGTCCAGTCCGTACTGCGGACTCCGCGGCTAACGTGAAGCGATCCGGGCTGCGCGCAAGGCCAACTTGACCTATGATGGCGGACTATCAACAATCCGCCTCAACAGGAGAGTTCCCTTGCAAGCCAAGTCCCTGACGCTGCATGCCGCGATGTACACAGCACTGCTCGCCAGCCTGGCAGCGACCTTCGCTGCACCTTCCATCGCCCACGCCGCGCCCCAGGCCGCAGGCCAGACCACCTTCCAGAACAACTGCGCCAGCTGCCACAGCGTCGACAACAAGCTGTCCTCGCGCGCCGGCCCGGGCCTGTTCGCCGTCGTCGGCCGCAGGGCGGCCAGCGTCCCCGGCTACAACTATTCGGCCGCCCTGAACAAGGCCGGCGCCGCCGGCAAGACCTGGACCCGCGAGGAACTCGATACCTTCCTGGCCGACCCGGCCAAGAACGTCCCCGGCACCACGATGCCGGTCGGGATCTCGGACAAGAAGGCGCGCGCGGCCCTGATCGACTACCTCGCCACCCTGCAGGGACCGGCGGCCGCCCCCGCGGCGGTCGCCAAGGCCGGCGGCGACCGCCGCGGCAGCTGGGACGACAACCAGCCCGGCAGGATCTGGCACTTCAAGGCCAGCGAGCTGCCGCCG
>DAMCRY010000190.1:0-7620 GCA_032115075.1 Massilia sp.
CCGCCGGACGGCAGCATGCGTCCGGGCATGGATGCGGCCACCATGATCCGCACCGGCGCTCCCCAACCCGGCGCGCCGGCGCTGCCGCTCACCACTGCCAGCGGCCGCGTCCAGCCGGCCCACGTGCGCGCCTTCCAGGAAAAACTGCATCCGCACGCGGCCGAAGCCGAGCGTGCCACCGGCGTGCCGGCCAAGTTCATGCTCGGCCAGGCGGCGCTGGAAAGCGGCTGGGGCAAGCGCATGATCAGGAATGCCGACGGCACCAGCAGCAACAACCTGTTCGGCATCAAGGCCGGCCCGGGCTGGAAAGGGAAGGTCGCGACCGCCGTGACCACCGAGTACATCAACGGCCGCGCGCACCAGAAGGTCGAGAAGTTCCGCGCCTACGACACGCCGGCGGATTCGTTCAAGGACTACGCCAACATGCTGGCGAAGAACCCGCGCTACGAGAAAGTGCTCAACAGCAACGGCGACGCGGCGGCCTTCGCCCACGGGCTGCAGCGCGCCGGATATGCGACCGATCCGCTGTATGCGGCCAAGCTGAGCCGCATCATCAAGCACTCCCTGGCGTGAAGCGGCCCGCGGCGGTGATCGGTCTTGCAGGGTGGCGGGAAAAGCATTGTTATACCGACAAATCAAGTTTTTTGAATCGCTGCCGTAGATAGAACCGTCAAGAAGGAAAAGAAAACATGTCCGGTAACCTCCTCAGCATTGGCAAGAGCGGCCTGTTCGCGGCGCAGGCGGGCCTGGCCACGACCGGCCACAACATCACGAACGCCAACGTGGCTGGCTACAACCGCCAGGTCGTGGTGCAGGCCACCGCGCCCATGCTCGACACCGGCGTCGGCTTCCAGGGCACCGGCACGCAGATCGCGCAGATCAAGCGCTACAGCGACGAATTCCTGAACTCCCAGGTCCGCAACGCACAGGCCAGCAAGAGCGGGCTGGACTCCTACTACGCGCAGATCAGCCAGATCGACAATATGCTGGCCGACCAGACCGCCGGCCTGTCGCCTTCGCTGCAGAGCTTCTTCAAGGGCGTGCAGGACATGGCGGCGAACCGCGGCTCGGTGCCCTCGCGCCAGGCGATGCTGTCCAGCGCCGATACGCTGGCGACGCGCTTCCAGGCGCTCGACGCGCGCCTCGGCGAGATCCGCGAAGGCGTGAACAGCACCATCGAGACCAGCGTCACGATGATCAACTCCTACGCCCAGCAGATCGCCGACCTGAACGACACCATCGGCACCTATGCTTCGGCCCAGCAGAACGTGCCGAACGACCTGCTCGACAAGCGCGACCAGCTGGTGATGGAACTGAACACCCACGTCAAGGCCAACGTGATGCCGGGCGATAACAATAGCCTGACGGTCTCGATCGGCAGCGGCCAGCCGCTGGTGGTGGGCCAGCGCGCCTTCCAGCTGGCGGCGGTCAAGTCGCCCACCGACCAGACCCGCGTCGAGGTCGGCTACGTGACCGGCAGCAAGGTCACCGTACTGGCCGACAACGCCCTGGCCGGCGGCACGCTCGGCGGCGCCCTCGACTTCCGCACCAGGACCCTGGACCCGGCCCAGAGCGCGCTGGGCAAGGTGGCGATCGGCCTGGCGCTCGAATTCAACGCGCAGCACAAGCTGGGCCTGGACCAGAAGGGCCAGCCGGGCGGCGACTTCTTCAGCGTGGCCGAAGCCTACGTCGGCAAGAACGTCAACAATGCGCTGACCAGCACCACGAAGGTCGAGGCCATCGTCAGCGACCCGTCCAAGCTGGTCGACAGTGACTACAAGGTGAAACACAACGGCACCGGCTACGACGTGATCCGCCTGTCCGACAACAAGCCGGTGCTCTCCAACTACACGCCGGACGGCAATCCGGTGACCATCGACGGCATCGACTTCACGATCACCGGCGCCGGCGCCAAGGACGACGAATTCCTGGTGCGCCCGACGATTGGCGGCGCCGCCAACTTCAACCTGCTGGTCAAGGACACCGCCGATATCGCCGCGGCCACGCCGGTCGCCACCAGTGAGCCCTTGGGCAATACCGGCACCGGCAAGATCACCGACAGCAGGATCACGAAGGACTTCGTGGCGGGCGTACCGGCCCTGCCGCTGACGCTGGCCTTCGACAAGGACACCGGCCTGCTGGGCGGGTTCCCGACGGCCACCGTGGACGTCACCGACACCGCCGGCAAGACCACCACGGTCGCCGCGGACAGCGTCTCGTTCACCTCGGGGTATACATACACCTTCGCCGGCATCAGCATCACCGTGAGCGGTGCGCCCGGCCGGGGCGACACCTTCGAGATCGCCAGCAACGCCGACGGCGTGGGCGACGTGCGCAACATCGGCCTGCTGGGCGAACTGCAGACCAAGAACATCTTCAACGAGGGCACCGCCACCCTGCAGTCGTCCTACGCCCAGCTGGTCAGCACGGTCGGCAACAAGACCCGCGAAGTGCAGGTCAACGCCCAGGCCGGCGAAGCCCTGCTGGCCCAGGCCAAGACCGCGGCCCAGGACGTCTCGGGCGTGAACCTGGACGAGGAGGCGACCAACCTGATCAAGTACCAGCAGGCCTACCAGGCGGCCGGCAAGGTCATGCAGATCGCCGGCACCATCTTCGACACCCTGCTGTCGATCGGCCGTTAATTCAAGACCACGTCATTCGGAGCAGCCCATGCGCATCAGTACCCTGTCGATCTACGGCAACGCCACCAACCAGCTCAACACGCTGCAGAGCGCGCTGGCGCGCACCCAGATGCAGCTGTCGACCGACCGCCGCATCCTGACCCCGGCCGACGACCCGGTCGCCTCGGCGCGCGCGCTGGAAGTCAGCCAGGCCAAGGAAATGAACGCGCAGTTCGCCACCAACCGCATGAACGCGCGCTCCTCGCTGGCCATGGTCGACAGCAAGCTGCAGGATGCCGGCGGCCTGCTGCAGGACATCCAGCAACTGGTCGTCAATGCCGGCAACGGCGCCATGCTGCCGAGCGACCGCCAGGCGCTGGCGACCGAGCTGGAAGGGCGCCTGGCCGACCTGCTGGGCGTGGCCAACAGCACCGACGGCGCCGGCGGCTACCTGTTCTCGGGCTACATGGCCACCACCCAGCCGTTCAACCGCAGCGCCAGCGGCGCCGATTACAACGGCGACCAGGGCCAGCGCCAGCTGCAGGTGGGCGCCTCGCGCAAGATGCCGCTGTCGGTGTCGGGCAGCGCCGTGTTCGAGAACAACCCGACCGGCAACGGCACCTTCCAGACCCAGGCCGGCAAGGACAACAAGGGCGCGGCCATCATCTCGTCGGGTTCGGTGGTCAACCGCGCCGAAGCCGAGCAGGGGCGCAAGTACGCGCTGAGCTTCGACGTCAGCGGCAGCCCGGCCGTGACTACCTACAGCGTGGTCGACGTCACCAACGACCCGCCGGCTCCGCTGGCGGACCATACCGGCGTGACCTACGAAGCGGGCAAGGCGATCACCTTCGGCGGCATCAGCTTCGACATCAAGGGCGAGCCGGCCAACGGCGACACCTTCACCGTCGAGCCCAGCCAGAAGCAGTCGGTGTTCAAGACCGTCACCGACGTGATCGCGGCCCTGCGCGCCCCAGCCGACGGGTCGAGCGGCAAGGCGGCCCTGTCGAACAGCCTCAACACGGCGCTGGACAACCTCAAGTCGGCCTACGACAACGTGCTGACCGTGCAGGCATCGGTGGGCGCGAACATGAAGGAGCTCGACTACCTCGACAGCGCAGGGGACGACCTCGACATCCAGTACGCCGCGACCCTGGGCGACCTGCAGGACCTGGACGTGGTCAAGGCCATTTCCGACTTCGCGCAGCAGCAGACCACCTTGCAGGCGGCGCAGATGTCGTTCAAGACGATGTCGGGACTCTCGCTGTTCAATTATCTGTAATTATTCTGTCATTACTGCGTCATATACAGACGAAAATTCGGAAAAGCCGGCGCGAGCCGGCTTTTTGCTTTCTAGGCTGCGCCGTTTGCATCGTTCGATTGCGCAGTGCAGCAAAACAGCCTTCGTACACCGCGCCAGTGCCCATTCCCAAAACGCATATCGTTATGACAAAAACGTAAACATATGCAGACGCTAATGTAACAACTATGTTTCATCAGATTAACAAAATGTAGCATTCACGCGACGAATGTAGCAAATATCAAAATTTCCTCTCAAAAACTCTCCTTGATGCTTTGCGGTATTGCAATGTTGTGTAAGAGTATTTATGCGCACCGCCAACCCATCGTGAAGAACCTTGCGCTGGCGGTGCGAAATAGTTAGAAAAAATTCACTATCCAGGAGTCGTTGTGAAGCACAAGAGTACTTTTAACAAGAGCGCGATTGCAGTCGCTCTGAGCATGGCCTTCCCGGCGTTCGTCGGCGCACAGGAAGTTCCGCCGATCGAGCCGCAGAAGATGCAACGCGTGGAAGTCACCGGTTCGAGCATCAAGCGTACCGAGACCGAAGCGGCTGCCGCGGTCCAGGTCCTGAACCGCGACGACATCGAGAAGACCGGCCAAACGACGGCCCTGGGCATCCTGACCTCCACCGCGTCGGTCTACGCCGGCAGCAACTCGGCAAGCGCCAGCTCGGGCAGCTTCGCGACCGGCTCGTCCTCGGCCTCCAGCCGCGGCCTGTCCAAGGTTGCGACCCTGGTGCTGGTCAACGGCCGCCGCATGCCGCAATACGGTCTGTCGGACAACGCACAGGAAGCCTTCACCAACCTCGACGCGATCCCGAGCGACGCGATCGAGCGCGTCGAGATCTTCAAGGACGGCGCATCGGCGATCTACGGCTCCGACGCGATCGCAGGCGTCATCAACTTCGTCCTGCGCAAGGAATACACCGGTTTCCGCGTCCGCAGCAGCTACAAGGAATCGCAGCATTTCCACGATGACCGCAACCGCAACGTGTCCATCATGGCGGGTTGGGGCGACATCGACACCAACGGCTTCAACACCTACATCAACGCCGAAGTCTACAAGCGCGACGGCTATACCGCGGGCGACCTGCGCGAACACTATCCGTCGTGGCACCGCCTGACCCCGGGCCGTTCGACCTGGGACGCGAAGAGCGTCTTCTCGCCGACCGGTAACTACTACACCAGCGCGACCAACTACGTGCCGGCCCCGGGTTGCCCGACCGGCAACATCGATCCGTCCGACGGCCTGTGCAAGATGGACCTGCTGCCGTACAGCGGCCTGACCACCGACAACAAGCGCCACCAGATCACCAGCATCACCAGCTTCCGCATCGGCCAGGACATCGACGCCAGCTTCGAAGTCATGCACGCGGGCGCCGAGAACGGCTACATCGTCACCCCGTTCAACGTGAGCGACGGCTACACCACCACCAATCCGCGCACCTGGTACAACGTGTACGGCGCCCGGATGGAAGGCCCGTTCTACTATCCGAAGCTGCCGGTCGGTCACCCGATGAACCCGTACAACTATCCGGTCGAATACCGCGCCCGCATGATGGACACCGGTGACGGCTTCAACTTCAACGACACCGACAGCAAGCAGACCCGCGTGATGCTGACCCTGACCGGCACCTATGCCGGCTGGGACTGGAAATCGGCAGCGGGCTGGGCCAAGTCGACCGCCACCAAGGCCACCCGCGCCCTGGCCGGCGAGGCTTACACCAACGCGATCGTCAACGGCACCTACAAGTTCGGCCAGCAGAACGACCGCGGCCTGCTGGAAGCGATGTTCCCGGTCCGTACCACCGATGGCGAAGCGGTCGTGAAGTTCTTCGACGCCACCATCACCAAGGAGCTGATGCAACTGCCGGCAGGTCCGCTGAGCGTCGCGTTCGGTACCGACATCCGCAACAACTCCTATTGGATGAAGAGCTCGGACAACGTCCTGGACGGCACGCTGGTCGGCATCGCCGGCCTGCAGGTCGACGACGACGTCAACCAGTACGCGCTGTTCGCCGAAGCATCGGTGCCGCTGACCAAGAAGCTCAAGCTGGAAGCCGCCGCCCGCCTGGACAAGACCGACAACCAGGATGCGCACGTGTCGCCGAAGCTGGGCCTGACCTACAACGCGACCGACAGCCTGCTGCTGCGTGCAACCGCTTCCGGCGGCTTCCGCGCACCGAACATCGTCGAATCGGGTAACGGCCTGGGCCGCTCCTCGTTCTCCAGCAGCACCAACGACCTGAAGCGCTGCCCGATCGCCAACGAGCTGAACGCCATCGTGCAGAACGCGAAGAACGCCACCACCGCCGACAAGCAGCAAGCCAACAGCTTCCGCAACTCGGAGTGCCAGGGCGGCGTGCCGAGCTTCGTGAAGTCGAACCCGGACCTGAAGCCGGAAACCTCGCGTTCGCTGACCACCGGCCTGGTGTGGGAGCCGGTCAAGAACTGGAGCGTGGGCCTGGACTACTACTTCATCGAGCGTCGTAACGAGATCGGCAGCCGTGTGGTCGCCGACATCCTGCGCGGCGAAGACAGCCTGCCGGCTGGCCAGGTGATCCGTATCGACAGCAGCGCCAACGATGCCCAGTTCATCGCGCTGGCGAAGAAGTACGCTCCGGACACCCAACTGGCCTACAAGGTCGGCCAGCTGGGCATGATCTACAACCCGTACGTCAACAGCGGCCGCACCCGCGTGCAGGGCTTCGACTTCGACGGCAAGGGCCGCTTCAACGTGCTGGGCCAGACCGTGCGCCTGCAGTTCGAAGGTAGCTACGTCTGGAAGCTGCAGACCTTCAGCGTGACCGACAACGCCTACGGTCCGAACGAGAGCGGCACCTACGACTACGGTTCGCGCCTGAACGTGGTGGCCAAGGCCTACATGAAGCAGGGTGACTTCGACCACGCCGTCACCGCCAACTTCGCGAGCAGCTACAGCACCAACAGCATCGACCAGAAGACCTACTGCGTGACCCAGAAGGTTGCAGCCGATTACATGGACGCCTGCGGCCGTGTCGGCAGCAACACGACGTTCAACTATGCGCTGACCTACACGGGCATCCCGCACGTGCGTCTGAGCGGCTACGTCGACAACGTCTTCGCCCGCGAGCGTCCGATCAACTGGCGCGGTGGCTGGAGCACCACGTCGCCGCAGTTCCGCCGCTTCGGCTTCGCTGCGAGCTACGACTACTAATCGTCTGAAGGTCTAGACGATGGCAAAAGACCAGGCTTCGGCCTGGTCTTTTTTCGTTTACTTCCCGGCGCGCAGCGCCTGCAGCTCGCGGCCCAGCCAGACCCGGCTCTCGACCGGTTCGCCATTGCCGCACTTGACGCGATAGGGACGGCCCGTGAAGCTGCTCTTGGAGGCGGCGAACTCGATGAACTGTTCGGTGCGGGTGATGGTCTCCGGACGCTTTTCGATGTAGGCCAGCTTGCGCAGCAGATGGGCGCGCGCATCTGCCGCGCTGTGCCAGCTGCGGTTGCGCTCGAACTGGCAGTTCGACGCACTGATCCTGCCCAGCAGGGCGTCGATTTCGGCGCGCACGGGCGCGGGCGTCGGCCCGGCGAAGGCGCCGGCGCAGGCGGTGGCGAGCAGGGCCGCCACCAGGGTACGGGAAAGGGTATGCATGGGCCAAGCTTAGCGCAAAAGCGGGCGGCCCAGCGCCGGCAAGAGGCCCCCGTCAGCCGGGCGCGGGGCG
>DAMCRY010000191.1:0-7618 GCA_032115075.1 Massilia sp.
GCGCCGGCGCCGCGGGAAGATCGGCGCTTGGCCCGGCTTCCGTTGCGATGAGCGGCGCCGGGTCCGGCAGCGGTTCGGGTTCCGGCAGCGGCTCCGGTTCGGCGAGCGGGGGAATCTCCGGCGGCAGTGCCGGCTGGGTAGCGGGCTCCGGTTCGGGTTCGGGCTCGGACTGAACAAGGGGCTGCGGCGCCGGTTCCGCGTCGGGCGCTTCCGGTTCCGGCGTGGCCGCCTGGGGCAGCTCCACCACCAGCACCTCGTCCTCGCCACGAGTGGCGTCGTCCGCATCGTCCCCGCTGCTCACCTGCGGAATGATGCCGAAGGGGGCGAAGGTACGGTCGAATTCGAGGGTGAAGATCGGGGTCTCGTCCGCTTCGCGCGCAGGAGCGTCGGGGACGGAAGGAGGAGAGGAAGACGGAGAAGCCGCCGCGGCGGCCAGGTCGACCAACGCCGTATTGCCGTCGAAGACTCCCTGGCAGGCGCCGCAGCGGACAATACCCCCACGCAGCTTGAGCTGGTCCGCGGCGACGCGGAACATGGTGCCGCAGTGGGGGCATTGGGTGGCGAGCGCCATGCCTGGGCGTCCCTTAGGCGGCAGGTGCGGAACGCGGCGCGGGTGCGGTGTCCTGGCCGAGCGTGCCGTGAAGGGCAACCCAGCCGTCCTGCTCGGCCCAGACGCCCAGCTTGATGAAAGGTGCGTAGGCGGCGGCCACTTCCTCGGCCTGGCGCGCCAGCACGCCGGACAGGATCAGCGAACCGCCCGGCGCCACGCGGCCGGACAGCATCGGCGCCATCAGCTTCAATGGGCTCGACAGGATGTTGGCCACCACGATGTCGAACTGGCCCTTGGCGTGGCGCTCGTTCGGCGCGTTGGCGAAGTCGTCCGGCAGGTAGTAGTCGATGCTGACCTTGTTGCGCTCGGCGTTGCTGCGCGCCGATTCGATCGCCTGCGGGTCGATGTCGACCCCGGCGACGTCGTCCGCGCCGAGCTTCTTGGCGACCATCGCCAGGATGCCCGAGCCGCAGCCGTAGTCCAGCACCGACTTGCCGGGCGCCGGATGCGCTTCCAGCCACTCCATGCACAGGCGGGTGGTCGGGTGGCTGCCGGTGCCGAAGGCCAGGCCCGGGTCGAGCTCGAGGATCAGGCCGTTCGGGTCCGGCGCTTCGTGCCAGCTCGGCACGACCCAGATGTTCTTGCCGATGTGGATGGGCTCGAACTGCGACTGGGTCAGGCGCACCCAGTCGGCGTCCGCCACCGCGCGGGTGGTGAACGAGGGCACGACCGGCAGCTTGATGGCGTTGGCGGCTTCCTGCACGATCGCGAACTGGTCGGCGTCCGTATCGGTGAGCGCGACGACGCGGCTATGGTCCCAGGCCGTTTCGGTGGGTTCCATGCCCGGTTCGCCGAACAGCGGCTTCTCCGCCTCCGTGCCTTCGTCCGCATCCTCGACCGAGACCGACAGGGCGCCCGCTTCCATCAGGGCGTCCGACAGCGCCTCGGCGTGATCGCGTGCGACTTCGATGACGACTTCCGTCCAGCTCATGCTTGTGCCTTGGTTTCCGATTTGGCGCCGATGCCCGTTTCCTTCGGCAGGTCCGGCTTCGAGGCCAGCTTGTGCTCCAGGTAGTGGATGTTGGTGCCGCCCTCGATGAAGCGGGCGTCGACCATCAGCTCACGGTGCAGCGGGATATTGGTGAGGATACCTTCAACCACCATTTCCGAGAGCGCGATTTGCATGCGGCGGATGGCCTGCTCGCGTGTCGCACCATAGGAAATTACCTTGCCGATCATCGAGTCGTAATGAGGTGGAACATAATATCCCGCATACGAGTGCGAATCGACACGGATGCCGGGACCGCCCGGCGGGTGCCAGCCGGTGATGCGGCCCGGGGAAGGCGTGAACTTGAACGGGTCTTCGGCGTTGATGCGGCACTCGATCGCGTGGCCCGACAGCATGATGTCGCGTTGGCGGAAGCGCAGCTTCTCGCCGCAGGCGATGCGGATCTGCTCCTGCACGATGTCGATCCCGGTGATCATCTCGGTGACCGGGTGTTCGACCTGCACGCGGGTGTTCATCTCGATGAAGTAGAACTCGCCGTTCTCGTACAGGAATTCGAAGGTGCCCGCGCCGCGGTAGCCGATCTTGCGGCAGGCTTCGGCGCAGCGGTCGCCGATCTTCTCGATCAGCTTGCGCGGGATGCCCGGCGCCGGCGCTTCCTCGATGACCTTCTGGTGGCGGCGCTGCATCGAGCAGTCGCGCTCGCCCAGCCAGACCGCGTTCTTGTGCTCGTCGGCCAGCACCTGGATCTCCACGTGGCGCGGATTTTCCAGGAACTTCTCCATATAGACTTCCGGATTGCCGAAGGCGGTGCCCGCTTCGGTCTTGGTCATCTGCACGGCGTTGAGCAGCGCGGCCTCGGTATGCACCACGCGCATGCCGCGGCCGCCACCGCCGCCGGCGGCCTTGATGATGACCGGGTAGCCGATGCGGCGCGCGGTCGTGATGATTTCCTTCGGGTCGTCCGGCAGGGCGCCGTCCGAACCGGGAACGCAGGGCACGCCGGCCTTGATCATCGCCTGCTTGGCCGAGACCTTGTCGCCCATCAGGCGGATCGAGTCGGAGCGCGGGCCGATGAAGACGAAGCCCGACTTCTCGACGCGCTCGGCGAAGTCGGCGTTCTCCGACAGGAAGCCGTAGCCCGGGTGGATAGCCTCGGCGTCCGTCACTTCGGCGGCGCTGATAATCGCCGGCATGTTCAGGTAGCTGAGCGCCGACTGGGCCGGGCCGATGCAGACGGATTCGTCCGCCAGCTTCACGTACTTGGCGTCCTTGTCCGCCTCGGAGTGAACGACGACCGTCTTGATGCCCAGTTCGCGGCAAGCGCGCTGGATACGCAGCGCGATTTCACCACGGTTGGCGATGAGGATTTTTTCAAACATGGTAGGTTCGGTGTTTCAGTGAAAACCGGCGCAAGCTGGATGAGCGCGCGCCGGACACGACATGGATGGGCTGGCTGGCGGCAGGACGCCGCCGGGCCGGGAGCTGATCAGCCGATCACGAACAGGGGCTGGCCGAATTCGACCGGTTGGCCGTTTTCCACGAGGATCTTGGTGATCGTGCCGGACACTTCGGCATCGATCTCGTTCAGGAGCTTCATCGCTTCGATGATGCACAGGGTATCGCCCTGCTTGATGCTCTGGCCGACTTCCACGAAGGCCGGGGCGCCCGGGGCCGAGGAGCGGTAGAAGGTGCCGACCATCGGCGACTTCACGACGGTGCCGGTCTGCTCGGCGGCCGGGGCGGCTGCCGGAGCGGCTGCCGCAGGGGCCGGGGCGGGAGCCTGGACGGCGGGCGCGGCGTATTGCTGCACGCCTTGCTGCGGCAGCATGACCATCTGATTCTGCGGGATTGCGGAGGACTTGACGATACGGACCTTGCTTTCGCCTTCGGTCACTTCGAGCTCGGCGATGTCCGATTCGGCGACCAGGTCGATCAAGGTCTTGAGTTTTCTGAGATCCATGTGAAACCCCTTGGAATTATTCGTTTTAGAGAGCCGGCAGCGCGATGGTGGGTGGGCGCGCTCCCCGCTGATACATGAAGTTGACGTAGATTAACGCGATTTAAGCGCAAAGTCGATGGCAAACCGGTATCCATCCGGCCCCAGTCCGCAGATCACGCCTTGCGCGATCGCGGACAGGTACGAGTGATGCCGGAAGGACTCGCGGGCATGCACATTCGAGATGTGCACCTCCACGAAAGGTATCGCCACCGCAGCGAGCGCATCGCGCAAGGCCACGCTGGTATGGGTCAGGCCGCCAGGGTTGATGACGATCGCGTCCACGCCTTCGCCGCGCGCGGCGTGGATGCGGTCGATCAGGGCTCCTTCATGGTTGCTCTGGAAGCAGTCGAGGCTCGCGCCCGCGCTTGCCGCCTGTGCCTTGGCTGCCTGTTCGATGTCGGCCAGCGTCGTCGCGCCGTACACCGCCGGCTCCCGGGTCCCCAGTAAATTGAGGTTGGGGCCGTTAAGCAGCAGTAGCTTTTTCGCCATGTTGAAGAGTCTGAACGCCCGAAAGGAAGGCATTGTGCCGCCAAGCTCGGCTATTGGCAAGCAGTAAAATTGTCGGGGGATGAACGCATATTAGCCGGAATTCCGAATAGAACGACCGTTCGCTCATGGGGTGTCCGGCGCTGCCGAACACGCGGTCGAATCCCGTTAATTCAACGCGCGGCCGTGGGCGGACCCCGCCCGAGCCGGCCACCCGGCGTCAGTCACAGCTTCGCCAGATCGGCGCGCAACTCATCGAATTTCAGTTTGCCGAGATACGTCTTCTTCACCTGTCCATCCGCGCCGATCAATACCGTATAGGGCAGGCCACCGGCAGTATTGCCGAATTCCCGCGACAATTCCGTTCCGCCCATGCCCGCCACATACAGCGGGTAGGCGATCTTCAGCCTGGCCGCGAATTCCTGCATGTTCGACGGCGAATCGATGCCGATGCCGATCACGTTGAAGGTCTTGCCGCCATCCTGGCCGGCCAGCTCGGACAGTTCCGGCATCTCCTGCACGCAGGGCGCGCACCAGGTCGCCCAGAAATTCACCAGCAGCGGCTTGCCCTTCCATTTGGCCAGCGGCTGCGGCGCACCTTGCAGGTCGTTGAGCGACTGCGCAAACAGATTGTCCACCGCGGTGTGCGGCTTGCCGCCGGTCGGGGCGATGGCGGTGGTGACGGGAGGAGGGTCTTTCTTGTTGATGGCGACCAGTGCGCCCATGATGCCGAACATGGCGGCGACGACCGCGTAGGCGGCCACGTGCTTTTTATTCATTCGTCCTGTTCCAGTGTTTCGTCGTTTGCCATCAGCGCGCGCAGCCCGGCTGCATCGACGCGTTGCAAACGTCCATCGCCGCGCGGCTTCAAGGCGCCGCGCAGATCGTGAAAGTCATACAACTCGGCATGAATAGTTTCCTTATGCCACATGAAGCTTACGGTTTCAACCGGATCGTGGCGTCCGCCCTTGAAATGGGGCGTTTCCGAGATCTCGATATTGACGTTGCGGTTCAGGAGGAAGATCTCGACTTCCTTGGCGCTGTCGGCGAACAGCTGCAAATGAATGTCGTCGTGCTCGCCGGCCGTGCCGTTGAGGACGGCGCCGGTGAGGTAGGGGCGGAACTCGTCGAGCGCGTCCATCACCTGCAGCGCCGTCTCGCGCATGGCGCTCAGGCGCACGGCATGGCCGGGGCCGCCGAACAGGCTCTGGTATTTACGAACCTCGTCCTCGATCTGCAGATTGTCGGGCATCAGGTTCGGCGCCGGCCGGTCCACGCCGAGCACCTGGCGGGCAGCCTTGCGGCGCGCGGTATCGTAATCGGCGCCATCCTGGGCGATCATGCGCGCCGCCCCTGCAGCGATTTCGGCGCGCAACTGTAGTACATCATTGTTCTGTGTCGGCATGATGGCTGAATCATACTCTTGAACGGAAAATGACAGCGGGTCGGGTAGAATCGCGTATTCGATTTTTTCGGCCTGCACTTTCTTCACGACCATGCACATTCACATTCTCGGTATCTGCGGCACCTTCATGGGCGGCCTGGCAGTCCTGGCCAAGGAAGCCGGCCATCGTGTCACCGGTTGCGACGCCAACGTCTATCCCCCGATGAGCACCCAGCTGGAAGCCCAGGGCATCGAGCTGATCCAGGGCTATGGCCCGGAACAGGTGTCGCTGAACCCCGACCTGTATGTGATCGGTAACGTCATGACGCGCGGGAATCCGCTGATCGAGGAGATCCTGAACCGCGGCCTGCCCTATGTGTCGGGCCCGCAGTGGATCGGCGAGCACATCCTGCGTAAAAAATGGGTGCTGGCCGTGGCCGGCACGCACGGCAAGACCACGACCACCTCGATGCTGGCCTGGATCCTGGAAGACGCGGGCTATGCGCCGGGCTTCCTGATCGGCGGCGTGCCGATGAACTTCGGCATCTCGGCGCGCCTGCATGGCGACAAGCCGTCGGATTTCTTCGTGATCGAGGCCGACGAGTACGACACCGCCTTCTTCGACAAGCGCAGCAAGTTCGTGCACTACCACGCCAAGACCGCGGTGCTGAACAACCTGGAATACGACCACGCCGACATCTTCCCTGACATCGGCGCCATCGAGACCCAGTTCCACCACCTGGTGCGCACCGTGCCGGGCGTCGGCCGCCTGATCGTCAACGGCGACGAGGCTTCGCTCGCGCGCGTGCTGAAACGCGGCTGCTGGAGCGAGAAGGAAAGCTTCGGCGCGGCCGACGGCGTGAACTGGAGCCTGGTCGAGCATCCGGGCGGCTCCAGCTTCGACGTGCTGTTCAACGGCGACCTGCAAGGTACCGTGCACTGGGAGCTGACCGGCCACCACAACCGCTCGAACGCGCTGGCCGCCATCGCCGCCGCGCGCCACGTCGGCGTGCCGACCTCGCAGGCGATCGCCGCGCTGTCGCGCTTCCAGAGCGTGAAGCGCCGCATGGAAGTGCGCGGCAAGGTCAATGACATCACCGTCTACGACGACTTCGCCCACCACCCGACCGCGATCGCCACCACCGTCGCCGGCCTGCGCCAGAAAATAGGGACGAACGGCCGCATCCTCGCCGTGCTCGAACCGCGCTCGAACACCATGAAGCTGGGCGCCATGAAGGATGCGCTGCCGGGCAGCCTGAAGGACGCCGACCTGGTGTTCGGCTTCGGCAGCCAGCAGGCGCTGGGCTGGTCGCTGGCCGACGCCCTGAAGCCGCTGGGCGCCATCGCCCACAGCTTCGACCAGATCGACTACATGGTGCAGGCCATCGTGCAGGCGGCCCAGCCGGGCGACCACATCCTCGTGATGAGCAACGGCGGCTTCGGCGGCGTGCACCAGAAACTGCTGGACGCCTTGGCATGATCCTGTATTTGCACGGATTCCGCTCGTCGCCGAAGTCCTTCAAGGCGCGGGTGGTGCAGAAAGCCCTGGAAGACGCCGGCCGCGCGCACGAACTGATCTGCCCGCAGCTGCCGGCCTCGCCGAAGGAGGCGATGGAGCTGGCCCTGCTGCTGGCCGAGCGCCATGCGCCGGACAATCTGTCCATCATCGGATCCTCGCTGGGCGGTTTTTACGCGACCTGGCTGGCCGAGCGTCTCGGCGTGCGCGCGGTGCTGCTCAACCCGTCCGTGAATCCCTTGAAGAACCTGCAGCACCACGTGGGCGTCACCACGGCCTGGCATTCGGACCAGCCCTTCGAGTTCCGCCGCGAGTACATCGACGAGCTGGCCGCGCTGCGCGTCGAGCACATCACCCGGCCGGAACGCTACTTCCTGCTGGCCGCGACCGGCGACGAGGTGCTCGACTACCGCGACATGGTGGCGCACTACGCCGGCGCGAAACAGCACGTGATCGAGGGCAGCGACCATGCGATCCCGGAATTCCCGCAGTACGTGGACGAAGTACTGGCCTTTTGCGCGGGCACGACCCGGTGAGGGGCGCGTCCTTGCGACAGGCGGCCTGGCAGCCGCATGCCCGCGCCGTGCACGCGCCGGCGCCGATGCGCGACTGGCTGACCACCGAGGGTTCGCTGACGGCGCGCCTGGTCGCGCACAGCAGCGCCTTCCGGGTAC
>DAMCRY010000192.1:0-7603 GCA_032115075.1 Massilia sp.
GGTCGGGCGCGGGTGGACGGACGCCAGGGTCAGCGGCACGTCGGCGCCGACCTGGGCGCCGGCCGGGAGCTGCATGCGGGCGGGGACGTTGGCGACCTTGACGACGAAACTGCCGTCGGTCAGCCGGGCGAGGACTTCGCCGTGGAGCGCCTTGCCGAGTTGCGGGGCAAGGGCGCGCTGGAAGGCTTGCTGGCGCGGATCGCCGAGCTGCTCGGCCGGCCTGGCCGGCGCGGTGGGCTGGACGGAAGAGACGAGCTCGCGCGGCAGCATGCTTTCCTGAAACCGGCCGGGCGGCCCTAGATGCCGTAGGCGCGCGCGACGCGGCGTTCGGTCGAGGTGTTGCTGATCATGGCCGACAGGCGCGCCATCCACGGGGTGGTGAGGTCGCGGATCTGGCGGTCGGCGTCCAGCATGCGGCGGATCGCGTCGACCTTGCGCTGGCGCTGCGGGCCGGCGAGCGGCAGGGCGCCTTCGGTTTCCCTGAGCTGGCGCACGCAGGCGGCGCACTGCTGTTCCAGTTCGGTCAGACGGTCCCAGTCGCTCGCGGTGGCGGCGTCCAGCATCTGGTCGGTAATCCCGACCATGGTTTCATAAACGGTTACGACGTCTTGTCCGGTCATCATCGTGCTCATCTTCGTGCGGGTGCTCTCGTTCGGGTGCTTGTTCTGGCGACTCAGGCGCTCATCAGGGTGGGCTGCTGCATCGAAGGCGCGGCGGCCGGCGGCGCGCCCTTGTCGCCGATCGTCACCCAGGCTTCGCGCAGGTTCGACAGCAGGCCATGCACTTCCTCGACCGCGCCGACGTCGTTCTTGAGGTTGGCCTGCAGCAGGCGGCGGCTCATGTAGTCGTACAAGGCGTCGAGGTTCTCGGCGATCTCGCCGCCGGCCGACTTGTCGAGCGAGGCGCGCAGGCCGTTGTCGATGATCGTGATCGCCTTCGAGATCGCGGCGCCCTTGGCCGCGATGTCCGAGGCCTTCATGTTGTTGATCGCGCTGAGCAGCGCGACCATGGCGCCGTCGTACAGCATGACGATCAGCTTGTGCGGGGAGGCCGCTGCGACGCCGGTTTCGAGGCCGACTTTCGCATAGGCGTTGACGCCGCGTTGCATGGTTCCAAACATGTTGAATCTCCAGTGTTCTGTGAGGGTGTCCCTTAGCCGTTCATCGACGCGAGCGCCGCGAGCTGCTGGGTCAGGTAGGCCGAGGTCGATTGCATCGACACCAGCGCGCTGTCGAGCGCGGTGAACTGGGCCCGGTAACGTTTTTCGATCGCTTCCAGCCGCGAAGTGAACTGGTCCTTCGCGGTGGTGACAGACTTGATGCTGACGTTGAGCCCGTCGGTCTTGCTGGTCAGGATGCTGTCCTTGCCGGTGAAGCTGGCCGCCAGGTTGGTGAGCTGGTAGGCGAAACCCTGCGAGAAGGTCACGTTGCCGCGCTCGCCGGTGCTGCCGCCGGTGATGGTCAGCTGGATGCCGGCGGCCGGCGAGCCCGCCGCGGCGGTCAGCGACTGGCCGTTGCCGGTCGCGGCCACGCCGCCGATGGTGCCGACGACGTCGCTGCCCTTGACCGATTCGGCGCCGCCGAACACCGACGAGACCTCGGTGCCGCTGATGTAGCTGATCGACAGGTTCGAGGCCTCGCCATAGCGGCTCGACGTCAGGGACAGGAAACCGTCCTTGTCGGCCTTGGCTTCGACGGTGTCGCCGTTGCCGGCGAAGGTACTGTTGCCGTTGATCGCCGCGCGCAGCATGGCCATCAGCTCGGTCTGGGTGTAGTTGCCGGCCGTCAGCTTGATTTCCTGGGTCTTGCTTTCGGTTTCCGGGTCGGTCTGGTTCAGGGTGACGCGCCAGGTGGTGTTGGCGGCGATCGTGGTCCGCAGCGAGGGATCCCTGGTGCTGGTCAGCCCGCCCTGGGTCGCCATCGCGGTGATGTTGACGGCATAGCTGCCGGCCTTGGTCTCGGTGCCCGACTTGTCGAACTTGATCATGCTGTCGGTGGTCGTGCCGATGGCCGCGAACAGGCCGCCGATCTCGGCGTAGTTCTCGTCGATCGCCTTGTTAAGCTTGGTCGAGTCGACCGCCAGGCTGCCGTCCTTCTGGAAGGAGATGCCGACCTGGCTGAGCGTGGTCAGCTTGCCGCCCGAGCCTTCGACGGCGGTGCCGAGCTGGCGCCGCAGCTGGCTCTGGATCGAGCGCACCGAGGCGTCGCCCTGCAGGGCGCCGGCGCTCTTGGTCTCGGCGTTGTAGGCGGTCAGGCCCGAGATCGTCTTGTTCAGCTCATTGTAGGCCTTGACGAAGTCGTTCACGGCGCTGGCCACTGTGGCGGTGTCGCGGGTCACGTCCAGGGTCGTGCTGCCGATTGCGGTCAGGTCCAACGACACGCCCTGCACCGCGTCGGTCACCGTGGTACTGCTGCTCTTGATCTCGATGCCGTTCATGTTGAGCAGGGTGTCCTGGGCCGCGCTGGTCTGGGTCAGGCCCTGGGCGCCGCCGGGGTCGTGGCCGAGCAGGGCGGCGATCGCCGGATCGGGCGGCAGGCTGTCGACGCCGTCGACGCCGATCTTCATCGAGGACTTGGCGCCGGTCTTGTTCGAGGTGATCACCAGGTGATACGGGTTGTCGCCGCCGTCCGAGACGATGGTCGCGGTCACGCCGATATTGGCCTTGTTGATGGCGTCGCGGATGCCCTGCAGCGACTGGTCCGCCGGATCGAGCGTCACGGTGCCGCTGGCCTGGGCGCCGTCCTGGGTGAAGACGGCGTCGTCCAGGTAGCTGCCGGCGCTGCCCGCCGCCAGGCCCGCGGCGGCCGGGTTGCTGCCGCCGACCAGGATCTGGCTGCCGTCCTTCGAGCTCAGGGTGACGCCGGCGGTGACGGTCACGCTCGAGCCGGTGTTGGCGACGCCCGTGCCGGCGATGCCGCCCTTCACGCCGCTGCCGCTGATCGCTTCGGCGACGGTGAGGTTGGAGCCGTCGGCCGCGGTGAACACCAGGTCGCCGTCCTCGGCGCTGCCGGACACGGTGATGTTGGCGGCCGCCAGCGCGGCGCTGACGGTGCCGCCCTTGATGGCTGCGTCGAGCTTGACCGCATCGAGCGCCGGCGCGCCGCCGGCCTGGGTGGCGATCTGCACGCCGCCGACCGACAGCGTATAGCTCTCGCCGCTGCCGGTGGTGACGGTGCCGAAGTTGGCGAACAGGTTGCTTGCGCTGCTGGCGGTGCCGGCCTTGGCCGTCACGCCGGTGTCGGTGCTCTTGGCATTGATCGCTTCGGCCAGCTGGGCCGCGCTGCGGGTGGCCGAGCTGGTGGTGATCGCGGCGCCGTTGATGGTCAGGGAGCCGTTACTGATGCCGCCGGTCGCGATCGAGGCGCCCAGGGCATTGCCGGCGACGCCGAAGGTGCCGCCGGAGACGCTGCCGAACTGGAAGGTCAGCACGGTCTTGTTGATGCCGCCGATGATCGAGCTCATGCTGGCCTTGCCGGCCGTGGTCAGGCTTTGCGCCGAAGCCAGCTGCGAGACGTTGATCTTGTACTTGCCGGCCACCGCGCCGTCCGACGCCGTGGCGGACAGCATGTCCTTGTTGCTCGAGTTCGCGCTCAGCGCGCGGAAGGTGGACGGGGAATTCAGCCCGGTCAGCGCACCCTGGAAGGCGCCGACCGCGGCGCTGACCTTGGCGAGCGCGGCGACGCGCGCCTGCAGCGTGGCCGCCTTTTTCTCGAAGTTGCTCAGCGGCGCCGCCTCGGCCGCCATCAGCTTGCTGACGAGGCCCTCGACGTCGAGGCCGGAACCGATACCGGATGAACTGAGTCCCACGTGTTTCTCCTGTGAAAGCGATAATGTAAGTCATTATCGACAGAAGCAAACCGGACTTAAGAGCGGGAAACGTGTCCCAATTCAATAAGTTGAGTGATCGCCTGGCGCATTCCTTGCGCGGATCGTGGGACAGGGAATGACAGGCGTGCAAGAGCGCACGCCCCTCGGTCGAAGAGGCGTGCGGCTTGCCGGTCGAGAGTGGATCAGGCCGTCTGGCTGATCAGGAGGCCGCGCATCTTGTCGATCGACTTGGCGATCTCGAGCGCTTCCACCGAGGGAATCTGGCGCACTACTTCGCGGGTGTTCTGGTCGATGATCTTGACGACGATTTCCTTGCTGTCGTCGTCGATCGCGAATTCCAGGCTCTGCGACGAAGCGGCCATGCCCTCGTTGATCTTCTTCACGGCATCGTTCAGCTGTTCGCGCGAGGGCGGCGCGGATTCGGCGCCTTCCGCGGTCCTTGCCTTCACGGGCTGTGCAGCATGCTGATCGAGCGCCGGGAGCGGACGCTCCTCCAGCCGTGGCGCCACCGGTGAACCAAGAGATTGGATGTTCATGTGTGACTTCCCTAGCAAAAATTCCTCGGCTGAATTTCTTCAGCCGAGGAACCGTTTTACGACACGGATTGTGAAGCTAGCCGGTCATTAACCACGCAGCAGCGACAGGACGCCGTTCGGCAGCGAGTTGGCTTGCGCCAGCATCGAGGTACCGGCTTGCTGCAGGATCTGGCCACGGGTCATGTTCGCGGTTTCCGCGGCGAAGTCGGTGTCGACGATGCGGCTGCGCGATGCCGACAGGTTCTCGGTCGACGAGGACAGGCTCGAGATGGCCGAGTCGAAGCGCGACTGCAGGGCGCCGTATTCCGCGCGCTTGCTGTTCACCGATGCCAGTGCTGCGTCGGCAATCTTGATCGCCTGCTGGGCGCCGTCGAAGCTGCTGATGTCGAGGTTCGAGACGGACTTCAGTTCCGAGGCGCCGTCCAGGTTCCAGCCGCTGGCGTCGGTCACGGCGAAGCTCTTGTCCGAGTCCATGATGACGCGTCCCTTGGCCACGGCCATGGCGGAGGCGCCGCCTGCGGCCGCCTGGGCGGCGGTCGCGGTGATCGGTGCGCCATCCTTGTCGTAGGTGCCCAGGGTGATCGAGTCGGCGGTAGCCGTCGATTTGTTGGTGACCTGGATGTCGGCGCCGTTGCTGTTGGTCAGCTTGATGCCCTGGTTCTTGGCGTCGTAGGTCGCGGTCACGCCGGTCTTGGCCGACTGGGCGTTGAAGGCGGCGATGCCGGCTGCGAAGTCTTCGGCCTTGGTACCGCTACCAGACGAGAAAGCGATCTTCACGGCGTCGGTGTTGTCGCCCTTCAGCTCCAGGGTGAAGGCTTTGCCGGCGGCCGGCTTCAGCAGCGCTTCGGTCTTGGCCGACGCGGTCACGCCGGTATCGCCCGAGATGCCGTTGATGCCGGCGGCGATCGCCTTGGCGCTCGAGTTGGCTTCCGCCGCGAAGGTCTTCGAGCCCGACGCGCCCGACACGACGATGTCGCCGCCGGTGATGGCGGTGGTGGCGTTCGCCTGCAGGGCGCTGACGTCGACACGGTTGTTGCCGTAGGTCGTGGTGTTGAAGTTCGAACCGCCCATCGAGATCAGTTCGTTGGCGTTGGCGCCGACCTGGAAGTTGGCGGTGCCCATCGAACCGTCCAGCAGTTTCTGGCCGTTGAACGAGGTGGTGTCGGCGATACGCTGCAGTTCGGAGGTCAGCTGGGTGACTTCGGTCTGCAGTGCCTTGCGGTCGCTGGCCGAGTTCGATGCGTTCGACGACTGGACGGCCAGTTCGCGGATACGCTGCAGGATGTCGCCCGAGTTCGACAGTGCGCCTTCGGCGGTCTGGGCCATCGACACGCCGTCATTCGCATTGCGGGTGGCTTGGTTCATGCCGCGGATCTGCGAGCTCATGCGGTCCGAAATTGCCAGGCCGGCAGCGTCGTCCTTCGCGCTGTTGATACGCAGGCCCGACGACAGGCGCTGGATCGAGGTGTTCAGCGACGCTTGCGAGGTCGACAGGTTACGCTGCGAGTTGAGGGAAGCAATGTTGGTGTTGATAACGGATGCCATGGTATTTCTCCAGACTGTATTTCGGGGCGGGCGACTGTACCCTGTTCACTTTGGTGCGCCACGCTGTTCCGTGACGATCACACCGCTGTTGATGCTGGTAACGTGCCGTGCGGCAAGAACTTGAGGGGCGGGAGGAAAATAAATAGGCAGTTTTTCGCTAAAGTTTCCGCAGGGGATGCGTCTAAACGACAGCGGGAGGGCGAACTTTAGGGCGAAAAATAATTTATTTTTTGTGTAAAGGCGGGGCTCGGGTGGGAACGGAAGGGGCAGGAGTCAATGCGAGGTTGTCGAGTTGCCATCGCTTTGCAGGGTAGTCGGCAGAGCCGGCCACCCTGCGGTATGACAGTATCAGTCGGCGACGACGACGCGGTTCTTGCCGCTCTGCTTGGCCTGGTACATGGCGCGGTCGGCGCGGGCCATCAGGCTGGCCTGGTCCTCGTTCGGGATGCGCAGGGCCACGCCGCAGGAGAAGGTGATCAGCATCTTCTCGTTCTCGTGCATGAAGAAATGGCGGGTCAGCTCGCGCTGCACGCGCACCATGGCCGCGGCGGCGGCCTCGACCGTGGTCTCGGGCAGCAGGATCAGGAATTCCTCGCCGCCGAAGCGGGCGATCACGTCCATCGAGCGCAGGGTGTCGCGCACCACCTTGACCAGGTGCTTGAGCGCGCCGTCGCCGGCCAGGTGGCCGTAGGTATCGTTGAGCTTCTTGAAATTGTCGAGATCGAGCATGGCCACGCACAGCGGCGTGTTGCGGCGGTCGGCGCGCGCGCTCTCGCGCTCGAAGACGTCGTCCAGGCCGCGGCGGTTCAGGCTGCCGGTGAGCTGGTCTTCGCGCACCAGTTCGCTCATGTGCTGCAATTGCGACTCCAGCAAGCGGATACGCTCCTCGGCTTCCTGCACTTCCTGGTGCACCTCCACCATCCGGTCGCGCGAGGCGAGCGCCTCGTCCTGGGCCGAGCGCATCTCGCGCAGTACCTCTTCCATCACCTCGTTCAGGTCGCCGATATTCGTGGCGCGGCCGATGCGTTCCGAATAGCCGGCCAGGCGCGCATGGTGGTCGCCGGTCGAGGCCGCCACCGAGCCGAGCCGGTCGATGAAGGTCATCATCATGTTCTTCACCGTCGCACGCACGTCCGAGATGCTGTGGCGCAGCTGGCCCTGCTTGAGGATCACGTCCTTCAGGCTGCGAGTCGCGTCTTCCAGCGAACGCACATCGAGCGGACCGGCGATCAGGTCCTGCACGGCGGCGATCTGGCCGCGCATCCAGCTGTCGTCGTCGAGCAGCTCGGTGACGTTGTCGAGCAGCAGGCGGAACAGGCGCAGCAGCAGTTCCTGCTGTTCGGCCGAGTCGCCGCTGCGCAGCTCGATCTGGTAGCACAGCTGCTTCAGGCGGCCCGAGAGCTCGCCCAGCTCGGCCTCGCCGCGCGCGCCCTTGACGGCGGCGCCCAGGGATTCGGCTTCCTCGACCAGGGCCGGACTGCCGGCCAGCAGGGTCGCCAGGGCATAGGCCAGCGAGCGGCCCAGCATCTCGCGCAGGTGGCGCGCGTCCGGATCCTCGTCGCCCAGCGCCATCACCGGGGTGTTGCGGCGCAGGTGGCGCTCGGCCATCTGGCCCAGGGCCTGGGCATAGCCGGTCCAGTCTTCCAGCCGGGCCGCACGCACCAGGCGGCGGCCGTAGTCGGATACCTCGCCCG
>DAMCRY010000193.1:0-7598 GCA_032115075.1 Massilia sp.
GCCGGCCGCGCCGGGGCCGCGGCTTCGGGCGGCGCGGCAACCGGGGCGCCCGCTTCGACCCGCGCGAAGGACAGCATGCCGCGCCCGCCATGCTTGGAGGCGTACAGGGCGTCGTCGGCGGCCTGCATCAGGCCTTCGAGATCGATGCCGTTCAGCGGAAAGGACGCGACGCCGATGCTGGCGCCCACCGCGTCGCTCGCCAGCTGCGGATGGAGCGCGGCGGACAGCGCATCGATCAGGCGCTGCCCGATGCGGATCACCTCGTGGCGCGCGAACTCTCCCTCCATCAGCACCACGAATTCGTCGCCGCCGACGCGCGCCAGGAACTCGCCGCCGCGCAGCACCGACTGGAAGCGCTGCGCCACTTGCTTCAATACCGCATCGCCGGCGCCGTGGCCCAGGGTGTCGTTGACCGCCTTGAAGCGGTCGAGGTCGATGGCCAGCAGCGTGAAGGGCTTGCCGCCGCGCTGGCTTTTCGCGATCAGGCGGCGCCCCCATTTGTCGAAGAAGCGCCGGTTCGGCAGGCCGGTGAGGGCGTCGTGCGAGGCTTCCATGGCCAGGCGCTTGGCCAGCTCGTTGTTGCGGCGCGCCGCGGCCGACAAGGAGCGCCAGGCATGCGCGGCCATGCAGACCACCGTGGCGAGGATCAGGACCAGGATCGCGGCGGCGCGCAGCAGGCGCGCGTTGAAGGCTTCCAGCACGGCGTCGCGGGCGACGTGCAGGCGCTCCACCTCGATCCGGATCATGTCCCTGGCATGGTTCATCTGCGCCAGGCCGAGCCCGTCCTGCACGACGGTGACGGCGGCCGCGTCCTGGCCGCCGAGCTTGAGCTGCACCGTGCGATCGAGTTCGGCCAGCTTGTCTTCGACCAGCAGCCGGAGCGCGCGCAGGTTGGCCAGGAAATGCGGGTCGCGGTAGCCGGACTGCTCGGCCAGGCGCAGGTTGTCGCGGACCGTGTTGCGCCCGGCGAAGTAGGGTTCGAGATAGGACTTGTCCGCGGTGAGCAGGAAACCGCGCTGGCCGGTCTCCGCGTTCAGCAGGTTCAGCAGCACGTTGCGCACCTGGATGCGCGCCGTGTCGTTCTGGCGCAGCGCGCCCATCGTCTGGCGCAGGTCCACGACTTCGCGCACGAAGAAGACGCTCATCGCGACGATCAGCGCGAGCGCCAACACCAGTGTTGCACCGCTCCGGCGCAGGGGCAGGGCGGGTACGACGTAGGACGGAGCCATAAGAAATGGATACAGTGCTGATCAACGTATGTTATCGCAATGTAAGACCATTCCTACATGAACTTAGTCTTTCGGTTACGAAAGATTTGAAACTGTGCACATTGCCCAACACGCGGGGACCGCCCGCCGCCGCGCGTGGCGCATCAATGCGCTGTGCGTTGCACCAGCGCCGTGCCGACGCCGTGGCGCTTGCCTTCGCTGACGGCGGTGACGGTGCCGTTCGGGTTGAACACCAGGGCGTTGGCCGCGCCGATCTCCTCGGGCGCGTCTTCCCAGCGGTGGCCGAAGGCCTCCAGGGCGCGGGCCTGGGCGCTGCCGGGGAAGCCGGGCTCGACGGACGTCGCGCCGCCGTTGCGCTCGGACAGGCGCGGTGCGTTCAGCGCCTGGTCCATCGGCATGCCGAGGTCGATGTAGTTGAAGATGGTCTGCAGCACCGTCGTGATGATGGTGGAGCCGCCCGGGCTGCCGATGGTGAAGGCCGGCTTGCCGTCCTTCAGGGCGATGGTCGGCGCCATGCTCGAGCGCGGGCGCTTGCCCGCTTCCGGCACGTTGGGGTGCGGGCCGCCGAAGTCGAAGTCGGTCATCTCGTTGTTCAGCAGGAAGCCGTAACCCGGCACCACGATGCCGCTGCCGCCCCAGGATTCGATGGTGAAGGTGTACGACACCACGTTGCCGTCCTTGTCCGAGACCGTCAGGTGGGTGGTGTGGGCATTTTCGAGCTGGAGCTTGCGCGACTGCGGGCGCAGCGGCACGCTCCGGTCGTCCTGGTAGCCGTAGGGGTCGCCGGCGCCGACGACGCCCGCGGCGCGCCTGCCGATCAGCTTGCGGCGCTGGACCGCGAATTCCTTCGACAGGACGCCGGCCAGCGGCGCGTCCACGTATTCGGGGTCGGCCAGGTAGGCGTTGCGGTCGGCGAAGGCGAGGCGGCTGGCTTCGAGGTAGGTGTGCTCGGCCTGTGCGCGCGGCATCGCCTTGAGGTCGAAGCCTTCGAGGATGTTCAGGGCCTCGGCCACGGTGGCGCCGCCGCTGCTGGGCAGGGGCATGCCATGGATCTCGTAGCCGCGGTAGGTGGTGCGGATCGGCTGGCGGATGCGCGCCTCGTAGTTGGCCAGGTCGGCCAGCGTCATGCGGCCGGCGCGCGCCGTCTTGCCGGGCGCGAGCGGCGGCTTGTTGACGGCGTCGACGATGGCGCGCGCGATCGCGCCTTCGTAGAAGGCTTTCACGCCGCCCGCGGCGATTTCGCGGTAAGCCCGGGCCATGTCCGGATTGCGGATCAGGGCGCCCGGCTGCACGGCCTTGCCGTTGCGCAGGTACAGGGCGCTGGTCGGCGCATAAAGCTGAAATTTTCTTTCATTTTGAGATGTCAAATGAGAGAAAATTTCAGTCACTTTGTAGCCCTGCGTGGCCACGTCGATGGCCGGCGCCAGCACCTGGCTGAAGTCCATGGTGCCGTAGCGCTGCAGGGCTTCGTGCCAGCCGCGCACCGTGCCCGGCACGCCGACCGCCGCGCCGCTCGCCACCGCCGTCTCGAAATCGATGGGCTTGCCGTCCGCGAGGAAGACGTTCGGCGTGAAGCTCGCCGGGGCGGTCTCGCGGTGGTCGATGGTGATGACGCGCTTGTCCTTGGCGAGGTAGATGACCATGAAGCCGCCGCCGCCGATGCCGCAGCTGAACGGGTCGGTCACGCCCAGCGTGGCGGCCGCCGCGACCGCCGCGTCGATGGCGTTGCCGCCACGGTTCAGGATGGCCATCGCCGAGTGCGAGGCCTGTTCGCTGATGGTGGCGACGGCGCCGCCGGTGCCGGTGGCGACCGGCGTCTTCGCCAGCGCTCCCACGGGGTGCAGGACGATGGACAGGACCAGCCCGCAGGCGAGTGCGCTTGCTTTCATAGGCTCCGGATGCAGGATGGGGCGCTCATTGCACGTTATTGCACGTTACTGCGCGTACATGTTGAAGGTCACCGGATACACGGCCGGCCCGGCGTCGGCCTTGCCGCGCGGCGGCGGCGGGGTCAGGTGGTCGAGTTCGATGCGCGAGCCGCGCAGCGCCGGCGACATGTAGCCGGGCTGGCCTTTCACCAGGTAGAAGGCCTGGGCCACGCTGCCGACCCGCATGGTGAAGCGGTGGACCAGGCGCCCCGGCCAGATGCAGCGCGCATCGTCCGGGCAGCGGCTGTCTTCCGCGCCCTCGTAGGTGATGGCGAGGCGCTCGTCCAGCGGCAGGGTCTGGCCGGGCTTGAGCGTGTAGCGCGCTTCGGGCAGGCGCTCCTGCAAGGTGGAACAGCCGGCCAGCAGGGCGGAAGCGGCCAGCGCGGTCGAAAGGGAGAGGACGCGGAGCAGGGGGCGCATGCGGGTCATCCTTTGTTTTTTTGATATGCCGATCATAGCAAACCTGGGCCGCGCAGTCGCGCACCGTGTCATCGGACGCGTCATCGAAGCAGGCTTGCCGGGGTCATAAACCGGTCACATTCGGCAACTAGACTTTGTCGCGTGGTCCAAAACACACCCCATCAACCAGGAATAGGAATAACAAGCCAATGTTCAAGAAGATCCTTGCCGGCGCCGCTGCCGCACTCGTGATGTCGACCTCCTTCGCCGCCGACATGACCGGCGCCGGCGCGACCTTCCCCTACCCGATCTACGCCAAGTGGGCCGAGTCGTACAAGGCCGCCACCGGCAACGGCCTGAACTACCAGTCGGTCGGCTCGGGCGCCGGCATCAAGCAGATCAAGGCCAAGACCGTGGACTTCGGCGCGTCGGACATGCCGCTGAAGGCCGAGGAACTGGACGAAGCCGGCCTGATGCAGTTCCCGGCGATCATGGGTGGCGTGGTCGCCGTGGTCAACGTCGAGGGCGTCCAGCCGGGCCAGCTGAAGCTGACCGGCCCGGTCCTGGCCGACATCTACCTGGGCAAGATCACCAAGTGGAATGCCCAGCCGATCGCCGCCCTGAATCCGGGCGTGAAGCTGCCGGACGCCGACATCACCGTCGTGCACCGCGCCGACAGCTCGGGCACCTCCTTCCTGTTCACCGACTACCTGTCGAAGACCAGCGCGGCCTGGAAAGAAGGCGTCGGCGCCGGCACCACCGTGAAGTGGGCCGTGGGCGTGGGCGGCAAGGGCAACGAAGGCGTGGCCGCCAACGTGCAGCGCATCAAGGGCGCGATCGGCTACGTCGAGTGGGCCTATGCCAAGAAGAACAAGCTGGCGCACACCCAGCTGAAGAACAAGGACGGCGCCTTCCTGCAGCCCGACGACGAGGCCTTCAAGGCCGCCGCCGCCGGCGCCGAATGGACCAAGGCCCCGGGCTTCGGCGTGGTGCTGACCGACCAGGCCGGCAAGCAGAGCTGGCCGATCACGGGCGTCTCGTACATCCTGATGCACAAGACCCAGGCCGACGGCAACAAGGGCGCCGAAGTCGTGAAGTTCTTCGACTGGGCCTTCAAGAACGGCGCTCCGGCAGCCGCCGAGCTGGACTACGTGCCGATGCCGGCATCGGTCGTCAAGCTGGTCCAGGCCAACTGGAAGCAGCAGCTGAAGGACGGCTCGGGCAAGGCGATCTACTGATCCCCGCGATCTCGTAACGATTCCGGCGGCCTGGCCGCCGGATTCTCATGTGGGCTCCCATCGTCATGGCACATACCAGCGTGGCTAACACGATCGTTCTCGTGGTCGACGACAAGCCGGCCATCGCCGAACTGCTCAAGTACTCGCTGCACGAGGAAGAGTGGATCTGGCACAGCGTCCCGAGCCTGGCGCAGGCCTGGGATTTCATCGGGCGCGAGCGCCCCGAACTGCTGCTGCAGGAATCGATGCTGCGCCAGGAAGGCGGCATGCGCCTGCTGGCGCGCCTGCGCGGGGCCGGCGGCCTGCGCGAGAAGCCGGTGGTCCTGCTGGCCGCCGAATGCACGGCGTCGGAACGCACGGCGCCGCCGGTGCCGCCGCCCGCCGAATTCATTCCCCAGCCGCCGCCCGAGGAAGCGCCCGACGAGCGCCTGCTGCGTTCCGGACGGCTGGTGCTGGACCCCCTGAGCTGCAGCGTGCGGGTCGGCAACCACAAGGTCGAGGTGAGGCACGCCGAATACCGGCTGCTGCGCTTCCTGCTGTGCCACCCCGGGCAGGTGTTCTCGCGCGCCGAGCTGCTCGAGCAGCTGTGGGAGGCGCATGACAGGCTCGACCAGCGCACGGTGGATGTGCACGTGCTGCGCCTGCGCAAGGCCCTCGGGCGGGCCAAGTCGCTGATCAAGACGGTGCGCGGGGCGGGTTACATGCTGTCCCCGGCCTGAGGCCGGATTTCGCCGGACCCTGGCGGGGCATCCCGGGGGAGAGCGTCCTGCGCGGCGCTGCCCTGGTTCCTGCGCAGGCCGTTCAGATGCAGGACGCGGGCGATCACGCGCTGCGGGACGCCCTGTTCCATCAGCATGGCTGCGGCACGCTGTACGTTGACCACCTGGCTGATCGTGAGCGCCGCGTCGACATAGGCGGCCTGCAGGCGGTTGCGGCGCCGGCAGACGAGGATACGGCCGGGCGCCGGCCGGTTCTCCACCGGCGGCACGGGGAAGAGGTAGCTCCGCCGCGCGCGTGGATTGCACAGTACCCGAAACACGAACTCGACAGGAAAACCCAGGTCGATCAACTCCGCCGCCGCGCCCGCGATGCCGTGCGAGGCGGCGGCATTGACGGCCGCGTCGACCAGCAGCGCCGCCGGCTCGTTCACCCGCCTGTTCACGCCCCAGCCGGGCGTCGCCGCCGCCATGGGGATCCTGAAATACGCCGACGACGCGGCAGCGCCGTCGTTGCCCAGGCCGGCCCGGTCGGCGAATTCGTGGCGGCGTGCGCAAGGCCTGCGCGGCCCACCGGCGACCAGCACGCGCGACACGACGTGAGCGGGCACGTCCGCCTCGGATACGAAGCGTTCGATTCTCTCCAGCCCCAGGCGCGCCTGGATGAGGGCAGCCGCGTTGACGTACGCCGCCATCACATGGTTGCGCCGCCGGCAGGCCGGACCGAGCTGGTTGGGCAAGGTGCTCATACAAGCGATACTACTGCGTACCTTGCCGCAATACTGTTGTATTCCGAGACCGGAAACAGCGAATCCACGGTCAAGGCAGGGTCACGCCAAGGCAGGGTCAGACCTGACCCTGATGTGGAGGTGCTGCGATCAGCGCTTCTGCGCGTTGATCGCCTGCAGCAGCTTGAATGCCTCGCTGTCGATCGCCGGCTGCGCGTCGGCCAGTTCCTTGCTCGCCTTGACATAGGCGGCGCGCTTGCGCTCCTTTTTTTCTTCCGGCGGGACCGCCGGCGTCATGCCCGGCATGACGATCTGCGGACTGTTGTTGTACTTGTTGTGGATGACCTGCTTGCCGTACGGCGTGTTGTAGAAACGGGTCATCTCGATCGCGGTCTCGGCGGAGACCAGTCGCGCCACCGGCGCCGCCAGGCGCTGGTAGACCTCGGCGGGTGGGACCCGGTTCAGCTTGTCGAATACGGCCTTGCGCTGCGCCTCGCTCGGATAGCGGCTGCGGCCGGCGACGCTGCGCAGCATCTTCTCGGCCTGCATGGCGGCGAGCAGGTCCTGCACGGCCTTCACGTGCGCGGGACTCTGGGCGGCGGCCTGTGCCGGAACCGCCTGAGCGGCGGCAAATGCCGGGTTGATCGCGGCCAGCGACAGTCCCAGGGCGGCTTGGACGGCAAACTTCATACGTTTCCTTTCACATCGTTGAGCCTGGCGATGATGCCACTTCCCGAAAGGAAGTTATGCGCGCTTTCTCACTTATCTCCACCGCCGGGTCCGCTCCAATCGGAGCATTTCATGTCGTCGTGTCATGGCGATGACATCTTCGCTGCGTAGACTCCCCGGCATCTTGCCAAACTGAAATACGCCGCATGAACAAGCACCCGGGCTTCGTGTTCTCCCGCACCAACCGCTACCTCGTCTTCGTCTGGCCGCTGCTGGCGCTGCTGCTGACGGCCGCCCTGTGGATCGCCACCGTGGTGCGCGCCGATGCCGAGCACGCGCGCGCCGAAGCCCAGGCGCGCAAGGACGCCAGCGCCTATGCCGAGGCCTACGAGCAGTACATCACGCGCTCGGTCGGCCAGATGGACCAGATCACGATGCAGCTGAAGTTCAGCTGGGAGCACGGGCGCGACGCCGGCCTGATCGACGAGCTGCGGCGCGACGGCATGTTCACCGACAGCGCCTTCCGCCTGGTGGCCGTGGTCGACCGCACCGGCGTCGTGCGCGCCGCGACGCGCGCGGCGCTGATCGGCAGCGACCTGGCCGCCGCGCCTTACTTCGTCCAGCACCGCAACCACATCTCGACCGCGCTGCGGGTCGGCGCGGCCCCGCCGCGTTTCGGACAGGGAAGCGA
>DAMCRY010000194.1:0-7545 GCA_032115075.1 Massilia sp.
GACGTCCATGCGTCCTGCTCCGAGCCGCTCCCGGCGGCGTCGCCGCAGGTCCTGGCCCTGGGCTTCGATTCCGGCGCCCGCCGCCAGACCAGCCGCGCAAAAGTCGCGGCCTTGAGAGCTAAACTGCCGGCCTGAGCCCGTCCCACTCTTGAAATCCACGACAGCGTGTGTGAGACTTGTTCGGTTTGCAATGGAACCGGTCTCAATCCCGCTGGAGTATCCTGTTTGACGTTCGACCCGACGACGCTCGTGCCCTATATGGGCGATCTCGCCGCTGGCGCCCGGTTGACCGCCCTCGCCTGCGCCCTGGCCCTTGCGGGCGGCCTGGCCCTCGGCGTCGTGGCGGCCCTGATGCGCACCGCGGCATCGCCTCTGGCCCGGTGTGCGGCCGGGGTCTACGTCGACGTCTTCCGCAACGTTCCCTTCATCGTGCAGCTGTTCTTCCTGTTCTACGGGCTGCCCGAGATCGGCGTCGAACTCGGCGCCTTCGCCACCGGCGTGCTGGCGCTGTCGCTGGCCGGGGGCGCGTTCACCTCGGACGTGATCCGTTCGGGCATCCTGGCGATCGAGCCGGGCGTGCTGGAAGCGGCCCAGGTCAGCGGCCTGTCGCGCATGGCGATCTACCGCCGCATCGTGCTGCCGATCGCGCTGCGCACTTCGATCCGCCCGCTGGGCGCGGTGTTCGTCAACCTGATCCTCACCTCGTCGATCCTGTCGGCCATCACGATCAACGAGTTGACCGGCACCGCGAAGATCGTCGCCTCCGACACCTTCCAGCCCTTCGAGGTCTACCTCCTGCTCCTGCTGCTGTACGCCGCCATGACCTGGCTGGTGTCGCTTGCGAGCGGCGCCCTGCACCGGCGCCTGAATGGGGGCCTGGCCTGATGCGCGACGCCGGCTTCACCCACCACGACCTGCTCCTGCTGCTGCAGGGCCTGGGCGTTTCCGTCGCGCTGTTCGCGGCGACCACCGTCATCGGCCTGCTCATCGGCCTGGCCTGGGCCATGCTGCGCTACTACCGCACGCCGCTGCTGGCGCCCCTGAGCGCGCTGCTGGCCGAAGTGCTGAAGAATTCCCCCGTGCTGGTCCAGCTCTTCCTCGTCTTCTTCGGCCTGCCGGTGCTGCTGCAGGCCGACCTGACGCCGGTGGAGGCCGCGCTCGTCACGCTGTCCGCCAACACGGCGGCCTTCGTCTACGTGATCGCCGTATCCGCCATCGAATCGGTCGGCCGGGAGCAGCTGGAAACCGCGCGCGTGTTCGGCCTGAGCCGCTGGCAGACGCTGCGCCGCATCGTCGCGCCGCAGGCGGCGGCCTACGGCTTCGGGCCGCTGGCCGGGCTGCTGGTCAACCAGCTGCAGGTGACCTCCCTGATCTCGGTGATCGGAGTGGTCGACCTGACCAAGGCGGGCGCGATCCTGAACGTGCGCACGCTCCAGCCCTTCGTCGTCTGGACCGTGATCGGCCTGCTGTACTACCTGATGGCCCGCCTGATCTCGAGCGGCTGCGCCCGTTGGGAAGCGCGCCTGCGCACGCATAGTCAATGGAAGGGTTTATGAGATGATCGAGATCGAAGGCGTGGTCAAGCGCTTCGGCAGCAACGCCGTCCTCGACGGCATCGACCTGCGCATCGCGCCGGGCGAAGTGGTGTCCATCCTCGGGGCCAGCGGTTCCGGCAAGTCGACCCTGATCCGCTGCATCAACGGCCTCGAAAAACTCGATGGCGGATCGATCGCCGTCGACGGCCACCGGGTCGACGATCCGAAGGGTTTGCAGCTTGCGCGGCGCAGCTGCGGCACCGTGTTCCAGCTGTTCAACCTGTACCCGCACATGACGGCGCTGCGGAACGTGACGCTGGCGCCGACCGAAGTCCTGAAGGTGCCGCGGCGCCAGGCCGACGAGGAGGCGCGCGCGCTGCTGGCCGCGGTCGGGCTCGAGGCGCGCGCGGACGCCTATCCGGCCCAGCTCTCCGGCGGCCAGCGCCAGCGCGTCGGCATCTGCCGGGCGCTGGCGATGAAGCCGCGCTACCTGCTGCTCGACGAAGTCACCAGCGCCCTCGATCCGGAAATGACGGCCGAGGTGCTGGCCATCCTCGCCAGACTGGCGGGCAGCGGCACCACCATGCTGTTCGTCACCCACGAGATCGAGTTCGCCCGCCACATCTCCAGCCGCATCGTGTTCCTCGACGGCGGCCGCTTGCTGGCGGACCTGCCGACCGCGCAATTCTTCGCCCCCGATGGCGGCCTGGCCCGGCCGCGCATCGCCCAATTCTTGTCCAGGATGAGCAAGTCATGAAAATGTTGTTGGCAAACGCCGAGGCCTGGCCCGGCTTCGACACCACGGTCGATCTCCTCCGGCAGGACAGCGCCGGGATCGACGCCATGGTCGCGGGCATCGCTAACGTCGAGCGCGAGGCCAGGGTGCGCAGCGTCGGCTACGGCGGCTGGCCGAACATGCTCGGCGAGATGGAGTTCGACGCCGGCGTCATGGACGGCACCACGCGCGAGGTCGGCGCGGTGGGCGCGGTGCCGGCCACCCTGCCGGTGTCGGCGCTCGCGCACGAAGTGATGAAACACCTGCCGCACGTGATGCTGACCGGCCTCGGGGCCCGGCGCTTCGCCACCGAGCGCGGTTTCGCGGTCGACGAGGTGCTGCATCCGGACAGCAAGCGCGTCTGGTGGGAAAAGCTGGAGCAGGCGATGTCGCCGGAGCAGCGCGCGGCCTTTCCCGATATTCCGCTGGCCCCGCTCAGCAATACCATCACCGACCCGGAACGCGTGCGCGACACCACCGTCTTCCTGGGCCGGGACGCCGGCGCCAACATCGGCGTCGTCACCTCGACGTCCGGCTGGGCCTGGAAGTATCCGGGCCGGCTGGGCGATTCGCCGATTCCCGGCGCCGGCTTCTACGCGGACAGCCGCTACGGCGCGGCCGCCTGCACCCATACCGGCGAGATGACGATGCGCTGCGGGACCTCGCGCAGCATCGTGCTGGCGCTGCGGCTCGGGCATACGTTGGAAGACGCGGTCAGGCTGGCGGTCGAGGAACTGGCCGAGCTGAAGAGCGGCTTCCTGGCGGGCGTGGTCATCCACGCCATCGACGCGCGCGGCAATCACCAGGTGGTCAACTACCGCTGCGACGAAGAGATCCGCTACTGGTACTGGGACGAACGCATGGCCGCCGCCGAGCTGCGCGTCGCCACCAGGCTCACACCCTGAAAGGACAGAACATGCAGCATCGTTTCAAACACCGCGCCGTCGCCGCCGTCGCTACCGTCCTGGCGCTGGCCGCGGCGTCCGCCCAGGCCGGCCGCATCGAGGACATCAAGGCGCGCGGCTACGTGCGCATCGGCGTCTCGCTGGGCGGCGAGCCGGTCGGTTTTCGCAACGCCGCCAACGAGCCGGTCGGCTACGACGTCGACGTCGCGCGCCAGCTGGCCGCCCGGCTCGGCGTGCCGGTGCGCTTCTCGGACGTCTCCAGCGATGCGCGCATCTCGATGCTGATGTCGAAGCAGCTCGACCTGGTGGTGGCCAACGTCTCGATCACGCCTCAGCGCGCGCGCGTGGTCGACTTTTCGATCCCCTACAACCAGGCCGGACTGCGCGTGATCGCGCAGAAGAGCGCGCAGGTCAGGACGCTGGCCGACCTGAACGGCAAGCGCGTCGTGGTCGGCCGGGGCACGACGGCCGACGCCTTCCTGCGCAAGTCGGCGCCGCAGGCGCGCACCGTCTACACCGACAACTTCGCGCCGGACGGCGTCCTGCTGCTGCAGCAGAAGCGGGTCGACGCCGGCATCGAGGATTCCTCGCTGCTCGACTACCTGGCCAGCAAGAACCCCCAGCTCGAGACCCTGCCACAGATGTACGGCAACACGCCGATCGGCATCGCGATGGCGAAAGGCGATCCGGCGCTCCTGAAGTTCGTCAACGGTTTCGTCTCGGACTACATCCGGTCGGGCGCCTACGCCGCCAACTACAGGAAGTGGTGGGGCAGCAAGGCCGTGCCGCCGGCGCTGACGCCGCAGGGGCAGTAGAACGGCGCGGGTGCGAACGCCATTCTCCAGCGTTGCCTGACACATCGTCTCGCGGCAGGCCGTCCCGATTGCCTCGTCCGACGACGGTTTCGATGCGGGTCGCCTCGAGGCGCCTTTCGCGCGCGAGGCGCCGCCGCCCATGTGCCGCCTCAAGCCGCCTGGGCCACCGCCCAGTAGAATCGATTTGCACTCGGCTTGACGCAAGCAATCTTTTCCGGGTCTCAATAGTTCCTAAGCTTCAGCCAGATCAATGCGGGTGCCGGCGCGGAACATGCGGCGCAATCACGGCGCCCGCGCCCGTCCGCGAGGCCACTCATGAACGACCGATTCCTTACCTTCCTTCAGCTTGCACGCTGGACCAGCGCCCTCGTGGCGCTAGCCTATCACCTGCGGTTCCTGCTGCTGGTGAACTACGATGCCGTCCCCGACAAGAACGCCCTGCTGACCGGCTTCTATTTCCTGACCGGCCTCGGCCACGAGTCCTACGCCGTCTTCTTCGTCGTCGACGGCATCCTTGCCGGCCTGATCCTGCACCGCCGCCGGACCAGGGCCACGGCCGCCGGGCCCTGCATGGGGCAGCACCTCGGCGCCCTGTACCGGGTCGTCCTGCCCGGCCTGCTGCTGGGCGCCCTCTTCGATGCCACCGGTTCCCATTATCTCGGCCACACGGGGGTCTACACGGCTTTCCCGGAATTCAGCACGCTGACACTGACGGTGGCCGCCTTCGTGGGCAACGCCCTGATGCTGCAGCCCTGGATCGTGCCTGACTTCGGCGGCAACAGCATGCTCTACCTGGCTGCCTGGCTGTTCTGGTACTTCGTGCTGCTGGCCGGCTTCTCGCACGCGGCCGCGCTGGGCAAGGCGGGCGGGCGCATCGTCCGGGTCGTGCTGGTGGCGGCGGTGCTGGCCGTGATGCCGTATTCCTTCCTGATCTGGTCCCTCATCTGGCTGGCCGGCGTCGGCCTCGTCTTCCTGGCCGAAGCGCGCAACTGGCGCCCGCCCCTGGTGCTCGGCCTGGCCGTGTTCGGCGCCACCCTGCTGCTGTCCCGCCTGCTCGGCCCGCACACCGCGCACATCGCGCAGCCGATGCGCGACTGGCTGATCCAGTCCGGCTTCATGGTGGCCGGCCTCGGTTTCGCCGTGATCGCCTGGGCGCTGTATCCGAAACGGGAACGGCGCGGGCCGGTGCACCTGGCGGCGGCCGCCGCTACGAGCGCGGGGGGCTGGTCGGGACAGGCCGCCGCCTTCACCTTCTATTTCCACTTCCCCGTGATCATGCTGCTCGCGGCGGCCGGCGCGGGCCTGTGGGACCTGCCGCTGAAACAGCCGCCCGGCCTGGCGGCCTTCGCCTGGTTCGCCTGCCTCGTCGGCGCCTGCGTGGCCACGGCGGCCATCGTCACCTGGGCGGTGAGACGGCTCATGAAACCGGGCGGATCAGGCGATGGCGTGCGTGTTGCGGGCGCACATGTTCGACATGTACAGGTAGACGACGTAGAGGATGGAGCGCCCCAGCACGTAGGCGAACAGCGACTGGTGCAGCGTCAGGGGCGTGACGAAGACGGCGACGGTGACCACGAACAGCGCCATCTGCCAGAACAGCTCCATCTTCTGTTTCCCGGCGACGAAGAAGACGTAGCTGAGGGGGCTGGCGACGAAATTGAGGAAGCACAGCGGCGCCAGGATGCGCGCCAGCTCGCCGGCCGGCCGCCAGTTGTCGCCGAAAAGCCAGCCGAATAGCTCGGGCGAGAACAGCAGCAGCACCAGGGTCGGCGGCAGCGCCAGCAGCATCAGGGCCCGGAAGGTGGAACGGTAGACTTCGTGGCAGTTGCCGACCGACTCGAATTCGTGCACGGCCTGGCGCTTGAAGACTTCCAGGATGGACGTGGCGATCAGGGCGGTCGGCGCGGCGATCACGCGCTGGGTCAGCGCGAACAGGCCGGCCGCCAGGGCGCCGTGGTGGATGCCGATCATGAACAGGGGCAGTTGCCCCACCACCGTGTTGAGCAGGCTCGACGGCAAGGAATAACGCCAGAAGGCCTGGTGCTTGACCAGGTAGTCGCGCTGCTCGCGGTCGAGGAACAGCCTCATGCGCGCCCTGGGCGGCGACAGCAGCAGCCGGCCCGCGAGCAGGCCCACGCCCAGGCCGATGAGTTGCCCCGCCAGCAGTGCGGCGCCATCCACGCCGGCATACAGGAGGGCCAGCTGGCTGGCCGCGATGGTCCCGGCCTGCAGCAGCTTGATCCGGGCCGCGGTGCCGAACCGGCGGTGCGAGGCCGCGTAGGCCAGCGTGGTCTGGATGTTGGCCGTGATCCAGGTAGCCAGGCCAACCATCGCCATCTGGCCCCAGGACACCGTCTCCAGCGGCGGCAGCCCGAGCACGCAGGCGCACAGCGAACCGAAGACGAGCGCGAGTGCGAGCAGGGTCGCGAAATAGGCGACCACGCTGAAGCAGAGCCGCTGCTGGCCTTTCTCGTGGTCGATGACCATGGCGTTCTCGACGCGCAGGGTGGCGACCAGCGAGGCCACGGTGATCACCCCCAGCCAGACGCTGAAGGTGCCCATTTCGGCCGGCGTGCAGAGGCGGGTAAGCAGCGGCGCGGCCAGCAGCGTCAGGGCCTGGGCGCCGGTGGCGCCGCTCATGACAGTGGCGACGTTTCTCCAGAACTCTGGCCGCGGAATACTCATGAAGGGATGGTCGGGTAGTCCATTCGTAACAGATCGTAGCCCGCCGCAGCGCACAAGTATTCAGCCATATCTCAAACGTCACGTAAATCCATGTAAAGACATGACGTGGGCGCCACATTTGGGACCCGAATGCCGTTCCCAGGCCACGGATGCGCAAAGCAGCAAGGGGATGGGTCTTTTACCGGCATCTTCCGATCGGGCTGCCGGTGATCGCCCTGACCGATATGTTCATGCCGGAAGGTGGCTCGCGCTTCCCGGCGCTGGCGCTCGCTGTGCCGGCAATCTGCAAGCACGCCAGCTTTCCAACCGTAGTGTTATTGACGGAGTGTTTTCCATTTGGGTACGCCAACTTGTTGTTAATTGAATACGCGAAATGCTCGCTGAACGCGGGCAATACCACGGACCCGCTCGGTTCCGCCTCCGACCCTTGGCGAATCGGTCGTTTTGCTTTATACATAGCCGGTTATCCATCTCTTCGACCCCTCGCCGTCCTCTCGCCGCCCCGCATGAATGTCCCGCCTCCTTCCCTGCGCCTGACCGCCAACAGCGTGGTCAGCGCCACCTGCGTCGTCGCGCTCCTGTATTTCGGCCGCGAGGTGCTCGAACCGCTGGCGCTGGCCCTGATCCTCAGCCTGGTGCTGGCGCCGCTGGTGCGCAGCATGACGCGGCACGGGCTGGCGCGCATGCCGGCGGTGCTGCTGTCGGTGGCGCTGGTCGCGACCTGCGTGGTCGGGATCGGCGCGGTGCTGGCCGGGCAGCTGGTGACCATCACGCGCGACCTGCCGCAGTACCGCGCGGCGATCAAGGCCAAGGTCGTCAAGGTGCGCGAC
>DAMCRY010000195.1:0-7472 GCA_032115075.1 Massilia sp.
TCAGCATCGTCGGGCGCGCCAGCGAGCTGATGAACCTGGGCGGCCAGAAGATCGCGCCGATGCGCATCGAGGAAGCCTTGACGCCGCATCCCGGCGTGAGCGACATCGCCGCGTTCTCGCTGCCCGACGCGCAGGGCATCGAGCGTCCGTGGGTCGCGGTCGTGGCGACGGCCGGCTTCGACCAGCAGTCCCTGGTAGCGCGGCTGCGCGAGCGCTTCCCGAGCCTGCCGCCGCTGAACGTGGCGACCGCGCCCGCGATTCCGCGCAATACGATGGGCAAGGTGCTGCGCCAGGAGCTGCGCGAGCGCGTCGCCGCCGCGCTGGCGCGCGCGCAATAAGGACACGCATCAGGGCCAACAGGCACAGGTCGGCGACATCCTTGTCGCCGTGCGCAACCACCATGCCGCACTTGCAATATTCCTGCGCTTGTGGTTGCGCATACGCCGCAATTCGGCCCTTGCGCCACAGTTTTTCGTTCTGCAGTGCAAAAAATGTGATGAGCATCACATTTTTCGGGGGACTTGAGCGATAATGTGTCGCTCGCTTCTCCTGTCGAGGTCGCTTGACGGGATGCGGAGCGCAGCTTCCGATTGAGTCATTACCGACCTTGATGAAAACTACCCTCCTTAATAAGAAAAACGAAATCGAGCAGGCTTTGCTCGGTTTCAAGAGCACGTTCTGGACGATCGGCACCTTCAGCGCCATCACCAACCTGCTGATGCTGGTCCCGTCGCTGTACATGCTGCAGGTCTACGACCGCGTGCTGGCCAGCCGCAACGAGCTGACCCTGGCGATGCTGACGGTGCTGATGCTGGGCGCCTACCTGCTGATGGTCGGCCTCGAACTGGTGCGTTCCTTCGTGCTGGTGCGCGTCGGCGCCCGGTTCGACATGCAGATGAACAAGCGCGTCTACACCGCCGCCTTCGAGCAGAACCTGAAGCAGGCTGGCGGCAACGCCGGCCAGGCGCTCAGCGACCTGACCACGCTGCGCCAGTTCCTGACCGGTAATGCGCTGTTCGCCTTCTTCGACGCGCCCTGGTTCCCGATCTACCTGATCGTCATCTTCTTCTTCGAGCCGGCCCTCGGCTGGTTCGCGCTGGGCGGCACCATGATCCTGGTGGTGCTGGCCTACGTCAACGAACGCGTGACCAAGGCTCCGCTCACCGAAGCCAACAGCATGGCGATCGCGTCGACCACGATGGCGACCAACAACCTGCGCAATGCCGAAGTCATCGAATCGATGGGCATGCTGCCGCACCTGATCCAGCGCTGGTTCAAGACCCATGGCAGGTTCCTGCAACTGCAGGCCGAAGCCAGCGAGAAGGCGGCCAAGGTCGCGTCCGCCACCAAGTTCGTGCAGGTCTCGCTGCAGTCGCTGGTGCTGGGCTTCGGTGCGCTGCTGGTCCTGGAAAACAAGATGACCCCGGGCATGATGATCGCCGCCTCGATCCTGGTCGGCCGTGCGCTGGCCCCGGTCCAGCAGGTGATCGCGGTGTGGAAATCCTGGAGCAGCACCCGCAGCGCCTTCGAGCGCCTGAGCAAGCTGCTGGAGGCCAACCCGGCGCGCGAGGCGGGCATGGAACTGCCCAAGCCGAACGGCGCGCTCTCGGTCGAAGCCGTCACCGCCGGTCCGCCGGGCGCCAAGGCGCCGGTGGTCAAGGGCCTGAGCTTCGCCATCAACCCGGGCGACGTGCTCGGCGTGATCGGCCCGAGCGGCTCCGGCAAGTCGACGCTGGCGCGCCTGCTGGTGGGCGTGTGGCCGGCCATGATGGGCAAGGTGCGCCTGGACGGCGCCGACATCTACCAGTGGAACAAGGGCGAGCTCGGCCCGCACATGGGTTACCTGCCGCAGGACATCGAGCTGTTCAGCGGCACCATCGCCGAGAACATCGCCCGCTTCGGCGACGTCGATTCGGAGAAGGTGGTGCTCGCGGCCAAGCGCGCCGGTGTCCACGACATGATCCTGCACATGCCGAACGGCTACGACACCAAGCTGGGTGACGGCGGCGCCGGCCTGTCCGGCGGCCAGAAGCAGCGTATCGGCCTGGCGCGCGCCATGTACGACGACCCCGCGGTCATCGTCCTCGACGAACCGAACTCGAACCTGGACGACGTCGGCGAGCAGGCCCTGGTGCAGGCGGTGCTCGACCTGCGCCAGCGCGGCAAGACCATCGTCCTGATCACCCACCGCACCACGGTGCTGGGCGTGACCAACAAGCTGCTCCTGATGCGCGACGGCGGCGTCCAGGCCTTCGGCCCGACCAAGGACGTGCTGGCCGCGCTGCAGGAAGCGAACCAGAAGATGATGCTGCAACAACAGCAGGCGCAACAGCAGCAGGCGGCCCAGCAGGCGGCCCAGCAGCAGGCGGCCCAGCAGCAGGCCGCCCAGCAAGCGGCGCAGCAGGCGGCGCAGCAGGCGGCGATGCAGCAGCAACAGCGCGCCCAGGCCCAGGCGGCCGCGAACGCGACGACCGGAGAAGGTAACTAATGCAACTCATCAAGAAAGAAACCGCGGACGTCGTCTCCCACGACGTCACCCCGGTGGAAGTGAACACCGACGCGCGCAGCTTCGCGCGCATGGGCTGGATCGTGGTGGTGGTTGGCTTCGTCGGCTTCCTGCTGTGGGCGACCCTGGCGCCGCTCGACAAGGGCGTGCCGCTGTCGGGCACCGTGGCCAAGGAATCGAACCGCCAGGCCGTGCAGCACCAGTCCGGCGGCACCATCCAGCAGATCCTCGTCAAGGACGGCGACGTGGTCAAGCGCGGCCAGGTGCTGGTGCGCATGAACCCGATCATGGCGCAGTCGGCGTTCTCGTCGACCGAGGCGCAGTACCTGAGCGTTCGCGCGGTCGAGGCGCGCCTGATGGCCGAGATGGCCAACAAGCGCAGCATCGCCTTCCCGGCCGAGCTGACCGCCCGCCGCAGCGATCCGCGCGTGGCCGAGATCATGTCGCTGCAGGAGCAGCTGCTGCTGTCGCGCCAGATGTCGCTGCAGAGCGAGCTGTCGAGCGTCGACGAGAGCATCGCAGGCCTGAAGCTGCAGATCCGCGGCCTGGAAGAGTCGCGCGACAGCAAGAAGGAACAGGTCAACTTCCTGAAGGAGCAGCTCGCCGGCATGCGCGACCTGGCCAAGGAAGGCTACGTGGCCCGCAACCGCCTGCTCGACCTGGAGCGCACCTATGCCCAGCTGGGCGGTGCGATCTCGGAAGACATCGGCAACATCGGCCGCTCGCAGCGCCAGGTGCTGGAACTGAACCTGCGCCGCACCCAGCGCATGTCCGACTACCAGAAGGAAGTGCGCACCCAGCTGACCGAGGCGCAGAAGGAAGCCGAGGCGCTGGCGGCGCGCATGGACGCCCAGAAGTTCGAGCTTGCCAGCGTCGAGGTGAAGGCGCCGGCCGACGGCGTGGTGGTCGGTTCCACCGTGTTCACCAACGGCGGCGTGGTTCCGCCGGGCCACAAGATGATGGACATCGTCCCGAGCGGCGACCCGCTGGTGGTCGAGGGCCAGCTGCCGGTCAACCTGGTGGACAAGGTGCACCCGGGCCTGCCGGTGGAGCTGATGTTCTCGGCGTTTAATACCAACAAGACGCCGCACATCGAAGGCGAAGTGACCCAGGTGTCGGCCGACCGCTCGGTCGACCAGCATACCGGCATGCCGTACTACACCGTGCGCGTGAAGGTCTCGCCGGACGGCGCGAAGAAGGTCGCGGCGCACCAGATGAACATCATCCCGGGCATGCCGGTGGAGCTGTTCGTCAAGACCGGCGAGCGCACCATGATGAACTACCTGCTCAAGCCGGTGTTCGACCGCGCCCAGGCGGCCGTGGGTGGAGACTGATGCCGATGACCCCGACCCGACGCATCCCGGCGCGCCTGCGCGCCTGCGCGCTGGCGGCCGCCGCGCTGTCCACGCTGTTCGCCGCGGGCCAGGCCGGCGCGGTCAGCCTGACGCAGGCCTACGAGGCCGCGCTGAAGAACGACCCGACCTACCGCATGAGCATCCAGGCCAACGAGGTGGCGAAGGAAAACCGCATCCTCGGGCGCTCCGGCTTGCTGCCGAGCGTGTCGGCCAGCTATAGCCGCAGCAAGAATGTGCTGGACCAGGAGTCCACCAATCCGCTGACCGGCCAGACGCGCCTCGACCACCCGCGCTATACCAGCAGCTCCTCGGTGGTGCAGCTGCGCCAGCCGCTGCTGAACCTCGATGCGGTGCAGCGCTACCGCCAGGGCAAGGTGCAGACCCGGCAGGGCGCCGAGCAGTTCCAGGTCGACACCAACGAGGTCGCGGTGCGCGTGCTGAGCGCCTACCTCGACGCCCTGTTCGCCGAGGACCAGCTGGCGCTGGCGCGCGTGCAGCGCGACGCCTATGCCGAGCAGCAGAAGGTCAACCAGCGCCTGTTCGAAAAAGGCGAGGGCACCCGCACCGACATGCTGGAGACCAAGGCCCGGCTCGACCTGGCCGAGGCCCAGCTGATCGAGGCGCAGGACCAGGCCGTCGTGCAGCGCAACGTCCTGGAGGGCATCATCGGCGGCCCGGCCGGCACGCTCGACCAATTGGGCGAGGGCTTCCGCGTCGGCGAGATGATCCAGGGTTCCTTCGACGAATGGAGCAAGCGCGCGATCGACAACAGCCACGAGCTGGAAGTGGCGCGCCTGGCGGTGGAGAACGCGCGCCTCGAGATCGGCCGCATCCGCTCGGGCCACCTGCCGCGCGTGGACTTCGTCGCGTCCTACAGCAAGGGCGACAACGAGACCATCAATACGCTCAACCAGGAAAACCTGAACCGCAGCCTGGGCGTGCAGGTGAACATCCCGATCTACCAGGGCGGCGCCGTGAACGCCCAGACCCGCCAGGCCGCCGCGAACTACGAGCGCGCGCGCGCCGACCTGGACGCGCGCACCGACAAGCTGCTGGTCGAGGTGCGCCGCGCCCACAGCCTGGTGCAGAGCAGCGTGCGCAAGGTCGATGCGCTGGTCAAGGCGACCGAGTCGGCCAAGCTCCTGATGACGGCGACCGAGCAGAGCATCAAGGGCGGGGTGCGCATCAACCTCGACCTGCTCAACGCCCAGCAGCAGCTGTTCACCAGCCAGCGCGACCTGGCGCAGGCGCGCTACGCCTACCTGATCGCCGTGCTGCGCCTGCGCGCCTTCACGGGCGAGGTGGGCAGCGAAGACATCCGGGCGATCGCGGCCTACTTCCGCTGAGCCGGGCTGTCCATGCGGGATGGGCGGGTTTCCCGCCCACGCTACGCAAGACACTTTTGCCGGCACCTGTCTCGTCTTGACGACATCTTGTCTGGCGGCCTCATTAGTCGCCAGACACTTCATTTCATTCCAATAAGTTTTTAGCCGGTTTTCTGCCGAGCTCGCCTGCCGGTTGCTCATCCGTCGGAAGGCGCATGGCAGCCGGTCTTGCCGCGTTTCGCGGCCTGCGAAACGGCGCGCCGGAACCGGTGAAATCCCGGTGTATTAAGGAAACAAATTTCTGTATGTAATTGATTTCATTGAGAAATCGCGCACGATTGGATGAGTGTCTTTGCGCCCTGTTTTTGTGATTACGGTATATTTTTAGGCACTACTTTCAATGGAGGCCGTGATGGTTATCGATTCCACAAACGAGGTGCAGAAGCTGTATGTCGCGTATTTCGGTCGTCCCGCCGATCCGACCGGGCTGGACTTCTGGAAGACCCAGCTCCAGAACAACCAGGATTTCTACCAGACCGTTTCCAGGACGTTCTCGACGTCCAATGAGTTCCAGACCATGTATGCTGGCCTCGACAACCGCGCCCTGGTGACCGAGATCTATGACAACCTGTTCGCCCGCGCCCCCGACCAGGATGGCCTGAACTTCTGGGTCAACGCGCTGAACAACGGCATCATCAGCTTCGACAATGCCGTCACCTTCATCGCCAACGGCGCCCAGAACAACGACCGCGTGGTCTTCAACGGCCGCGTCGCCGTCGCCACCGAGTTCACCGAGCGCATCGATACCGCCGCGGAAATGACCGCCTACAGCGGCCCGGCCGCCAACCAGATCGCCATCGACTACGTCGGCGGCGTGCGCGACCTGGCGACCGCGGCCCAGCACATGGACCCGGGCCAGATCGACGCGGCCATCGCTCGCATTGTCGGCATGCCGGCCGGCTTCATGGCCGATGGCATGATCGCCTGAAATATTATTTCACTCGAAGCGGTTTTTTGAAATTTTCTTACATGCCGTGACGGCATGAACGCGGCGCACACCGTAAAACCTGGGCGAACGTCGCAACACCGGCACCGCGCACGACACGCGTCATCACGCAGGCAGCGTCTGGCGCAGCACGGTACCGATACAAAAAAGGCCTGGGGTCGTCTCGCGACGACCCAGGCCTTTTTGCTGTGCAGGCCGGGCCGGGCAGGCCGGGCCGCGCAGGCCGGCCTCAGTGGGCCGCAGCTTCCTGTCCGGCGCCCGCGGACGGCGCGGCCTTGCCTGCGCAGTGCGGGCAGGACACGCCCACCACGTACTCGGGCGCAAGCTGCTGGCGCGGCGTGACCACGGCGCGGCAGGCGAAGCACTGGACGGTCTCGGTCGGCTCCAGTTTCGGGTTCAGCGCGGTACGGTAGTCGAACACGAAGCAGTCGCCCTTGTAGTGCGCGCCGCCGACTTCCTCGAAATACTTCAGGATGCCGCCCTCGAGCTGGTAGACGCGCTGGTAGCCGATGTTCTTCATGTGGATCGCCGCCTTTTCGCAGCGGATGCCGCCGGTGCAGAAGGTCACCACGGTCTTGCCCTCGAGCTCGTCCTTGTGGCTGGCGACGACTTCCGGGAATTCGGTGAATTTCTCGATGCGGTAGTCGAGCGTGTTCTCGAAGGTGCCGACGTCGACCTCGAAGGCGTTGCGGGTTTCCATCATCACCACCGGCACGCCGTCGTCGTCGTGGCCCTGGTCGAGCCAGCGCTTGAGCGTCTTCGCGTCGACGCTGGGCGCGCGGCCGAGTTCCGGCTTGATGAGCGGCATGCGCATGGTGATGATCTCCTTCTTGATCTTCACCAGCATGCGCTTGTGCGACTGCTCGGCCGAGAGGCTTTCTTTCCATTCGAGGTCGGCCAGGCGCGCGTCGCTGCGCACCCAGTCCAGGTAGCGGTCGATGCTCTCGCGCGGACCGGACACGAACATATTGATGCCTTCGGGGGTCAGGAGGACGGTGCCCTTCAGGCCGAGTTCGAGGCACTGCGCCTGGTACTGCGCGCGCATCTCCTCGAGATTCTCGAGGGTGACGAATTTGTAAGCGGCGATATTGACTTGGGTAGCGGCGTGGGACATGGCGGCATAGCGGGATAGGACAACCCGATATTATAAGGCAGTCCGGGGCCGTTGCCGCGCCTTCGGGCGCAAACGGCGGTGTGGCGTTGCAGGGCGTCACAGCCCGGCACCGGGACCTCCGGCCGGCCCCCGCAGCCGCCGGGCCGCCTGCAACGCCGGGGTATCG
>DAMCRY010000196.1:0-7464 GCA_032115075.1 Massilia sp.
CTCGGCGCCGCCAGGCCGCCCAGCCGAGCAGGCCGAGGCCGGCCGCCAGCATGGCGTTCTGCCCCGGCTCGGGCACCAGCGAGATCGAATACACCTCCAGCGCGTCGACCCGGAACAGCTGGCCGCCCGTGCTGCCGTCGACGATGCTGATGCCTTCCTCGCCGCCGCCATAGCTGACCTGCCAGGACAGGGCGGCGTTCAGGCGGTCGTTGACGAACAGGTCCGGGCCGGCGCCGAAGGTCGGGCCGTGGTTGGGCTCGTTGTAGGTCTGGCGCAGGCCGCGGTTGGGCAGGATGTTGTCGCTCAGGACCTGCCGCCAGATCTGGGGGTCGGTGTAGTTGAACAGGAAGGCGGTGCGCTGCCAGTCGCGCGGCGTTTCGTGCCAGCCGTCCGTCGAGGACCAGCTCTGCGGATTGTAGCCGCCGACGATCCAGCTGTCGCCGAGGTCGTTGCTGACCTGGAGCAGGGTGAAGGTCATGCCGGCGCCGTCGGCGGCCGCGTGGAAGTCGCGCGAATTGTTGCCCAGCTGGCGCGCGTAGATGTTGCGCAGGTCGAGCGGGCCGGCGCCGAGCCAGCGTTCGAGCTGGCCGTACAGGGTGAGGTCCAGCAGGGAGCCGCCCACCTGGCCCTGCCCCTGCGCCTGCGCCGCCGGAGCCGCCAGGCCCAGGGTCATGGTCATGGCCAGGGTGCCGGCCGCAACGGATGCTTTCATGATGATCCCCTCGTCGGTTCACGTCGCGGCATTCTACGTCCGCGTTCAGGAAGGGGTTCGCACGGTACCGCTGTGCAAGCGCCATATGAAAACGGCCCCGCCGCCCGGTATGGCGGCAGGGCCGGACGGGTCCGGACCAGACCGTAGGGAGCGGCTTCAGGCGCGCTTGTAGATGTCCTCGAAGCGGACGATGTCGTCCTCGCCGAGATAACTGCCGGACTGCACCTCGATGATGTGCAGCGGCAGCTTGCCCGGGTTTTCCAGGCGGTGGTTCATGCCGATCGGGATATAGGTCGATTCGTTCTCGGACAGCAGGCTCACCTTGTCGCCGCAGGTCACGCGCGCGGTGCCCGACACCACGACCCAGTGTTCGGCGCGGTGGTGGTGCATCTGCAGCGACAGCTTCTCGCCCGGCTTGACCGTGATGCGCTTGACCTGGAAGCGGTCGCCCGCATCGATGCCCTCGTAGTGGCCCCACGGGCGGTACACGCGGGTGTGGTGCAGGTGCTCGGTACGCGCCTTCGACTTCAGGTGGTCGACCACCTGCTTGACGCGCTGCACCTGGTCCTTGTGGGTGACCAGCACAGCGTCCTGGGTCTCGACCACGACGATGTCTTCCACGCCGACCACCGCCACGATGCGCGATTCGGCGCGCACCAGCGAGTTCTTCACGCCGTCGAGGTAGACGTCGCCGCGCTGGGCATTGCCGTCGGCGTCCTTGGGCTGGACTTCCCACAGCGCCGACCAGGAACCGACGTCGTTCCAGCCGATGTCGGCCGGCACCACGGCGGCGTCGCGGGTCTTTTCCATCACCGCGTAGTCGATCGAGTCGGACGGGCTGTCCGAGAACGCCTGTTCTTCCAGGCGGCAGAAGTCGAGGTCGCGGTAGCCGGTGCTCACGGCCTTCTCGGCCGCCAGCGCGATGCCGGGGGCATGCTGCTGCAGCTCGTCGAGGAAGCGCTGGGCCTGGAACATGAACATGCCGCTGTTCCAGTAGTAGCCGCCCTCGTCCAGGAAGGACTGGGCCGTGCTGGCATCCGGCTTCTCGACGAAGCGCGCCACCGAATAGCAGTCGCCGCAGTTGGCGACCTGCTCGCCGCGGCGGATGTAGCCGTAGCCGGTTTCCGGCGACTTCGGCACGATGCCGAAGGTGGCCAGCTTGCCCTGCCCCACCAGGGTCACGGCGCGCTCGACGGCGTCGCGGAAGGCGGCGCCGTTTTCGATCACGTGGTCGGCCGGCAGCACCAGCATCAGCGCTTCCTGATCGATGCTCTTGAGGTAGTTGGCGGCGGCCGCCACCGCCGGAGCGGTGTTGCGGCCGACCGGCTCGAGCAGGATGCCGAGCGGCGTGATGCCAATCTCGCGCAATTGCTCGGCCACCATGAAACGGTGGTCGTTACCGCAGACCACCAGAGGCGCCATCACTCCCGGCCAGCCGGCCACGCGTTGCGCGGTCTCCTGCAACATGGTCTTGTCGGCGACCAGCGGCAGGAGCTGCTTGGGCAATACCGCACGCGACAGCGGCCACAGGCGGGTGCCGGCGCCGCCGGAGAGGATGACTGGATAAATTTTCATGCGCTAACTTTCTCCGAAATTTTTTCTAACTCAGTGCCGGCCTGACTGGCCTCTTCCTTGCGGCGCGAGCGACGGCGGTCGCGCGCGTTGACCCATTCCTCGGACGAGTATTCCGAGGCGTGTTTCATCTCGCCCTTGCGGTCGACACTGTAATCCTTGAAAACTATCATTTCATGCAATGTTACATCATGCAACACCCGTGTGTATTCGAACAAGACGCTGCGCACGACTTCGGCGCCCTCGCAGATGTGGCTGCCGTGGCCGATCCAGGTCGGGCCGACGATGCGGGCGCCCGCCTCGATGCGGACGTTGGAACCGATGTAGACCGGACCCTCGATGACCGTGCCGTTCCAGTCGATGCTGGTGTTCAGGCCGGTCCAGACGCCCGGCTCGATCTGGATGCCGGGCACGTCCATGTGGTTGACTTCGCCGGTCAGCACGGTCTGCAGCACTTCCCAGTAGTCGCTCATGGTGCCGATGTCGAGCCAGTTGAAGGGGCGGCCCTGGGCGTAGAACGGCAGGCCGCGCTCTGCCAGAAGGGGGAACAGCTCGGAACCGATGTCGAAGGGCACGCCCGACGGGATCAGGTCGATGACTTCCGGCTCGAAGATATAGATGCCGGTCGAGATGAAGTTGGACTTGGCTTCTTTCTCGCTCGGTTTTTCCTGGAATTCGGTGATGCGGCCGTCGGCGTCGGTAACGACCACGCCATAGGACGAGACCTTGTCCCACGGCACTTCCTTGGTGATGACCGAGGCCATCGCGCCCTTGCGGCGGTGCTCGAGCAGCGCGGCCTTCAGGTCGAGGTCGATCAGGGCATCGCCGCAGAGGACGATGGTGGTGTCGTCGAAGAAGCCGCCGAATTCCTGGATCTTCTTCATGCCGCCGGCCGAGCCGATCGGTTCGGGGACGACTTCGCCGTCGTCCTTGATGTAGCCCTCGAAGGAGTAGCCGATCTGGACCCCGAACTGCTCGCCCTCGCCGAAGTACTCCTCGATCTTCTCGTGGAGCCAGCTGACGTTGACCATGATTTCGGTCACGCCGTGCTTCTTGAGGTGTTCGACCAGGTAGGCCATCACGGGTTTGCCCAGCAGGGGGATCATGGGTTTTGGCAGGTCATAGGTCAGCGGGCGCACACGCGTGCCCTTGCCTGCAGCGAGAATCATGGCTTTCATCAGACCGTCCTTAATGTAAATGAGTTTGTTTATTTGGCTGTGGTTTGATAGCGCCATACGTCGGCGCACATTTGAGCGACATCACGCTCGGCAGTCCAGCCCAGCTCTTCGCGGGCCTTGGCCGGGTCGGCGTAGCACTTGGCCACGTCGCCGGGGCGGCGGTCGACGATCTGGTAGGGAATCGGACGGCCGCAGGCTTGCTCGAAGGCTTTCACCATTTCCAGCACGCTGTTGCCGCGGCCGGTGCCGAGGTTGTAGGTGACGATGCCCGGCCCCTTGGCCAGGCGGTCGAGGGTCTTCACGTGGCCGATCGCAAGATCGACGACGTGGATGTAGTCGCGCAGGCCGGTGCCGTCCGGCGTCGGGTAGTCGCCGCCGAACACGGACAACTTGTCGCGCTGGCCGTTGGCGACCTGGGCGATGTAGGGAACCAGGTTGTTCGGGATGCCGTTCGGCTCTTCGCCGATCAGGCCGCTCTCGTGGGCACCGACCGGGTTGAAGTAGCGCAGCAGGGCGATGCGCCAGTCGGGCTCGGCCTTGGCGAGGTCGCGCAGGATATCCTCGATCATCAGCTTGCTGCGGCCGTAGGGATTGGTGGCGGACAGCGGGAAGTCCTCGCGGATCGGCACCGAGGCCGGGTCGCCGTAGACAGTGGCCGAGGACGAGAACACGATGGTCTTCACGCCGAACTTGGCCATGGTCTCGAACAGGATCACGCTGCCGTTGACGTTGTTGTCGTAGTAGCGCAGCGGCTGGGCCACCGATTCGCCCACGGCTTTCAGGCCGGCGAAGTGGATCACGGCCTCGACCTTGTGGGCGCCGAAGATGCGCTCCATGGCCGCGCGGTCGCGGATGTCGGCTTCCTCGAACTGGAATGCCTTGCCGGTGATTCTTTGCACCCGCTCCTGCACCGAGACCACGGCGTTGGAGAGGTTGTCGACCACGACCACGTCGTGGCCGGCCTGCTGGAGTTCGACGACGGTGTGCGAACCGATATAACCCATACCGCCAGTAACCAGGATTTTCATGTGTTTTTGCTCTCTGTGATATGTAGAATATATTAGTAATATGACAAGCAACGGCGCAGCATATCACGGCCATGCCGGAAATCCACGCACGCTAGCGGCGCCTGCCGCGCGAAGGCGACGGGCGTCACAGGCATACGGTCTCCACATTCGTATTCTTGTGCTGGGGCCTTCGTGTTCTTGCATGGACGGCTTCTGTGGCCGCCCTATCCCTGTTTCACCGGCTTGCCCTTGAGCGCTTCCTTGATGAAGAGCCCGACGAAGGCCATGTCTTCGATGAAGTAGCGCCGGAACATACGGCGCGGCTCCTGCAGGAAGCGGTAGAACCACTCGAGCCCGGATTTCTGCATCCAGAGCGGGGCCCGCTTCACCTTGCCGATGGCGACGTCGAAGGTGCCGCCGACACCCATCGCGAAGGGAATCCGCATATGGGCCTGGTACTTGCCGAGGAATTGTTCCTTCTTCGGCGAGCTGATCGCCACGAACAGCAGGTCGGCGCGGCTGGCGCGGATCTGCTCGGCGACCAGCGCCTCTTCCTCTTCCCCCTTCCAGTAGCCGTTGCGGTAGCCGGCCAGGACCAGGCGCGGGTACTTGCGCCCGTAGGTCTCGGCGACCTGGCTGACGACTTCCTCGCGCGCGCCCAGCAGGAACACGCGCCATCCCTTTTCGCCGGCGCGCCGCATCAGCGCCTCGAACAGGTCGACGCCGGCGACCCGCTCCTTGAGCGGCTTGCCGAGCAGGCGCGACGCCCACACCACCGGCATGCCGTCGACGTTGACCAGCGCGCAGTCGTTGATGATCTGTCGCAGTTCCGGATCGCGGCTGGCCTTGACCAGCTTGTCGACGTTCACCACCACGTGCTGGTGCGGCAAGCCGCTTTGTATGAAACCCTCGACCCGGCCCAGGGTTTCTTCCATCGTCAGGTTGTCGACCTGGCAGCCCATCAGGGTGATGCGCGCACTGTCGTGATCGCTCATGCTGCTTTCTCCCTCAGTTCGCGCGCCAGCACGGCGACGATGCGCTCGGCCGCCTTGCCGTCCCACAGGTGCGGGCGGCGGCCCTGCTTGCCCTGGCCGGCCAGCACCTTGCGCGCTTCGCGCACGATGGCGTCGGGATCGGTCCCGGCCAGCACGTTCGAGCCTTCGTCGACCGTCACCGGGCGTTCGGTGTTCTCGCGGATCGTGATACAGGGCACGCCCAGCGCCGTCGTTTCTTCCTGCAGGCCGCCGCTGTCGGTCAGCACCACGGCGGCGTCCTTCCACAGGTCGAGGAAGGCCATGTAGGCCTGCGGCCCGGCCAGCGTGACGTCGGGCCCCAAGTCGATGCCGAACTTCCCGATGTTGGCCCGGGTGCGCGGGTGCACCGGGAAGATCAGCGGCAGGTCCGCGGCGATCTGCTTCAGCGCGCCGGCGATGCGGGCAAAGGTCGCCGGCTCGTCGACGTTGCTGGGACGGTGCAGGGTCACCACCCCATAGCCGCCGGCATGCCGGGCCTTGAAGGCGCCGGCCTCGAAGCCCGACGTGTCGGCCCCGGCCAGCTTGCCGGCCTGGTAGAGCACGTTGTCGACCATCACATGGCCGACGTAGTGCACGGCCGAGTCCGGCTTGCCCTCGCGGCGCAGGTGGGCGACGGCGGCGGGTTCGGTGGCGAAGAACCAGTCCGAGATGCTGTCGGTCACTAGGCGGTTGATTTCTTCCGGCATCGCCATGTCGCCGCTGCGCAGGCCGGCCTCGACGTGGGCCACCGGGATGTTCAGCTTCTTGGCCACGATCGAGCAGGCCAGCGTGGAATTCACGTCGCCCACCACCAGTACCGCGGCCGGGGGCGCGGCCGTGCAGAGTTCCTCGAAGGCCACCATGATCCTGGCGGTCTGCTGGGCGTGGCTGCCCCCGCCGGCCGCCATGAACACGTCCGGTTGCGGGATGCCCAGTTCCTCGAAAAACACGTCGTTCATCTCGCGGTCGTAGTGCTGGCCGGTGTGGATGATCTTGAACGACAGCACGTCCTGGCCCTGCAGCGCCCGCACGATCGGCGCGATCTTCATGAAGTTCGGTCGGGCGCCGGCAACGAGGTAAATCAGCATGGGCGATCCATGGGCTTTCTTGTCATCAGATAAACGTGATTGTAAACCTGCATTCGACCGGGACGGCGGACGATACGCTCGTGATACGCAGCACCTCGCAGGGGCGCTTCGATTCGTAGGTGCGCGAGCACCAGCCGAGCGGCGGATTCTCGGCCCCGCGCACCAGCTCCAGCTGCAGGTCGGCGCCGCTGGCCTGCATCTGCAGCACGAAGCGCTTGCCGCGCACCGACAGGCCGTGGCTGGTCAGGCGCACGTCGAGCTCGGGCGCGAAGTGCCAGAACTGCTCGACCTTGTGCTGCTTGCGCGCCGACACCTCGTCGCGCACGGTCAGGGTGTTGCTGGCGCCGTCGAAACGCACGCTGCGCATGTGGCGCACCGGGTCGGCCAGGCGCGTATAGCCGTCGTGCGAGCCGCGGAAATCGAATTCGTGCGGCGAACTCGGCATGCGGTCGATGTGGGCCTGGGCCTTGCGCAGCCACATGAAGCGCCCGCCGCTGGTCGACTGGTCCTGCCCGTCGATGCGCACCGTGTTGTGGGCCGACGTGCCGCGGAAATAGTCGCGCCACTTCTGCTCTTGCCAGTAGGAATACGTGCCAGGATCGATCAGGCACTCCTCGCCCGCCACCGACAAGGTCAATGCCAGCGCGTCGGCGTGGCCGTGGGCGGCGATGCCGAGGTAGCCGAGCGGACCGCAGTCGAGCAGGCCCTTGATCTCCTGCTCTTCCCCGAAATGGTTGCCGAACAGGAAGTAGCCGCCATCCGGGAAGGCCCAGCCGGTGTCGACCTCGTGCGGGTCGCAGTCCGGCCGCGTGCCGGGCAGCGCGTGCAGCAGCCAGCGCACGCCGGGGTGGGTGTCGGGCGCGGGGCCGAACACGGTGTCGCCCAGCGCCAGCA
>DAMCRY010000197.1:0-7414 GCA_032115075.1 Massilia sp.
CGAGCCCCGCGCCGCATCCCCGGCCGCGCACGGGGACGAGCTCGCGCTGCACGCGGGTGGCCTGCGCCTGCCGGTCCACGTCAATGCGCGCGGGCTGTCGTTGGGCATCCTGGCCACCATCGCCTGCGTGTTCGCGCTCCAGTGGGCGCAGAAATTCTTCGTGCCGCTGCTGCTCGGCATCTTCATCGCCTATACCCTGAACCCGGTGGTGCGCTGGCTGGAACGCTGGCACGTGCGCCGCGTCGTCGGCGCGACCCTCGTGACCGCGCTGATCCTGGGTGCCATGGGCGGCACCCTGTACCGCCTGCAAGGCGAATTCTTCAACATTCTCGACGAGCTGCCGGCGCTCACGCACAAGGTCACGCGCATCCTGACCAGCAACACCGGCCAGCGCTCGACCATCCAGCAGGTGCAGGCCGCCGCCGCCGAGATCGAGCGCGCCGCCTCCAATGCCACCGGCGGCGACCAGCGCAAGGCGATCCAGAAGCGTACCCAGTCGGTTCCGCCGGTGCCTGCCGCGGGCAGCAATATCCGGGTGATGGACTGGGTGCTGGCCGGCTCGGTCGGCCTGGCGACCTTCCTGTCGCAGGCGACCATGGTGGTGTTCCTGGTGTTTTTCCTGCTGCTCGCCGGCGACACCTTCAAGCGCAAGCTGGTCAAGCTTACCGGACCCTCGCTCACGCGCAAGAAGGTGACCGTGCACATCCTGGACGACATGAACAATGCGATCCAGGCCTATATGTTCATGCTGCTCGTGACCAACGTGCTGCTGGCGCTGCTGACCTGGGCGGCGCTGCGCGCCATCGGCCTGGAAAACGCGGGCGCCTGGGCCGCCTTCGCCGGCGTGGCCCACGTCGTGCCGTACTTCGGACCGCTCCTGATCACCATCGCCACCGGCGCCGTGGCCTTCTTCCAGTTCGAATCGCTGCGCATGGTGATCCTGGTGGCCGGTGCCTCGCTCGGCATCGCGACCCTGGTCGGCATGGTGGTCGCCACCTGGATGACGGGACGGATCGCCAGGATGAACCCGGCGGCGGTGTTCGTGAGCCTGCTGTTCTGGGGCTGGCTGTGGGGGATGTGGGGCCTGCTGCTGGGGGTGCCGGTGGTGATGGTGCTGAAGGTGGTGGCCGAGCGGGTCGAGGGGATGGAAGTCCTGGCGGAACTGCTGGGAGAGTAGGGCGGCCGGCCGCGCCGGCCACCCCGGGCAGGGCGGATCGCGGTCCGCCCGTCCCCGTGCTTCGTACTCACACGGCGCGCCCGCCTTTCCAGGTCGCGGTCGGCTGCTGCGGCTTGTCCTGGTCCTTTTTCTTGTCCCCGGTTTCCTCGCTCGGCTTGTGCTTCAGGCTGCCCAGCTTGAGCGCATACTGGCGCGCGAACTCGGCGCCGAGGAAGAAGATCTGGGCCGAGTAATAGACCCACAGCAGCAGCGCGATCAGGGAGCCGGCCGCGCCGAAGCTGTCGGCGGCGCCGCTGTTGCCGATGTACAGGCCGATCGCATATTTCCCGAGCGTGAACATGGCGGCGGTGCCGAGTGCGCCGATGGTCACGTCGTGCCAGGAAAGATGGATGCGCGGCAGCAGCTTGTAGATCACGCCGAACAGCGTCGCGATCACCAGGAAGCTGAATGCCCAGGCAACCCAGCCCATGATCACGGCCGCTTCCTGCCACATGCCGCCGATGTACTTCTCGACCACGGCCAGCGCGGCGCTCACCACCAGCGACACCATCAGCAGGAATCCAAGCACCAGGATCAGGCCGAAGGAGAGCAGGCGGGTGCGCACTACGCTCCAGAAACCGCTCTCCGGAGGCTTGGGGACATCCCAGATCTCGTCCAGGCTATCCTTCAGCTCGGCAAACACGGTGGTGGCGCCGACCAGCAACAGCACGCCGGCGACGATGGTCGCGAACATGCCGTCTTCCTTGTTGCGGGCGCCGGCCAGGATGGTCTGGATGGTTTCCGCGCCCTGGGCGCCGACCAGTCCGCGCAATTGTTCGAGCAACTGCCCCTGTGCTGCTTCGGTGCCGTAGAAGAAGCCGGCAATGGCGATCACCAGCACCAGGATCGGCGCCAGCGAGAACAGGGTGTAGAAGGCAAGCGCCGCGCCCTTGCTCGATGCGCGGTGATCGAGCCATTCGGTGAAGGCGCAGCGCATGACGCGCACCAGTTCACGCGAGTATGGTAGCCACTTTCTATCGGCCATATCCTATCCTCCAAGTAAAAAGGGGGCCGAAGCCCCCTGTCGTGTACAGCCGCACGCTGTGGCCCGGCCCGCCGCAAAGGGCGAGGCTGGGCCCGGCGTGGCCAGCTGGATTACTGCACGCGTTTTTCGATGGTGATCTGCTCGACCTCGACGCGGCGGTTCGGTTCCAGGCAGGCGATCAGGGCAGCGCGGTTCTTCTCGTTGCACTGGACCAGCGGGTTGGCTTCGCCCTTGCCGTAGGCCTTCAGGCGGTTGCCGTCGACGCCCTTGCTGACCAGGTAATCACGCACGGCGTTGGCGCGGCGCTCCGACAGCTTCAGGTTGTACTTTTCCGAACCCAGGCGGTCGGTGTAGCCGGTGATGTCGACGTTGGTGATGCTGGTGTCGGCTTGCAGGGCCGAAGCGATTTCGTCCAGCTTCGGCGACGGCATGATGATGTCGGCCTTGTCGAACTCGAACAGCTTGGTCGCTTCCAGCGTCACTTTCTCGAAGCGCGGCGGCGGCGGCGCGACCGGGGCCGGTGCCGGTTCCGGAGCCGGTGCCGGCGGCGGGGTTTCCACGACCGGAGCCGGTGCCGGCGGTGCCGGCGGCGGGTTGAACGCGTAGTTCAGGCCGACGGTCAGGTATTTGTTGTTGGCGCGCTTGAAGCCGAACTCTTCATCGTGGCGCAGGAAGCCGCGCACGCTGCGCAGGTCGGCCTGCAGCGACCATTGCGGGGTCAGGCTGGCCTGGAAGCCGATGCCGACGGTGCCGTATGGGGAATTGTGCTCGACGCGGCGCAGCGGGTTGTCGACCTTGTCGCGCTCGACGCCCAGGCCGAACAGCACGAAGGGACGGAAGCGCTCACGCGACAGCATCAGCAGCGCGTCCACGCCGAACAGGGTCTGGCGGTAGCGCGCCTGGCCTTCTTCGAAGCGGACCTGGCTGCCGCCGAACTGCACGTCCCAGTACTGGTTGATGGCCTTACCGAACTTGAGGCCGCCGCCGGTGTCGCGGTCGTTCAGGCCGAAGTCGGCGTCGGGCTTGGCGTGGATCACGCTTGGCTGGATATACCACGACGGATTGATGACCGCTGCAGAGGTGGTGGTGTCGGTGGTCTCTTGGGCAAAGGTGGTGCCGGCGGAGCAGAGGATGGCGACAGCCAGGGCGATCTTCTTCGTATTATTCACAGGTTACTCCCATAAGGTGAAGGGTTGTTGACATCGCATGCCTTGACACAGATGTTGGATAAAGAATAACAGTGCAAGTTCCCCGGTCTCGGTGCGGTAGCGCACCCAGGGAACATAAGCTGTGCAATTTTACAACAGTGGCGAAAAAGCCACAGGACTCAGCCGTGCGCGCCAAATTCGTGCGGTGTGTAAATATTCAGGCAAGAGGAAGATCAAATTCTTTGGCGAGCATGTTTGTCAAAAATGCTTGCAGGAATTTTGTTGAATGTTGGATGGCGCACAGACCGTGTGGTCTGACGCAGGCAATCTTGAGCCCAGTTAAGCGGAACCGAGGTGTTGTCAGGGTGTCGAACAGACACACAGCGACCCGGACCACACAGTCTCACTCTAATAAACGGAGCTCACCACATGCATGCAACGACCCATCACAACGCGGTGCAAGGCGACATCGGCGCAGTGCACACTTCCAGCAACTCCGCGCTGATCGAACGCGTCCCGCCGCAACCGACCGAACGGGCGCCGATCTCGCTGGCGCCGATCGAGCGCGTCCGCTCGACCTCGGCCACCCAGCGCCGGATCGAAAACATGCAGAAGCTGATCAACGAGCTGTCGACCCACGAAATGCTGGCCGACGAAATCGCCTGGTTCCTGAAATTCTCGCCGTCGGGCGCCCGCAAGTACATCCGCGACCTGCGCGAAGCCGGCGTGATCGAGCTGGCGCGCTACATCGAGGGCACCGCCACCTACCTGGGCAAGGCCGTCTACCAGATCTGCCCGGACCAGGAGCGCGTGAAGGCCTTCCTGGCCGCGATCTGCCAGCCGAAGCGCGAAGGCGCCGCCCCGCGCAAGGAGCGCCCGGGCCTGCGCGAGCAGAACATGGCCGGCAGCGGCCGCCACTTCCACATCCTGGCCGACGATACCCACTACGCGATCCGCGTGAACCGCAGCCCGGTCACCCGTGATCCGCTGGTCGCCGCCCTGTTCGGCCCGGCTCCGAGCCAGCAGGCTGCCAAGGAACGCGCCTGAAGCGCGCCCCGGGCCGCCGCGGAAGAGACCCGCGGGGCGGCCCGGTAGAGACGATCGCTGTCGTCCTTTATGCCGCGCTACATGCGCGGCTTTGTTTTTTTCTCCGCGCCCAGTGCGCGTCGTTTTTCAAATCAACAATATTTGAAGCCGGCGCGTTGAAATCCCGTCAAGCATCCCTACCTGCCCCCCAATGCGGCCCCGGCCGCCCACCAGGAAAGGAAGACCGATGCCATCGACCGCCACCCTCCCCACCGCCGAATCGCTCGAAGGCAAGCCCATTCCGCGGGTGACCTTCAAGGCGCGCCCCAACGACCAGTGGCAGGACCTGAGTACCGACGAGCTGTTCAAGGGCAAGACCGTGGTCGTGTTCGCACTGCCGGGCGCCTTCACCCCGACCTGTTCCTCGACCCACCTGCCGCGCTACAACGAGCTGGCGCCGGTGCTGCGCGAAAACGGCGTCGACGACATCCTGTGCATCGCGGTGAACGACGCCTTCGTCATGAACCAGTGGCGGCTCGGGCAGAACGTCGACAACATCACCCTGGTCCCGGACGGCAACGGCGACTTCACCGAAGGCATGGGCATGCTGGTCGACAAGCGCGACCTCGGCTTCGGCCGCCGTTCCTGGCGCTACTCGATGTTGGTGAAAGACGGCGTGATCGACAAAATCTTCATCGAGCCGCAGCGCGAAGGCGACCCCTTCGAGGTTTCCGACGCCGATACGATGCTGAGGCATATCAACCCGAACGCGAAGATTCCGGAGCCCGTCGTCATGTTCTCGCGGCCCGGCTGCCCGCATTGTGCGCGCGCCAAGGCCGCCCTGCGCGAGAATGGCATCGTGTTCACGGATATCTCGGAAGACCAGAAGATCACGACCAGCGTGCTGCGCGCCGTCAGCGGCGAGCTCACCTGGCCCCAGGTCTTCGTCGGCGGACGCCGGATCGGCGGCGCCGACGATGTCGTCGCGTGGGTGGCGGAACGGGAGCGTTGATGGAAGGGATCGTCGTCGGCCTGCTGGGGGCCGGATTGCTGGCGGCCTGGCTGCTGCCGAAGTGGCGCCTGCGCCGGGCCCTGGCGCGTCCGCTTGCGCCCGGGCTCGCCGCCATCCTGGCGCGCAACGTGGCGCAATACGCGGGCATGGACCAGCAGGAACGGCAGCGCCTGCAGCGCCTGGTCCAGCAGTTCCTCACCGAAAAGAATTTCATCGGCTGCGCCGGCCTCGAGATCACCGACGAGATGCGCGTGACGATCGCCGGCCAGGCCTGTCTGCTGGTGCTGGGGCGGGCCGGCGACGCCATGCCGGCCAAGGTCTATCCGAGCCTGCACGCGGTGCTGGTGTATCCGGGCGCCTTCCTGGTGCCGCGCCGCGAGATCGACGCGGCCGGCGTCGTCACCGAACAGCGCCAGGACCTGCTGGGCGAATCCTGGGGCGACGGCCGCGTGATCCTGTCCTGGGACCATGTGCGCCGCGCCGGCGCTTCAGCCGGAAACGCCGGCGAAGCCGACGACTGGGCCGCGGACCCCGGCCAGCGGCACAACGTGGTGCTGCACGAGTTCGCCCACCAGCTCGACAGCGAATCGGGCAGCACCAACGGCGCGCCCTACCTGGGCAGCACCGAGCGCTACCGCAGCTGGTCCGAGGTCCTGTCGCGCAACTACGCGAACCTGCGGCGTGACGCGATGTGGGGGCAGCGGGGCGTGCTCGACCATTATGGCGCGAGCAGCCCGGCCGAGTTCTTCGCGGTGGCCACCGAAAGTTTCTTCGAGCAGCCGCACGCGATGGCGGCCCGGCATCCCGACCTGTACGAGGAGTTCCTCAAGTATTACCGGCTCGAGCCGCGCGCCTGGATGCCGGAACCGGTGTTCGCCGAGGAATCCTTCGGGGAGCAGGTGGTCTACGGCCAGTGGCGTTGAAGCGCGGCCCCGGGGCGGCTGGACTGCGTGCGTCCGCGTACAGAGGATGAGCCGGGCCTCGCGCATAGTTGAGCCAAGCACTCTCCAGGAGGAATCGATATGTCCACGATTATTGCAGGGCGCTTCCAGCTTCAGGAGGACGTCGAACGCGCCCGCCGCGCACTTGCCGATGCGGGCTTCGATGCCGGCCGGATCAGCGGCTTTTACCTGTCCCAGCCGGGCCAGCACGACGCCACCCCGATCGGCGGCGACCACATCCAGTCGCCGGGCGCCAAGGAAACGCCGGAAGGCGTGGTGCAGGGCGTCGCCACCGGCGGTGCGGTCGGCGCCGCCATCGGTGCGGCCACCTCGCCCGTCACCGGACCGCTGGGCCCGGTCGTCGGCGGCCTGGTGGGCGGCCACGTCGGCTCGCTGTTCAGCTTTTCCAAGATGAAGGAGCGCGGCGAGGCGGAAGAGGGCAGTTCCGAGAACCGTGTGCCGCCGCGCGAAGCCGGCATGCTGGTGGCGGTCGCCTTCGACAACGATGGGGGCGACGGCCTGGCCGACAAGGCGGTCGACGTGCTGCGCCAGCTCGGCGCCCGCCACATCGAGCGGGCCGAAGGGAATATCGTCGACGGGGACTGGGCGGATTTCGATCCGGCCAGCCGGCCGCAGCTGATTGCGTAGGATGAGCGGCCATGCGCCTGCTGGTTGAACGCGCGTGCGGCGCATGTGCGCAGGCGGATCGCCATGCAGGGTCGAGCCGCACACCCTCCGAAACCGGCAGGGCCTCAGGAAGCCGTGGGCTTCTTCGGCGCCAATGCCTCGATCGCCTTCACCTGCTTGTGCACCTTGTCCAGCGCCATCAGCACCGGCGCCGCCTGGCCGGTCGCGGCCGCCCCCGCCAGCGCCAGCAGGCCCGCCACCAGTCCCGTGACTTCGCCGATCACGCCGATGCGCCGGATCTTCTCGGCCGCGTCGGCGGTCAGCTTGACCAGCTGGGCCTGGGGCTTGCCGAGCGCCTTGACGATGAAGGTGGCGGCATCGGCGTACAGGCTGTTGGCGCGCTGGCGCAGCAGCACCTCGTCCTCGAGCAGGGCGCGCGCCGTGGCCTGCACCTTGTCC
>DAMCRY010000198.1:0-7384 GCA_032115075.1 Massilia sp.
CTGGGCCGCTGCGCCGCGCTCGCGCTGGTTCGCCGTCGCCAGCAGGGCTTCGCGCTCGCCGCCTTCGGCCGCATAGAAGGCGGTCCACCATTCGCCGATCTCGCCCGGCAGCTCGCCCGATTCGCAGCGCAGCAGCAGGAAGTCGTAGCCGGCGCGGAAGCGCGGGTGCTCGAGCAGTTTATAGGGCGCCTTGCCGGTACGGCGTTCGAAGCGCGGCTGCATGGCCCAGATGTCGCGCATGTCGGTGGCGATGCGGCGCTGCAGGGCCAGGTTCTCGGTCTGGGTCTCCAGCACGTCGTCGGCCGCCAGGTGCAGCGCCGGGATCGGCGACTCGCCGGCGGCGCGGTAGGCGTTCCACTTCTCCAGCACCTGGTGCCACAGCAGCGAGGCGAACAGGAAGCCCGGCGAGACGCCCTTGCCGGCCTTGACCCGGCCATCGGTCGATTCCAGCGCCAGCGTGACGAACTTCATGCCGATCGGCTGTTCCAGCACCACGTCCAGCAGCGGCAGCAGGCCATGGTGCAGGCCCGCCGAGCGCAGCTCCTTCAGGCAGGCCAGCGCGTGGCCCGACAGCAGGAGTTTCAGCATCTCGTCGAACACGCGCGCGGCCGGCACGTTGTCGATCAGCGGCGCCATGACCGGGATCGGCGCGCGCGTGGTCGGCTCGATGGTGAAGCCCAGCTTGGCCGCGAAGCGCACCACGCGCAGCATGCGCACCGGGTCTTCGCGGTAGCGCGCTTCCGGCACGCCGATGATGCGCAGGGTTTTCGCGCGGATGTCCTCGATGCCGCCGTGGTAGTCCAGCACGGTCTGCGTGGCCGGATCGTAGTACATCGCGTTGATGGTGAAGTCGCGGCGCGCCGCGTCCTCGTGCTGGGGACCGAAGTTGTTGTCGCGCAGGACCCGGCCGTGTTCGTCCTTGGGCGCGTTGTCGCTGCCGTTGCCGCGGAAGGTCGTCACTTCGAGCAGGTCCTGGCCGAACATCACGTGCACGATCTGGAAGCGGCGGCCGATGATGAAGGCGCGCCGGAACAGTTTCTTGACCTGCTCGGGCGTGGCGTCGGTGGCGATGTCGAAGTCCTTGGGTTTCACGCCCAGCAGCAGGTCGCGCACGGCGCCGCCGACCACGAAGGCCTTGAAGCCGGCTTCCTGCAGGGTCTGGGTCACCGTGATCGCATTGCGCGACACCAGGCGCGGGTCGATCTTGTGCTCGTCCGGACCCAGGTTCACGGGTTGGGTCGGGTCGCGGCCGTCGTCTTTCACGCCGAGGATTTTGCGGATGAATTTCTTAATCATTGAAGAGATGGATAGTTGGCCAACCCTGCGCCTGCGCGTGCGCGGCGAGCTTGGCGTTCGGGTTGGTGGCGACCGGATGGCTGACGATCGACAGCAGCGGCAGGTCGTTGTGCGAGTCGCTGTAGAAGTGGCAGCGCTCGAACGCGTCGAAGGAGTGGCCGAGGCGTGCCAGCCAGGCGTGCATGTGGGTGACCTTGCCGGGGCCCGAGGTCGGCGTGCCCGCCAGCTTGCCGGTGAGGTTGCCGGCCGCGTCGACCTCCGGCATCGCGCCAATGTGGTGCTCCACGCCGAAGCGCGCGGCGATCGGCGCCGTGATGTAGTGGTTGGTGGCGGTGATGATCGCGACCAGGTCGCCGGCCTGCTGGTGCTCGCGCACCAGCTTCAATGCCTGCGGGGTGATGGCCGGATCGATGACTTCCGCCATGTAGCGCTCGCGCAGGGCGTCCAGCTCGGCGCGCGGGAAGCGCGCCAGGGTGCCGAGGGCGAACTCGAGGTACTCGACCGGGTCCAGCACGCCCGCCTGGTACTGGGCGAAGAATTCGTCGTTGCGGCGGCGGAAGGCGGTTTCGTCCACCGCGCCAATACGGACCAGGAACTCGCCCCATTCGTAGTCCGAATCGATCGGCAGCAGGGTGTGGTCGAGGTCGAACAGCGCAAGGTTTTTCATTCTTTGGGTTCCGACTGCTGGTTTTCTTGCAGCAATAAATCACGCAGCAGCGGCAGGGTGACCGGGCGCTGGGTCTCGAGCGAATATTGGTCGAGGGCGTCCAGCATCGTCGCCAGCGACCGCATGTCGCGCTTGAAGTGAGACAACAAATAGGGTAACACGCTGGCCGACAGCGTCAAACCGCGCGCTTCGGCAGCCTGGGTCAGCGCCGCGATCTTCTCGTCGTCGGACAGGCCCTTGATCTGGTAGACCAGGCCCCAGCCCATGCGCGTGCGCAGGTCCTCGCGCACCCCCAGCACGCCCGGCGGCACCGGGCCGGTGCAGACCATGTAGGCGCCGTGCTCGCGCACCTGGTTGAACAGGGCGAAGGCGTCGATCTGGCGCTGCGGCGAGAGGCGGTCGGTATCGTCGAGGAGGTAGAGGGTGACGTCCGGGCTGTGGACGAACTGGTCTTCCGGGGCATCGAAGGGGATGTAGCGCGAGGCCGGGCTGGCCGCCAGCGCCTGCAGCAGGTGGGTCTTGCCGGCGCCGGTGTCGCCCCACAGGTAGGCGAAGTGCTCGCGCGAAGCGCGCTGCGCGAACTGGTGCATCAGGTGCGCCAGTTCGGCGTTCTCGCCCACCTGGAAGGTGTCGAGGCTGTGCGCCGGCTCGGCGCCTAAATCGAGCACCAGCTGTTTCATGGCGTCATCAAGCCTGTGCTGGAGTTCATCGGGCCACCGCCAGCCGGAGCGCCGACCGGAGCGCTGACTGGAGCGCCAGTCGGAACGTGGATTGTGTAGGCTCCGGGATCAGGAAAAAGGGCATGCCGATATTGTTATTCTGTTAAGCCGAGTAGAAACGGAAGTTCGATAGAGGCTGTTTTGCTAAAATAGCGGATTGACCAGGTTTGGGTCGCCGCCTTCTATTTTACCGCCTCCGCTGCCAAATACCATGAGCCAACCATCTAATGTTTCCCTCTCCTACCGCGACGCCGGCGTCGATATCGATGCGGGCGACGCCCTGGTCGAAGCGATCAAGCCGTTTGCCAAGCGCACCATGCGTGAAGGTGTCCTCGGCGGCATCGGCGGTTTCGGCGGACTGTTCGAGATCAGCAAGAAGTACAAGGAACCGGTCCTGGTCTCGGGCACCGACGGCGTCGGCACCAAGCTCAAGCTGGCATTCGAACTGAACCGCCACGACACGGTCGGCATCGACCTGGTCGCCATGAGCGTCAACGACATCCTGGTGCAGGGCGCCGAGCCGCTGTTCTTCCTCGACTATTTCGCATGCGGCAAGCTGGACGTGCCGACCGCCACCGCCGTGGTCAAGGGCATCGCCCAGGGCTGCGAACAGTCGGGCTGCGCCCTGCTGGGCGGCGAGACCGCCGAGATGCCGGGCATGTACCCGGACGGCGAATACGACCTGGCCGGCTTCGCCGTCGGCGCGGTCGAAAAGTCGCAGCTGATCGACGGCAGCAAGATCGCCCCGGGCGACGTCGTGCTGGGCCTGGCCTCGTCGGGCATCCACTCGAACGGCTACTCGCTGGTACGCAAGATCATCCAAGTGGCCAAGCCGGACCTGGAAGCCGACTTCCACGGCCGCAAGCTGGCCGACGTCCTGATGGCGCCGACCCGCATCTACGTCAAGCCGCTGCTGGCGCTGATGGGGTCGATGGAAGTGAAGGGCATGGTGCACATCACCGGCGGCGGCCTGGTCGAGAACATCCCGCGCGTGCTGGCCGATAACCTGACCGCCGTCCTGGACGCCAAGTCGTGGACCATGCCGCCGCTGTTCCAGTGGCTGCAGCAGCACGGCGGCGTCGTCGACGCCGAAATGCACCGCGTGTTCAACTGCGGCATCGGCATGACCGTGATCGTGGCGAAGGAGAACGCGGACGCGGCGATGGCGCAACTGCAGGCGGCCGGCGAGACCGTGTACCGCATCGGCGAGATCCGCGCGCGCGAAGAAGGGCAGGCGCAGACGATCGTTCAGTAACGATTCTCGTGCATGATGAAGAACGGGCGCCGAGGCGCCCGTTCTTGTTTGCGGTGGTGAACCGCGACGAACCTGGGTTCCGGCCTTCGCCGGCCCAACTGCTTGTTGTTAGCGCAAAGACCGTCGTTCCCGCGAAGGCGGGAACCCAATGTCGCATGACCCGTCCTAGCGCGCGGCCGCGGCGCCAATGTGCTTGTCCAGGAACTTCTCCACCCGCCCCCAGAAGTCCACCCTGGTCGCCGGCCGCGACCAGCCATGCCCCTCCTCGGGATAGGCCACCCATTCCACCCCCTTGTTGTGGCCCGCCACCGCGTCGCGGAACTTGCTGCCGTGGTAGATCGGCACGCGCCGGTCGGCGTCGCCGTAGGCCAGCAGCAGCGGCCGGGTGATGCGCGCGGCCTGCTCGATCGGCGAGGTCGCCTTGAGCTGGACCGCATCCTTGACCTGGTCGCCGACCAGCAGCGGCATGCCGTGGATGCGGTAGTCGTCCTGCAGGTCGGACTTGAAGCTCCAGTGGCCGTCGTAGAGCAGGTTGATGTCGGTGACGCCGAAGGAGTTGATCGCGCACTGGTACAGGTCCGGGTCCTTGACGAGGCCCATCAGCGCCGCGTAGCCGCCGTAGCTGCCGCCGGCGATGCAGATGCGCCGCGGGTCGGCGTAGCCCTGGGCGACCGCCCAGCGCGCGCCGTCGGCGATGTCGTCCTGCATCGCCAGGCCCCATTGGCGCCAGCCGGCCCGGTAGTGCGACTGGCCATAGCCGGTGCTGCCGCGGTAGTCGGGCTCCAGCACCGCATAGCCGCGCGAAGCCAGGAACTGCGTCTCCGGGTTCCAGCCCCAGTGGTTGCCGCGCACATAAGGGCCGCCGTGCACCAGCATCACCAGCGGCAGGTTCTTCTTCGCGCCGCCGGCCGGCAGCGTGAGCAGGGCCGGGATCTCGCGGCCGTCCCGCGCCTTGTAGCGCACCGGTTCCTGGCGGCCCATGCGGGCCGGGTCGATGCCCTCGCGGCTGCCGCCGATCGGGAGCAGGGCGCCGGTCTTGCGGTTGTAGGCGCGGAAGTACAGTGGCCGCGTGTCCGAATACGATTGCACCAGCAGCCATTGCGCGTCGGCTTGCGCGGGCACCGACAGCGTGTTGACGGTGCTCGGCAGCTGCTTGTCGATCGCCTGCTGGACGGCTTGCATGTCCTTGTCGAACCAGACGTTCGACAGGGCGTCGGTCTCGATCGCGACGCCGAGCACCTGGCCGCGGCGGCTCACCAGGCCGCCGGTGAAGTCGTAGCCGCGGGTGACCACCACCGGCTCCGGGTCGACCTTGCCGGCGGCGAAGTCGAAGGTGTGCAGCGAGGCGGTGTCCTTGCCGGCATGGGCGAGCACGAACAGGGCGCCGTCGCCGCCGAAGCCGATCGGGGTGAAGGCGTCCTGGCTGCCTGCGTAGGTGGCGAACTGCGCGATCTGGCGCCAGGCGTCGCCCGCCGGGTCGCGGTAATGGATGGTGGTGGTGGCGCCCGCGTTCTGGATGGCGAGGCGCGGTTCGCCCGCGTTGTCGAGCAGCCAGGAGTCGACGTTGCCGGGGCTCCTGACCGACCTAGTCTGGCCGGTCAGCGTATCGAGCTGCAGCAGCTTGACCGTGCGCACCTCGCCGAGATCGGTGTAATCGGGGCTGGCGACGTAGACCCAGCTCGAATCCTGCGCGCCGGGCTGGTCGAGCATGAAGGTGTTCCAGGGCAGGATGCGACGGTTGATCCGGCTTCCCGTCTCCATGGTCTCCTGCGGCGAGCGCCGGTTCGCCAGCTGGCGCATGGCCGAGCCGTCGCGGTTGACCGCATACAGGCCGCTCGCCAGGAACTGGCCGCCGGGAGCGGTCTGCTTGTCGCGGACGTTGAACAGCAGACGTTCGTCGTTCACCCACTGGAAAGCGAGGATGTCGACGTCCTGGTAGCCGGCGACCAGCCGCGGCTTGCTGTCCTGCAGGTCGACCACGACCAGCGCGTCGCGCCGGCCGGGCGCGCCCGAGATCGCGGCCAGGAAGCGGCCGCTCGGGGACAGCGCCGCGTCCTGCAGTTGCGGGTTGGAGAAGAATGCGTCGATCGGCACCGGCGCCTGGGCATGGGCCGCGGGCAGGGCGAAGGTGGCGACGGCGGCGAGGACGACGGCATGCAGCGTGCGGGAAACAAGGGGCGTCATGGAGGCTTCTGGATCGTGTTGGGCCATTGGGGCGCAGCCACGATATCAGTATTGAAGCGCCGGCAAAACGGTTCGGCACGCTTTCATGCGCAACGCATGCATTCCTCCGGTCCGCGTTCCTTATGACTCCTGTTCCGGCGCGCGGATGTAGTCGACCATCCCCTGGCTGCTCTGGCTCGGCGGCGCGCTGAGCAGGCTGCCGAGCACCGTCGCCAGCAGCCCTGCCGGCACCCCGAACACGCCCGCCGCCAGCGGCTGGATGCCGAGCCAGGACTGGTCCAGGCTACCGCCCAGCGTCGGGCTGGCGCGCAGCATGTACCACAGGCAGACCAGGAAGCCGGCGGTCATGCCGACCAGCGCCCCGGTATGGTTGGCGCGCTTCCAGAACACCCCCAGCACCAGCACCGGGAACAGCGTGGAGCCGGCAAGCGAGAACGCCGCGCCGACCAGGGACAGGATGTCGGCCGGCCGCTGCGACGCCGCATAGGCGGCGATGAAGGCCACCGCCAGCAGCAGCAGCTTGGAGATCGTCACCCGCTTCTGGGTCGAGGCGCCCGGGTCGACCATCTTGTAGTAGACGTCGTGCGACAGCGCGTTCGAGATCGCCAGCAGCAGGCCGTCGGCGGTGGACAGCGCCGCCGCCAGGCCGCCGGCCGCCACCAGGCCCGAGATCACGTAGGGCAGGCCGCCGATCTCCGGCGTGGCCAGCACCAGCACGTCGGCGTCGATCGCCAGCTCGGCCAGCTGCACCACGCCGTCGCCGTTGATGTCGGTCACGCTGATCAGGGGCGAGACCTTGTCCACGTTGGCCCAGTAGGAGATCCAGGTCGGCAGGGAGGTGTAGTCGCTGCCTACCAGCGAGGTGTAGATGTCGTACTTGGCCAGCACCGCCAGCGCGGGGATGGTCAGGTAGATCAGCAGGATGAAGAACAGGGTCCAGAACACCGACACCCGGGTCTCGTTGACCGAGGGCGTGGTGTAGGCGCGCATCAGGATGTGCGGCAGGGCGGCGGTGCCGAACATCAGGCAGAACACCACGGCCAGGAAGTTGTTGCGGCGCTTGTCCGACTCTTCTTCCGTGGCGCCGGGGAACGGCGTGGCGTGCGGCTCGGGCGGACGGGCGCGCGCCAGGTTGGCGTCGCGACGTTCGGTCCACAGGGCGCGCGCCTCGTCCTCGGTGCCCGGGTAGGTGTTCAGGTCGCGTTCGGCCTGGCGCACCTCGCTCAGGGAGGCGTTGCGGGCCCGCACCTCGGCCAGCGCGCG
>DAMCRY010000199.1:0-7366 GCA_032115075.1 Massilia sp.
GTCATCAGGATCGGGCGGAAGCGCAGCAGGCAGGCTTCGCGCACCGCCGCCACGGCGCTCAGGCCGCGCGCCCGCTCGGCCTCGAGCGCGAAGTCGATGATCAGGATCGCGTTCTTCTTGACGATGCCGATCAGGAGGAACACCCCGATCAGCGCGATGATCGAGAACTCCATCTTGAACATCAGCAGGGCCAGCACCGCGCCCACGCCGGCCGAGGGCAAGGTGGACAGCACCGTCACCGGGTGCACCAGGCTTTCGTACAGGATGCCCAGCACGATGTAGATGACGACGATGGCGGCCAGGATCAGGAAGGGCTGCTCCTTGTTCGATTCCTCGGCCGCGCGCGCCGTGCCCTGGAAGCTGCCGCGCACATTGGACGGCATCGCGATGTCGGCCTCGGCCTGCTTCACCGCAGCCTGGCCGTCGTCGAGGTTGTAGCCTTCGGCCAGGTTGAAGGACACCGTGGTCGCCAGCTCGCCGTCCTGGTGGTTGACCGAGGTCGGGGTGGAGCTTTCGGCGAAGCTGGCGATGGCCATCAGCGGCACCATGCGGGTGGCGCTGGTCGACAGCGCCGAGCCGCTGGAGGGGTCGCGCGCCGCGGTCAGGTTGGCGGGCGCCGACGCCGTGCCGCCGCTGCCCGTGGTCCCCGCCCCGCCCGTGGCCGTGCCCGTCGCTCCCGCTGCGGAAGTGGAAGCGGCCGTGGCGGACGCGCCGGACGAGGCCGAGGTTCCTCCGCCGCGCGCCGGCACGTACACGTCGCGCAGCGCCTCCGGCGACTGGGCGTAGCGCTGGGCCACGCCCATGATCACGTGGTACTGGTTCAGCTCGTCGTAGATGTTGGCGACCTGGCGCTGGCCGAAGTTGTTGTACAGGGCGTTGTTGACGTCGCGCGTATTGATGCCCAGGCGCGCGGCGGTCTCCTTGTCGATGGTGACGAAGGTCTCGACCCCGTTCTCGGCCTGGTCGGTGTCGACGTCGATCAGCGCCGGCTGGCGCTTCATCGCCTCGGCCAGGCGCGTGGCCCATTGCTTGAGGTCGTCGGCATTGTCGCTCTTGAGGGTGTACTGGTAGGTCGAGTTGCTGGAGCGCCCGCCCATGCGCAGGTCCTGCACCGGGTTCAGGAAGATCGACACGCCGGTCACCCGGGCCAGCTGGGGACGCAGGCGGGCGATCACGGCCTGGCCGGCCTCTCCTTCCTTGCGCTCGTCGATCGGCTTGAGGTTCATGAACATGAAACCGCCGCCCGCACGCCCGCCGCCGGTGAAGGCGACCACCGTGTCCACCGCCGGATCGCGCCGGATGATGTTCACGAGCTGGCGCAGCTTGTCCTGCATGGCCTGGAAGGAGATGCTCTGGTCGGCGCGGATGCCGCCGTTGATCTGGCCGGTGTCCTGCTGCGGGAAGAAGCCTTTCGGCGCGGCCGAGAACAGGTAGACGTTCAGGCCGACCACGAAGGCCAGGATCACCATCACCAGCAGCTTGCTGTCGAGCGCCCAGTCGAGCGCGTGCTCGTAGCTGCGCAGCACCCGGCCGAAGCCCTTCTCCGACCAGCGCGCCAGACGCCCCGGCTGCTTCTCCTTGTCCTCCCGGCGCAGCAGCCAGGCGCACATCATGGGCGTGGTGGTGAGCGAGATCACCAGCGAGATCATCACGGCCACCGACAGGGTCACGGCAAACTCGCGGAACAGCCGCCCCACCTGCCCGCCCATGAACAGCAGCGGAATGAACACCGCCACCAGCGACAGCGAGATCGACAGCACGGTGAAGCCCACTTCGCGCGCGCCCAGCAGGGCCGCCTTCATGCGGTCCATGCCGCTCTCGATGTGGCGCGCCGTGTTTTCCAGCACCACGATGGCGTCGTCGACCACGAAGCCGGTCGCCACCGTAAGCGCCATCAGGGACAGGTTGTTCAGGCTGAAGCCGAGCAGGTACATGACGCCGAAGGTGCCGAGCAGGGACACGATGGTGGCCACGGCCGGCACCACGGTGGCGCGCACGCTGCGCAGGAACACGCTCACCACCAGCACCACCAGGACAATCGACAGGATCAGCGTGAACTCGATCTCGTGTAATGAAGCCCGGATCGAGCTGGTGCGGTCCGAGGCCACCTGCAGGGTCACGTCGCCCGGCAGTTGCGCCTGCAGCGAGGGCAGCAGCGCGCGCACCCCGTCCACGGTCTCGATGACGTTGGCGTCCGGCTGGCGCGTCACCAGCACGATGACGGCCGGCTGGCCGTTGAACAGGCCGAGGGTATTGACGTTCTCGACGCCGTCGATGACTTCCGCCACGTCCCGCAGGCGGATCGCGGCGCCATCGCGCCAGGCCACCACCAGGTCGCGGTACTCGGCCGCCGTGCGTCCGCCCTGGCTGCCGGCGGGCTGCGAATAGATCTGGAAGCGGTTGCCCGCCCCTTCGATCGCGCCCTTGGGGCGGTTGGCGTTGGTCGACTGGATCGCGGCGCGCACGTCCTCGCTCGAGACGCCGTACTTGTTCAGCGCATACGGCAGCAGCTCGACCCGGACCGCCGGCAGCGAACCGCCGCCGATCTCGACCTCGCCCACGCCCTTGACCTGGGCCAGGCGCTGCTGCACCAGGTTGGAGACGGATTCGTAGATCTGCCCCGGCGAGCGGGTCTTCGAGGTCAGGGCCAGGATGATCACCGGCGCGTCCGACGGGTTGGCCTTGCGGTAGGTCGGGTTGCTACGCAGGGTGGCCGGCAGGTCGACGCGCGAGGCGTTGATCGCGGCCTGCACTTCGCGCGCGGCCGAGTCGATCTTGCGGTTCAGGTCGAACTGCAGGCTGACCCGGGTCGACCCGTTGCTGCTGCTCGAGGTCATCTCGTTGACGCCGGCGATCACGCCGAGGCGCCGCTCCAGCGGCGTGGCCACGCTCGACGCCATGGTCTCGGGGCTGGCGCCCGGCAGCGAGGCCGACACCGAGATGGTCGGATAGTCCACCTGCGGCAGCGGCGACACCGGCAGCACGAAGAATGCCGCGATGCCCGCCAGCGCGATCCCGAGCGTCAGCAACACGGTCGCGATCGGGCGCTCGACGAAGGGGCGCGACAGGTTCATGCGCCGACCTCCGCCGGCTTGTTCGGCGCCTTGCCTGTTTTGCGACGCGCGAGGCGGTCGAAGGCCAGGTAGATCACCGGCGTGGTGAACAGCGTCAGCAGCTGGCTGACGATCAGGCCGCCGAAGATCGCCAGGCCCAGCGGGCGGCGCAGTTCGGCGCCCTCGCCGGTGCCGAGCATCAGCGGCACGGCGGCGAACAGGGCGGCCAGGGTCGTCATCAGGATCGGACGGAAGCGCAGCAGCGCGGCCTGGCGGATCGCGTCCAGCGGCGACTTGCCCTGGTCGCGCTCGGCCTCGATGGCGAAGTCGATCATCATGATCGCGTTCTTCTTGACGATACCGATCAGGAGGATGATGCCGATGATCCCGATCACGCCCAGCCCCTGCCCGGTCACCCACAGCGCCAGCAGCGCGCCGACGCCGGCCGAGGGCAGCGTCGACAGGATGGTCAGCGGGTGCACGTAGCTTTCGTACAGCACGCCCAGCACGATGTAGACGCAGACCACGGCGGCCAGGATCAGCCACAGCTGGTTCGACAGCGAGGCCTGGTAGGCGCCGGAGGCGCCCAGGAAGGTCATCGACACCGCGTTCGGCATCCTGATCTCTTCGGCCGCCGCGCGGATGGCGTCCACCGCCGTGCCCAGCGAGACGCCTTCGGCCGTATCGAAGCCGACGGTGGCGGCCGGGTACTGGGCCACGTGGACGATCTGCAGCGGCGCCTCGGCCTCGCGGATGGTGGCCACCGCCGACAGCGGCGTCGGCTGGCCGGAACCGGTGCGCAGCTGCAGGCGGCTCAGGGCCGCCAGCGACATCGCTTCGTCCTGCTGGGCTTCGAGGATCACGCGGTACTGGTTGGTTTCGGTGAAGATGGTCGAGACGATGCGCTGGCCGAAGGCGCTGTACAGCGCGTCGTCGATCGAGGCGGCCGTGATCGACAGGCGCGAGGCCGTGTCGCGGTCGATGTCGATGTAGGCGGCCGCGCCGACCGCGCCGGCGTCGGTGGTGGCGTTGCGCAATTCCTTCCTGGTCGCCATCTGCGCCACCAGCTTCCTGGCCCACTCGTTGACGGTGGCGCTGTCGGCGCCCTCGATCGACAGGCGGTACTGGGTCGGGCCGCTCTCGGCGTCGATGGTCAGGTCCTGGGTCGGCTGCAGGTACAAGGTCACGCCGGCGACGTTGGCGACGCGGTTGCGCAGGCGCGTCATGATGCCTTCCTGGTCGCCGCGCTCCTCGTCCTTGATGTTGATGAGCATGGTCCCGGTGTGCAGCATGGTGTTGTTGGCCGCGTCCACGCCCACGTAGGAGCTGACCGATCCCACCGCCGGGTCCTTCAGCACCTCGGCGATGGCCGCCTGCTGCAGCTTGGCCATCTCGGCGTAGGAGATCGACTGGCGCGCCTGCAGGCGCCCCTGCAGCTGGCCGGTGTCCTGGGTCGGGAACAGGCCTTTCGGGATGACCGCCCACAGCAGCGCGGTCAGCACCAGGGTGCCCAGCGCCACCAGAAGGGTCAGGCCCTGGCGCGCCAGCACCCAGCCGAGCGCCACGTCGTAGCGTTCGATGACCTTGTCGAAGAAGGCCTGGGTCTTTTGCGCGAAGCGGCCCGGCTTTTCCTCTTCATGGCTCTTCAGCCAGCGCGCCGACATCATCGGCACCAGCGTCAGGGACACCACTCCCGAGATCAGGATGGTCACCGCGAGCGTCACCGCGAATTCGCGGAACAGGCGTCCGACCACGTCGCCCATGAACAGCAGCGGGATCAGGACCGCGATCAGCGACACGGTCAGCGAAATGATGGTGAAGCCGATCTGGGTCGCGCCCTTGAGCGCGGCCGCCATCGGCTTCTCGCCTTCCTCGATGTAGCGCGCGATGTTCTCGATCATGACGATCGCATCGTCGACCACGAAGCCTGTCGCGATCGTCAGCGCCATCAGCGACAGATTGTTCAGGCTGTAGCCCATCAGGTACATGATGCCGAAGGTGCCGATCAGGGAGATCGGCACCGCCAGGCTGGCGATCACGGTGGCGCGCAGGCTGTGCAGGAAAGCGAAGATCACCAGTACCACCAGCACCACGGCCAGGATCAGTTCGATCTGCACGTGCTCGACCGAGGCGCGGATGCCGGCGGTGCGGTCGCTCAGCACGTCCATGCGCACCGAGGCCGGCAGTCCCGCCTGCAGTTCGGGCAGGCGTTCCTTGATGGCGTCGACGGTGGCGATCACGTTGGCGCCCGGCTGGCGCTGCACGTTGAGGATGATGGCGGGCTTGAGGTTGGCCCAGGCGCCGATGCGCACGTTCTCGGCGCTGTCGACCACCTTCGCCACTTCTTCCAGGCGCACCGGAGCGCCATTCCGATAAGCGACGATCAGGTTCTTGTAGTCGGGGACCGTGACCAGCTGGTCGTTGGCGTTGATCGCATACGAGCGGGTCGGGCCGTCGAAGTTGCCCTTGGCGCTGTTGGCGTTGGCCGCCGTGATCGCGGTGCGCAGCGAATCCAGGCCCAGGCCATAGGAAGCCAGGGCCTCGGTATCGGCCTGGATGCGCACGGCCGGGCGCTGGCCGCCCGACAGCGTGACCAAACCGACGCCCGAGACCTGGCTGATCTTCAGCGCCAGGCGCGTGTTGACCAGGTTCTGGACTTCGGTGAGCGGCAAGGTGTCGGAGGTGATGGCGAGGGTCAGCACCGGCGCGTCGGCCGGGTTCACCTTGGCGTAGACCGGCGGGGCCGGCAGGTCGGTCGGCAGCAGCGAGCCGCCGGCATTGATCGCGGCCTGCACTTCCTGCTCGGCCACGTCCAGGGTCTGGCCGAGGCCGAACTGCAGCGTGACCACCGAGACGCCGGCCGCGCTGGTGGAACTCATGCGCGTCAGGCCCGACATCTGGCCGAACTGGCGCTCCAGCGGCGCGGTGACGGTGCGCGCCATGACCTCGGGGCTGGCCCCCGGGTACAGGGTCTGGACCTGGATGGTCGGGAAGTCCACCTGCGGCAGCGCGGACAACGGCAGGAAGCGGTAGCCGACCAGGCCGGCCAGGACGATGGCCAGCATCAGGAGGGCCGTGGCGACCGGGCGCTTGATGAAGGGGGCGGATGGGCTCATGGCGTGTCAGTACGCAGGTGAGTTGAAAGCATGGGCCGGATACCCGCCCAGGCCACGGCCACCAACACCAAGACCAAGTCCGCGCACGCGGGTGCCCAAGTTTGCAAGCGTCATTGCTGCGCCCCTTGCTGGCGACGGCGCTCGCCCTGCCCCTGTTGGGCGCCGGCGCCGCGCGCACCCTGCGGACGCTCGCCCGGCAAGGTCACCCTGGCGCCGTCGCGCAGGCGGTCCGCGCCTTCCGTGATCACCTGCTCGCCGACCTTCAGGCCTGCCGTGATCTGCACCTTGTCCACGGTGGCCTGGCCGCGCGTCACCGCGCGCTGCGACACCGTCTTTTCCTGCGCATTGAGCACATAGACGAAGTCGCCGTTGGAACCATGGCGCAGGGCCGTCACCGGCACCACCACGGCGTCCTCGATCGTGTTCAGCTGCAAGCGCAGGTTGACGAACTGGCTCGGGAACAGCTTGTTGTCGTTGTTGGTGAAGCGCGCCTTGGCGCGCACGGTGCCGGTCTGGACGTCGACCTGGTTGTCCAGCGCGATGAAGGAGCCGCTGGCCAGGGTGTCGGTGCGGGTGCGGTCCAGCGCGATGGCCGGCAGCGTCGCGCCTTTCGCGATGCGCTCCTGAAGGGCCGGCACCTGGTCCTGCGGCACGGTGAACTCGACGTCGATCGGCGAGAGCTGGGTGATCACGGCCACGCCGTTGGCGTCGCCGCTGCCCACCAGGTTGCCGATGTCGACGGTGCGCAGGCCGAGGCGGCCCGAGATCGGCGCCTTGACCTGGGTGTAGCCCAGGTTCAGCTGGGCCACGCCTTCCGAGGCGCGGTCGGTCATGACGGTGCCTTCCAGCTGCTTGACCAGCGCCGCCTGCGTGTCGACTTCCTGGCGCGCGATCGAGTCCTGCTCCAGCAGGGTGCGGTAGCGGGTCAGCGTGAGCCGCGCGCTTTCCAGCTGGGCCTCGTCGCGCTGGCGCTGGCCGCGCGCTTGCAGCAGCGCCATCTCGAAGGGACGCGGGTCGATGACCGCCAGCACCTGGCCGGCCTTGACCAGCTGGCCCTCGGTGAACTGGATCTTCTGCAGCACGCCGGAGACCTGGGGACGCACGGTGGCGGTGGCCGCCGCGACCACGGTGCCGAGGGCGTCGATATCGATGGGGATGTCGGCCTGTTCGGCGGTGGCCACGCCGACCGTGGTCGCC
>DAMCRY010000200.1:0-4567 GCA_032115075.1 Massilia sp.
GTCGACGGCGCGGAAGCGGGCGCCCGCATCGCCTACCAGGTGCGCGACGCGCAGGGCGCCTGGAGCGACCTGCCGTCCGCCGCGCTGTCCGACCTGCCCGAGGGCGGCCATGTCTTCCGCGGCGTGGTCACCGACGCGGCCGGCAACGTGAGCCATACCGGCGAGGTCGCCGTCACGGTCGACCTGAGTGGCCCGGCCGTGCAGGGCATGGCGTTCGGACCGAACGACGGCCTGCTGGCGATCGGCGAAAGCGTCGAGCTGGCGGTGTCGTTCAGCGAAGCCGTGTTCGCAGGCGAAGGCGCCGTGCTGAACCTGAACAACGGCGGCAGCGCCGTGTACGTCAGCGGCAGCGGCACAGACAAGCTGGTCTTCAAGTACACCCCGGCGGCCGGCCAGAACGACACCATTGGCCTGAAGCTGGCGGCAAGCACTCCCTTCAGCGGCAGCATCGCCGACCGCGCCGGCAACCCGCTTGCCGCGAACGCCTTCGACGGCCAGCCCATCGACGGCCAGGTCGCGGTCGACGCCGCGGCGCCCGCGCAGTCCCTGGGCTTCACCACCATTACCCAGAGCGGCGGCGAGAGCGCCAGCGTGGCCGGCACCAGCAAGCCGCTGGCGACCAACCAGGCCTCGGCGACGGTGCGCGCCACCCTGTCGGCGTCCCTGGCCCAGGGCGAACGCGTGGAATATTCGCTGGACGGCGGCGCCAACTGGTCGCAGCAGGGCGTCGACGTCACCGGCACCGCGGTCAGCATCGCCGGCGTGAACGCCACCACCAGCCCGACCCTGAGCCTGCGCGTCGTCGATGCGGCCGGCAACGCCGGCGCCAGCGTCAGCCGCGCCATCGTCTACGATATCCAGGGACCGGACGGCGGCAAGCTGGAGTTCCTCGACGTCACCGAGAGCCCGCTGGACACCAGGGTGGACAACGTCACCAACATGGGCCAGATGCGGATCGCCTTCCAGCACAGCGGCGCGATGCCGGCCGAAGGCGAGCGCTGGGAATTCAGCCTCGACGGCGCCACGTGGGATACGGCCTCCTTCGAATGGATTCCGTTCCAGAACGTCCTGCGTTTCTGGACCAACATCAGCCAGGGCGCGCTGGACGCGGACGGCAACCGCGTGACCACGGTATCGATGCGCCTGATTGACGCGGCCGGCAACAGCCGGGTGGTGGGCAGCGCCGACGTGGTGTACGACAGCCACGCCGCCGCGCCGACCATCACGCTCGACCAGGACACGGCCGGCCCCTACGGCTCGGACAGCGACCGCGTCACCAGCGTGGGCACGTATACGGTAGGCGGCATCGAGCAGGGCGGCCGCGTCGAGTACAGCCTGACCGGCACCGGCGGCTGGAGCGAGACGGCGCCGGTCGCGGTCGCAGGCCCGAACACGGTCTACGTGCGCCAGATCGACGCCGCGGGGAACATCAGCGCGAACAGCAGCCTCGCGTTCACGCTCGACACCGACCTGCCGAAGGCGCCCGAGGTCTCGCTGGTTTCCGATACCGGGTCCGACGCGAGCGACAAGATCACCAAAACGGGCCAGGTTGCCGTCGCCGGCCTGGAAACCGCGGCCGGCTCCGCCTGGGAATACAAGGTCGACGGCGGCGAGTGGACGCGCGGCGGCGTCGTCGACACCCAGGGCAATGCCAGCCTGGCGGTGACCGGCGACGGCGTGCACACCGTGCTGGTGCGCCAGTACGATGCGGCCGGCAACGTCAGCGGCAATGGCACGCTGGGCTTCACGCTCGACGCCACCCCGGTGGTACTGTCCTTCGACCAGGTCCAGGGGTGGATGGGGGCGCCGAACAAGATCGACCGCGAGAACGCCGATGTGATCTTCTCGTACACGGGCGAGCTGGGAAGCGGCGGCAAGGTCGAGTACCGGATCGACGGCGGCGCCTGGAAGGCCGACGGCAAGACCGTGATCGACGAGCTTGCGCACAAGGTTACCCTGAAAGACGTCAACCTCGCGAATGCCGATCCGCTCGTCGAGTTGCGCGTGACCGACCTGGCCGGCAACGCGAGCACCGCCAGCGTCACGGTGGACGGGCCTTTCACGCTCGTACCGCCCAGCCTGACCACCGACGTTACCCCGGAAGGGCTGAGGGCGGCCAGCTCGGTGAACGGTTCGCTGTATCTCATGTTCGGTGCAACGGCCGGATACGGTGTCTATCATACGGGCGGCTCGTATGCGGTGTCCGCTGGCGTCGAGGTCTTCCTGGGGGGGCAGCCCTGGCCCGGGACTGGACCGCTGGCGGTTGGTCTGGGAGGAGGCCGGTTCGTCTACGATTCGAGCGAGCGCTTCTACCTGTTCGGTACGAACAATGAGGATCTGCTGGAATACGGGGGAGCGGCCGATGCGGTGGCCTGGGGATTCGGCGGCGCCGACACGATCGTGACGGGAACAGGGAACGACATCGTGTTCGCTGGCGATGGCAGCAACAATATCACCACGGGCAAGGGGGCGGACCGGATCGTCGTGAGCCGCGGAGAAAACACGCTGAACTTCAATGCCGGCGATTCCTCGGTCGCCAATGGCATCGACGTGGTGGATTTCGGCACCGGCAATACGGCCTTGCAGAAGTTCGTGTTTCCCGGACCGATATACGAGGTGAATGGTTTCCACGGCTATCCCAGCCCGGCAGATGGCAGCCCTGCGGCCCTGCTGGCTGCACTGAACCATGCGGTGGGAGGGCCGTGGCCGAACGTCGTGGCGGCCGTCGTGGATTTCATCAACCACGACAGATATGTGGTCGTCGATCTCGACGAAAACGGCATCGACGGCAACGACATCGTCATCCAGCTGATCGGTGCGGTGTCGTCGCCAATGTACATGAACGACCAGCTGGTCTTCGGTTCGCCGCCGTAAGCTTCTAGACCGCCGTCCCATCGGCGCAGCCCCGGCCCTGCCGCTTCGTACGAGGCGGCAGGGCCGCTCTTTTCCCAGGCGACGTCAGTTCGCCTCGCCCGCGTGCTCGCGCAGTCCGACCGTGGCCTGGGTGGTCTTGTCGGCGGCCCGCTGGAGCACCACCTTGCGGTTGCTCGATTCCTGGTCGCGCTGCGCCTCGCGGTGCCACAGGTGCAGCACCTCGGTGGCGAGGGCGCCGTCCTTGCGCAGCACACCGGCGTGGAACAGCCGCACCACCAGGTCCGAGTCCTCGTGGCCCCAGCCGGTGAAGCTTTCGTCGAAGCCGTTCACCTTCAGCAGGTCTGCCTTCCACACCGCCAGGTTGCAGCTCTTGATGCGGCGCCAGCTGAACCTGCGCCGCACGCGGCCGACGTCGGGCCAGCGCAGCATCGTCTGCAGCACCTTGTTCATGTCGCCGCGCAGGCGGCAGCGCAGCCGTTCCAGGAGGCCGAGGCCGGCGACGTCGATGTGCTCGCGCAGCACGCGCTCGGTCAGCGCCTGGCTGAGCAGGATGCGGCTGCCCGAGACCAGGAAGCCCGGTTGCGCCAGCCGCCGGTGGCGGGCGATGAAGTCGCGCTGCGGCACGCAGTCGCCGTCCAGGAAAATGATATAGTCGCCGGCTGCCGCAAGCGTGCCGCGGTTGCGCACCATCGCGGCGCGGAAGCCTTCGTCCGGCTGCCAGACGTGCTTGAGGGGGACGGGCGCGCGCGCGCGCAGGCGCTCGATGGTGTCCCGCGTGTTGGCAGTCGAGCCGTCATCAGCGATAATGATTTCAAAATTCTTGTCGTCCTGCAAGAAACAGGCTTCCACCACCGCCTCCAGGGCGTCCGGGCGGTTATAGGTGGTGATCACGACAGAAATGGTCGGGGATTGCTGCATGGGAGTCCAATGGAACACGCGCTTCAGGGCTGGCAAGAATATCCTACAAGAACATGAATGAACAATAATCCGATGGAAATCGGGTTGCCGATGCAGCGTTTGATCGGCTTCCTGGTTTTCCTGTTCCCTTTCCTCAGCCTCATCACCCCTTCCGGCATCGGCTTCAGCAGCATCGTTTTCGTGCTCGCCGCACTGTGCGTGCCGCGCAAGGCATGGGGCGCGCTGTCGCCGCACTGGCGCGACATCCGCTGGGTGGTGGCCGCCTTCGCCTTCAACCTGCTGTTCGCGCTGGTGTGCGTGCTGGCGCGGCCCGAGACGGACGGCAGCTACCTCGACAAGCCTTCGCGCATGCTGATGGGACTGAGCGCCTGCGCCCTGGTGCTGCTGGCGAAGCCGAAGCGCGCCGTCCTGTGGTGGGGCGTGGCCGCCGGTGCGGTGGCGGCGCTGCCTTTCGTCGCCTGGCAGCGCATCGTGCAGGACGTCCTGCGGCCCGGCGGCTTCCTGAACCCGATCACCTTCGGCGACCTGGCGCTGTGCCTGTCCCTGGTGGCGCTGGCCGCCGCCATCGACTACCGCCACAGCACCCGCAAGGCGATCCTCCCGGCGCTCGGCGCGGTGGCGGGGCTGGCCGCGATGATCACCACCGGCACCCGCGGCGGCTGGGTCGCGCTGGCGCTGGCGGCGCTGCTGTTCCTGACCTATGCGCGCCTCCTGAAGAGCCGGCGCGTGCGCCTGCTGGTGGTCGGCAGCTTCGCGCTGTTCGCCTCGACCTTCT
>DAMCRY010000200.1:4733-7362 GCA_032115075.1 Massilia sp.
GATCGAGGACAAGCCGCTGTTCGGGCGCGACCCGGAGACCTTGCGCGCCGACCTGCGCCACCTGGTCGAACAGGGCAAGCTGCAGGACGTGGTGCTGGCGCCCGATCACCTGCACAACGACGCGCTGCAGGCCCTGGCCACCGGCGGCGTGTTCGGCCTGCTGGCCTGGGCCGGCATCCTGGTCGCGCCGTTCGCCTTCTTCGCGCGCGCGCTGGGGCGCGGCGCCTACCGCGGCGAAACGCCCCTGAGCCCGCAGGCGGCGCAGCAGTTCGCGCCGGCGCTGGCCGGCATGCTGGTGGTGCTCGGCTACTTCAGCTTCGGCCTGACCGAAGTCATCTTCTGGTCCCTGAAAGGCAGCATGTTCTACGCGCTCATGGTGTTCCTGCTCATGGGCTTCTGCCTGAATGCGAAGGCAACTTTGGACAACAAGCATGGACAATAGAATCATCGTCAAGCGCCTGCTGGCGATCGTCAAACCCTACCGCACGCGCGCCTGGCTCGCGCTGCTGTCGATGGCGCTTACCGCCGCCACCCAGCCGCTGCTGGGCAAGGCGCTGCAGCTCCTGATCGACCTCGGCTTCGAGGAAAAGGTGCCGTTCAGCCTGTGGTGGATTCCCGGCGTGCTGGTCTCGATCTTCATCCTGCGCGGCATCGGCACCTTCTCGACCGCCTACCTCAACAACTGGGTCACCAGCCGGGTGCTGAACGACCTGCGCGCCCAGGTGTTCGACCGCGTGCTCAGGCTCCCGGTGGCGCGCTTCCACGAGGAATCGACCGGCAAGATCATCAACGTCGTGGTGAACGAGGTGCGCCAGGTGGTGGACATGCTGCAGTCGGTGTTCGTGGCCTGCGTGCGCGACACCCTGGTGGTGATCGGCCTGCTGGCCACGCTGCTCTACCTGAACTGGCAGCTGACCCTGGTCGCCATCGTCGTGATTCCGCTGACCGCCGTGATCGTGCGCACCACCACGGCCCGCCTGCGCCGCCTGAACCGCGAGAACCTGCGCGTGACGGCCGAGATGACCCAGGTGGTCGAGGAGGCCACCCGCGGCCACCAGGTGATCCGCGTGTTCTCGGGCGAGCGCTACGAGCGCGCCCGCTTCCACGCGCGCAGCGAGGCCCTGCGCGGCTTCTCGCAGCGCATGACGGTGGCCTTTGCCGCCACCACGCCGGTGACCCAGATCGCCACCTCGCTGGCGCTGTCGCTGGTGGTGGTGCTGGCGATCCAGGCCAACATGACCCAGGGCGAATTCGTGCAGTTCGTGACCATGATGCTGATGCTGCTCACGCCGCTCAAGTCGCTGGCCGAGGTCAACGGCCCGATGCAGCGCGGGATGGCCGCGGCCGAGACGGTGTTCAACCTGATCGACTCGCCGCCCGAGACCGACACCGGCGCCCGCGAGCTGGGCCGCGCCCAGGGCCACCTGCGCCTGGAGGACGTGACCTTCCGCTATCCGAACGCGGTCAATCCGGCCTTGACCGGCGTGACCCTCGACGTGCAGCCGGGCCAGACGGTGGCGCTGGTCGGCGTGTCGGGCGGCGGCAAGTCCACTTTCGTCAACCTGGTGACGCGCTTCTACGATCCGGAAGGCGGCCGCCTGCTGCTGGACGGCGTTCCCTACCCGGACATCAAGCTGGCCAGCCTGCGCGCCCAGCTCGCGATGGTGAGCCAGAACGTGGTGCTGTTCGACGACACACTGGCCGCCAACATCGCCTATGGCGCGGAAAAGATCGACTACGAGCGCCTGGCGGCGGCGGTGAAGGCGGCGCACCTGACGGATGTCGTCGCCAAGCTGGAAGAGGGCGTCGAAACGCGCATCGGCGAGAACGGCATGCGCCTGTCGGGCGGCCAGCGCCAGCGCGTGGCGATCGCGCGCGCGATTTACAAGGACGCGCCGATCCTGATCCTGGACGAAGCGACGTCGGCGCTCGACAACGAGTCCGAGCGCGCGGTGCAGGCCGCGCTCGAGACCCTCATGGCGGGCCGCACCACCATCGTGATCGCGCACCGCCTGTCGACCATCGAGCGGGCCGACCGGATCGTGGTGATGGAGCACGGGCGCATTGTCGAGCAGGGCACGCATGCGGAGCTGCTCGATGCGAACGGGATGTATGCGAATCTGTATCGCTTGCAGTTCGTGGCGGCGGATGGGGTGAAATCGTAAGCTGTCGGTGCGCGAAGAAGATTGGGTCCCGGCCTGCGCCGGGACGACGGTCTTTGGGCTGCAGGTCGAAATTGTGTTCGTGACCTGCGGCATTCGAATCGTCGTCCCGGCGGAGGCCGGGACCCAAGTTGTCGTTGACGTTTACAACATCAGCTGGCGTAGTGCGCAGCCTCTCCCGGCTGCTCCGCGTCGCGCCCGTGCGCGCGGTCCTGCACCGCCTCCACATAGCGACGTAGCGCGTCGTCCAGCGACGGCAGCATCAGCGCCCGCTCGCTCGACAGCGCGCTGAACTCCGGCCGGCGCGCCGCGTGGCCGCAGCTTTCGGCGGACACGACTTCCAGCCTCGACGCATCCACCCCCGCCGCCTCGCAGGCGCGGCGCGCCAGTTCGGCCCAGGTCAGCGCTTCCGCATTGGTCAGGTGCCAGATGCCGCGCTCGCGGTCGATCAGGAGGTCGAGCGACAC
>DAMCRY010000201.1:0-7319 GCA_032115075.1 Massilia sp.
CCGCCGGCGCTCGCGGTCTGCGAGGCGCTGGTCGCGGCGGTCGCGCTCGGGGCGTAGTCCTTGTTCAGGTAAGTGATCTTGGCGGTGCCGCGCAGGCGCTGGATCTCGGCCGCGGCCAGTTCCTTGTTCTTCTTGTTCATCAGGTACTGGCCGATCTGCGGCGCGGCGATGGCCAGGGTGACGGGCGCATCGCGCACTTCGGCGATCGAGATCAGCATGGCGCGCTCGCCCTCCTTGACCACGAACAGCTGCCCCTTGGGCATGCCCATCAGCTTGGCCGACAGCTGCGGGTTGAGGTCGGCGGTGCTGCGCGTGACCTGGGCGCGGCCGTACTTGATGTTGCGCGCATCCAGGAACACGGCGACCTCTTCGAGCGACTTGGCGCTGTCGGCGGCGGCGCGCACTTCCGGCGTCAGGTCGGCCGCGCTCAGGATCAGCTCGTTCATCGCGAACTGCTTGCGGTTGGCGAAGAACTGCGGGTTCTTGTTGTAGTAGTCCTCCACTTCCGCGGCCGAGGGACGCTGCGGCTCGCCGATGCGCTTCTGCATATAGGCCTGGGCGATGATCAGGGAACGGGCACGCTCGATGGCCTGCATCACCTTCGGATCGCGGTCGAGCTTTTCCTTGGCCGCTTCGCTTTCGAGCAGCTCGCGGTCGACCAGCGCCTGCAGGATCTGCTTGCCCGCCGGCCCCTGCTGGGCGGCCGGCACGCCGAGGCGCTGCATTTCCTCGTTCAGCTGCAGCACCGTGATTTCCTCGCCGTTGACGCTGGCCAGGGCCTGGCCCGGCTTCGATTCGCCGGGCTTGTCCTTGTTGCAGCCGGCCAGGCCGGCTGCGGCCAGCACCAGCGCCGCCGCGCCCAGCCGGCGCCAGGTGGAGGTGGAGGAGGAAGGATGCTCAGCTGCAAATTGGAAGGTTTTCAAGATAGTGTCCTCGTTGTCCGCGGGCATCCGCCCTGCTTGTTATGGAGTTGCCGTTCCGCCTGTCCCTGCACTCTGCCCCGGGAAACGGCACTCAGGCATTCTCTGTTCGGCACGCTTCGTTCTCTGTTCGTCAACTAACCTTTCGCCGGCAGGCTTCGGCTCAGGCCGCCACGGCCGCCGGTTCCGGCTCGCTTTCCCTGCCCTCTTCCGCCTGCAGCGCCAGGAAGGCCTCGTAGGCGCGGCGCAGGCCCTCGGCCAGCGGCGTGCTGGCACGCCAGCCGAGCGCGGCCAGCTTGGACACGTCCAGCAGCTTGCGCGGCGTGCCGTCGGGCTTGCTGGCGTCGAACACGATGCGGCCGCGGTAGCCGACGGTCTCGCCGACCAGGCGCGCCAGTTCGGCGATGGTGACGTCCTGGCCGGTGCCCACGTTGATGTGCGAGTGCATCGGATCGGTGTTGGCCGCGTAGACCTCGGGCGGCAGGTTCATCACGTAGACGCTGGCTGCCGCCATGTCGTCGACGTAGAGGAACTCGCGCATCGGCTTGCCGCTGCCCCAGATCACGACTTCCGGCGCCCCGCCGGCCTTGGCCTCGTGGAAGCGGCGCAGCAGGGCCGGGATCACGTGGCTGTTCTCGGGGTGGTAGTTGTCGCCGGGTCCGTACAGGTTGGTCGGCATCACGCTGCGGTAGTCGGTGCCGTACTGCCGGTTGTAGCTCTCGCACAGCTTGATGCCGGCGATCTTGGCCATGGCGTAGGGTTCGTTGGTCGGCTCGAGGATGCCGTTCATCAGGTATTCCTCGCGGATCGGCTGGGCCGCCAGGCGCGGGTAGATGCAGGAGGAGCCGAGGAACAGGAGCTTCTTCACCCCGGCACGCCAGGCTTCGTGCACCACGTTGGCCTGCACCATCATGTTGTCGTAGATGAACTCGGCCGGATAGGTGTTGTTGGCGTGGATGCCCCCCACCCTGGCGGCCGCCAGGTAGACCTGGTCGATGGCTTCGTCGCGGAAGAATTCGCGTACCTGGGCCTGGTCGGTGAGTTCCAGCTCCCGGTGGGTGCGGGTCACGATGTTGGTGTGGCCCTGGGCGCGCAGGACGCGCACGATGGCGGAGCCGACCAGGCCGCGGTGGCCGGCGACGTAGATGCGGGGCTGGCCTGGCTTCGCGTCGTGCGAAGGCGGGGGCACATGAGGCTGCGGATTGTTCAACACGTTTACTCCAGTGAAAGTGCAACGTTGTAGCCATGCGATGCCAGCAGCTTGTGGCGGCGCGCCGTGTCGAGGTCGTGCGCCACCATTTCCTGCACCATCGCTTCGAAAGAAGTCGCCGGCTCCCAGCCGAGCCGCTCGCGCGCCCGGCGCGGGTCGCCCAGCAGGGTCTCGACCTCGGTCGGACGGAAATACTGCGGATCGACGGCGACGATCGGCTGGCCGACGGCCACGCCCGGCGCCTTGTCGCCGTGGACGCCGGCCACCAGGCCGCGCTCCTCGACGCCCTGCCCCTGCCACGCGATCTCGATGCCGAGTTCACGCGCGGCGACCTCCACGAACTGGCGCACCGAATACTGGCGGCCGGTGGCGATCACGAAGTCCTCGGGGGCGTCCTGCTGCAGCATCAGCCACTGCATGTGCACGTAGTCGCGCGCATGGCCCCAGTCGCGCAGCGCGTCGAGGTTGCCGAGGAAAAGCTGGTGCTCCAGGCCCTGGGCGATGTTGGCGAGCGCGCGCGTGATCTTGCGGGTGACGAAGGTCTCGCCGCGGCGCGGCGATTCGTGGTTGAACAGGATGCCGTTGCAGGCATACATGCCGTAGGCCTCGCGGTAGTTCACGGTGATCCAGTAGGCGTACAGCTTGGCCACCGCGTAGGGGCTGCGCGGATAGAAGGGCGTGGTCTCGCGCTGCGGGGTTTCCTGCACCAGGCCGTAGAGCTCGGAGGTCGATGCCTGGTAGAAGCGGGTCTTCTTTTCGAGGCCGAGGAAGCGGATCGCCTCCAGCAGCCGCAGGGTGCCGAGCGCATCGACGTCGGCCGTGTACTCGGGCGATTCGAAGGACACCGCCACATGGCTCATCGCGCCCAGGTTGTAGACCTCGTCGGGCTGTACCTGCTGCAGGATGCGGGTCAGGTTCGAGGTGTCGGTGAGGTCGCCGTAGTGCAGGAAGAAGCGCGGATCGTCGGCGTGCGGGTCCTGGTAGATGTGGTCGATGCGGCCGGTGTTGAACAGCGAGGCGCGGCGCTTGATGCCGTGCACCTCGTAGCCCTTGTCGAGCAGCAGCTCCGCCAGGTAGGAGCCATCCTGGCCGGTGACGCCGGTGATCAGTGCTTTCTTCATGTTCTCCTTCCCATGCGGCGCGGCTCCCGTTCGACGGCAGCCGGACCCGGCAAGTTGCAAACTCATCAACGATTCTACGCAGCCCGGATGGCCATGCAAGGCGGTGGCCAATCGTGCGCGCCCGTTTTAAGGTGACCTTAAGCGAATTATTGCCTTTCCGAATTTAAAGTATTTTCCGCAATAAATGCCCGCCTTTTGCGCGCAATTACTGACTTTTCGCAAAACACGACCATACCCCGATTCTCGCTTCGATGTCGCCAGCGCCCATCGGTTCAATGCACGTTCAGTGTGCGTTCTCCCGGGTCAGCACCACCTTCACCGTCTTCAGGATGATCCACAGGTCCAGCCACAGCGACCAGTTGCGCAGGTAGTCCAGATCGTGCTGGATGCGCGCCTCCATCTTGTCGAGCGTGGCCGTTTCGCCACGCAGGCCGTTGACCTGGGCCCAGCCGGTGATGCCGGGACGCACCTTGTGGCGCAGCATGTAGCCCTTGATCAGCTTGCGGTACAGCTCGTTGTGCGCGACGGCGTGCGGGCGCGGCCCCACCAGGCTCATGCGTCCCTGCAGCACGTTGATGAATTGCGGCAGCTCGTCCAGCGAGGTGCGGCGCAGGAAGCCGCCGATCCGGGTCACGCGCTGGTCGTTCTTCTGCGCCTGCACCACGCTGGGACCATCCTCGGTGACGGTCATCGAGCGGAATTTATAGACGTAGATTTCCTCGCCATACAGGCCGTAGCGGCGCTGGCGGAAGATCACCGGGCCCGGCGAGGTGAGCTTCACCGCGAGCGCGATCACCACCATCAGGGGCGCCGCCAGCAGCAGGATCAGGCTGCCGATCACGATGTCGCTGCCGCGCTTGATGACGCTGTTGAAACCCATGAAGGGCGTCTCGCTGATCGCGATCACCGGCATCCCGCCCACGGTGTCGAAGCGCGCCTGCATCAGGTCGAACACGTAGACGTCGGGCAGGAAGTAGACCGAGGCCGTGGTGTCCTTCAGCTCGTCGATCAGCTTGCGGATGCGCGGCTGGGCCGAGATCGGCTGGCTGATGAAGATCATCTTGATGTTGTGCTGGCGCACGTACTGGCAGACGTCGGCCATGCCACCCAGCATCGGATACTTCAGCCTGGCCGGCCGGCGCTCGTCGGCGCGATCGTCGAAGAAGCCCTCGACCTCCATGAACAGGTTGGGATGGCGCTCGCACACGCCGGCGAACTTGATGCCGACGTCGTTGGCGCCGACCACCACGATCGAGCGCACCTCGCGCGAGCGGTCGCGGCTGCCGGTGGCCTTGCGCACCGCCAGGTGGCTGGCCAGGATGGTGAGCGGCGTGGCAATGAACCAGGCCAGCAGCACCCGCTCGTCGTAGAAGTATTTCAGGCCGCTGGCCGAGCCCAGGAAGTACAGCACGGCGATGGTCAGGCACCAGCCGAACACGGTGTCGCGCGCATATGCCAGCATCCGTCCGCTGCGCCAGGTGCGGTAGGGATCGACGTGCTGGTAGACGGCGGACGAAATGAAGAAGGCCAGGATCATCAGCACCAGCGAGTATCCGGAGAACGGCTCGCCGTAGTACAGCGTCGCCAGGTACAGGGTCCCCATGATGATCAGGGGGTCGAGCACGCGCTGGAAGAAGGAGATGATCGGGATGTCGTTGACCGTCATGTTTCGCTTCGTGATGCCTGCTGTTCTTGCGCTTGCATGCTCAGAACAGCACGTTCGCGTTGACCGTGACGGTATTGGCGTCGAACTTGCCCAGTCCCAGGTTCTCCGACCCGCTGCGGCTCTGGTGCTGCCAGCCGGCCTGCACCGCGACCTTGCGCCTGACCTGCCAGGTCGCACGCAGGCTGGCGGTGCGCAGGGAGTCGCTGAGCTCGCCCGGCCCGGTGAAGCCGGCGCGGGCGTTGTAGGCGCGCTGCTCGTAGGCGGCGCTGCCCTCGACCTTGATCTTGCCCGTGGCGGCCCAGGCGGCGCCGACGCTGGCGCCGCGGTTCAGCGTGTAGCTGACCACGGTGCTCTCGATCGGCGCGAACTCGCGCCACACCGAGGCGTTGTAGCTGATCTTGCCCTTCGGCGCATAGGTGGCGTTCAGGCGGCCGTTGAAGCCGCTGGTCTTGCCCTCGCCGAACGAGAGCTGCTCGCGCCGCACGTAGCCGCCCAGGGCCTGCAGCGAGGTCGTGCCGGTCGCATACCAGTTGACCCGCAGCTTCAGCTCGTCCTGGGTGAAGTCGTCCACCAGCACGCCGGTGGTGGCCGGCCGCCGGAAGGGATAGACGCCCTTGACCCGGCGCGCCACCAGGCCGACCGAATTGCCGCTGCGCGGCGTGTAGAGCAGCTCGGCCTCGGTCGCCTTCTCGGTGCGGTTGTTCCAGCGCTGGCGCAGCAGCTCGTACTCGTAGCGGTCGCGCGTGTAGCCGGCGCGCACCTTCCAGCTCGGGTGCATCTTGTAGCCGGCGTCGAACCACTGGCGGCGCTGCTCGCGCACGTTGCGCTCGTCGCTGTAGAAGTCGGTATACGGCGCCAGCGAGCGGTTGTACAGGGCCCCCGCCTGCCCTTCGAACTTGTTGCCCACTTCCCAGAACCAGGTGCCCTGCAGGTCGCGTCCGTCGTAGTCGAGCTGCCTGAAGTGGTCGAAGTCCACCTTCGATGCCTTGGCCACCACGGCCACGCGCTGGCGGCTGATGCGCTTGTTGTAGACCACCCCAGCCTCCGCCTGGCGCCAGCGGTCGCTCTTGCGGCCGCCGAAGGCCGGCCGGTTCTTCGGCACCCGCAGCAGGTTGTCGTCGTAGCCCCAGCCGATGCCGCCGTACAGGCGCAGGCCTTCCTCGGGCTCGGCCGCGCTGGCGGTGGCCGGAAGCAGAAACAGGGAAGCGATCAGCGAGCCCAGCAGGGCGGGCAGCACAGCGAGCCGGACAGGAGAATGGTGGCGTGGATGCATCATCTTGTTCGTCTTTATCGAAGTCATTGCGCGGTCCCCGTCGGGTGTCACCAGAAGGTCCAGCTGCCGGTCGAGACCACCCAGATGCCCAGCAGGCCATTGGTGACAGCGTGTGCGAGCACGGCCGACCACAGGTTGCGGTGGCGCATATAAAGCAGTGCATAGGCAACGCCGGCGACGATGCCGGCCAGCCACAGGTTGTGTTCGAAGCCGAACAGCAGGGTGGAAACGAGAAAACCCTTGATGCCGACCCGCGCCGGATCGAGGGCCTCGAAGTCGGCGGCATCGGCCCAGCGCATCACGAAGGAGCGCCAGAACAGCTCTTCCATGACGGGCACGACCAGGGCCGCGCCGGCGATGCGGATCGCCACCAGCAGCCAGTCGATCCGGCCATCGGTACGCGGGTCGTAGCCGGGGCTGGAGCCGACCGTCATCCAGGACGCATCGAGATTGATCCAGAGCACGAGGACGGCGATGCCGACGCCGACGGCGGCCAGCAGTTGCCCGGGCCGGGGCAGCGGCACGTGCAATTCATGGTAGCGGCGCCAGGACAGGGCCAGCAGCAGGACAACGCTGCCGGCCTGGACGGGATAGAGCCAGCGCAGGTCGGCGCGGGCCACGCCGGCCCGCTCGAGCATGTCGCCGAGGATGATGAAGAAGACGTAGGCGCCGAACGGCAGGATCCGCGCCCAGGCGGCGCGGCTGAACAGGGGAGCGTCGACCGGGAGCGCAGTGGCGGATGGAGCGGTACGGGAGTCGTTGTGCTCGGTCATGTCCTCGGTCGCAGGCGCCTGGCCTGCCGCTTGTTTATTCGCTCATGCTACTCGCCCCGTGCGCGGGCTTCGATACGCTCCCAGCGTTCCAGGGCGTCGAGCAGCAGCTCGTCGATCTCGGCGTGGCGCGCGCTCAGGCGGCGCGCATCGCCGGGACTCTGCTTGTAGAAGTCCGCCGAGTTCAGCTGGGCCGTGATGGCGGACTGCTCATCCTCAAGAGTGGCGATCAGCTGGGGAAGTTCCTCCAGCTCACGCTGTTCCTTGTAGCTCAACTTTACCTTTTTAGCAGGTGTACTCTGTGCGGTAAATGACATTTCACCGGTTTTGGGCGCGGGCGCGGCCGGGGCGGGTTACGC
>DAMCRY010000202.1:0-7313 GCA_032115075.1 Massilia sp.
TGCTCGAGCTGGTCGCGTTGCCGCTCCAGCGCCTCGGCACGGCGCGCGGCCTGCTCGTGGAGGTCGCGCTGGCTGAGGGCTTCCTGTTCCAGTTCGGCCGCGCGGCGGGCGGCGCGCTCGTGGTGCTCGCGCTGCTCGATGGCCTGGCGCTCCATGTCGGCGGCGCGTTCCCAGCCGAGGGATGCCTGCTGCTTGATGTCCTTGATCTGCCGCCACGCATTGTCGAGGTGGTGCGAAATGAAATCGTCGAACACGTTCGGCTGGATGTCGAGGTGGGCCAGCAGCTCGGCGTGTTCCTCGGCCACGTAATACCGGTTCAGGCCATCGAACCAGGCGTAGCGGTAGCCCTGCTCGACGACCAGGTGTTCCCAGGCGCCGTGGTTGGTGGCGCGGCTGTTGGGCAGGGTCGCTTCGATCACCAGCACCCACGGGCGCCAGCGCTTGAAGTCCATCCCGCGCAGCACTTCGCCCTCGAAGCCCTCGACGTCGATCTTCAGGAAGTGAATCTCGGTCCCACCTTCGCCGTCGACGTATTCCTCGCACACCGAGGCCAGGGTGCGCACCGGCACCGTGATCTCGGCCACCTCGTGGCCCTCGGCGCGGTGCAGCTCGGCCACCGACTGCTCGGGAGAGGCCCAGCCGCGCACGGCCGGCACGTCGTACAGAACCAGTTCGCCGTTGTCGGCGCCGGCGGCGATCGCCAGGTTGACGTCGCGCGGGCGCTGTTCGAGGAAGGCCGCGTGGAAGGAGGGCAGCGGTTCGATGCTGATGCCGCGCCAGCCGGCGTCGTAGAAGGCCTTGGTGACCGAGTGCTCGACCGGGTCGTTGGCGCCGACGTCGATGTAGAAGCCGTTCGGGACGTGCCCGAGCGCGCGCCACAGCAGCACGTCTTCGGAATTCTGGGCGTAGGAGATGAAGCTCATGGGCATGCAATCAGAGACGTTGGATGTCGATGGCCGGATCGAGCCAGGCCGAGCCCTCGAAGTGCGGGCGGCGCATGTTCATCACCGTGAACACCAGCGCCAGGTCGCGCCATTCGTAGTTGTTGACCAGGTGGGTCTCGGTGCTGACGATCGCGGTGGCCACCGAATAGGTGCCGGGCCCCAGGTTCATCGGGAAGGCGAAGCGGTACGCGACCTCTTCGCCGGCCGCGACGTTCTCCAGCGGCAGTCCCTTGAGGTGGGTATTGGTGCCGTACATCGGCTGGCCCAGGCGGTCCTTGATCATGTAGCCGAGCACCATGCGCGGGATCGGCGCATTCACCCTGACCTTCACTTCCAGGGTGACGGCCGCGCCCACGTCGACCACCTCGGCGCGCTGGCCGTTCTCGTCGAGCAGGGCGATGTCGGCCACGGTGGCTTCGCCGGTGCCGGAAATGGTCTGGACCTTGCCGTCGGCGGTTTCGTTGAGCCTGACCGTCTCGTTCTCGCGCTCGGCGATCATGGCGTTGTAGTAGTCCATGATCTCCTCCGGCTTGCCTTCCCGCGCCAGGCGGCCGCCGTCGAGCAGGATGGCGCGGTCGCACACCGACTGGATCGCCTGCTTGTCGTGCGAGACCAGCAGCAGGGTGGTGCCCTCCTTGCGGAACTGGCGGATGCGGTCGAAGGACTTGTGCTGGAAGTAGGCGTCGCCCACCGACAGCGCCTCGTCGACGATCAGGATGTCCGGCCGGCGCGCGGTGGCCACCGAGAAGGCCACGCGCATCTGCATCCCGCTCGAATAGACCCGTACCGGCTGGTCCATGTAGTCGCCGATGTCGGCGAAGGACTCGATCTGCGGCATCAGTTGCGTGATCTCGTCGGCCGTCATGCCCAGCAGCTGGCCGGCCATGTAGACGTTCTGGCGTCCGGTGAAGTCCGGGTGGAAGCCCATGCCCAGTTCGAGCAGGGCGGCCACGCGGCCTTCCATCCAGACCGAGCCGGTGGTCGGCATGGTGGTGCCGGTGATCAGCTTCAGCAGCGTGCTCTTCCCCGCGCCGTTGATGCCGATCAGGCCGACGGCCTCGCCGGGCGCGACCTGGAAGTTGATGTCGGTGAGCACCCACTTGAGCTTGTGGCGCGCCCCGCGCAGGGGCAGCAGCCACTCGCCCAGGCGCGACCAGCGCGTCGGGTATTGTTTGTAGGCCTTGCCCAGGTTGGAAACGACGATCGTGCCCATCAGAGTTCATCCACCATTTCGCCGGAGCGCTTGCGGAACAGGCGCAGGCCGAGGATGCACAGCAGCACCGCCAGCAGCGCGGCCGGGATCAGGGCATTCCAATCGGGCATGCGGCCCTCGACCAGGATCGCCTGGTAGGACTGGATCACGGCGGCCATCGGGTTGTACATCAGCAGCGGACGCACCGACTCCGGCAGGATGGTGGCCGGGTAGACGATCGGCGTCAGCCAGAACCAGAACTGCATTGCGATGGTGACGAACTGGCCGACGTCGCGGAAGAACACGTTCAGGATGCCGCTCACCATGCCGAGGCCGATGGCCAGCAGGATCTGCAGGGCCAGCACCGGCAGCATGGCGAAGAACACCATGCCGGGGAAATTGCCGGAGGCGACGAGGAAGACGAGGAAGAGGCCGAAGATGATGCCGAAGTTCACCAGCGCATTGCAGACCACGATGATCGGCAGGCAGATGCGCGGGAAGCTGATCTTCTTGATCAGGTTGGCCTGCTCGAGAAACATGTTCTGCCCGCGCGCGACGATCTCGGCGAACAGGCCCCAGGTCAGGATGCCGGCGCACAGGTAGATCGAGTAGGCGGCGCTGGATGCGTTGCCCGGCAGTTTGGCGCGCATGACCTCGGAAAAGATCACCGTATACACGAGGATCATGGCGAGCGGACTGAGCACCGACCAGACGGCGCCCAGCATGGCGTTCACGTATTTCGACTGGAATTCGCGTTTGACGCTGCCCAGCACGAAACCGCGGTAGGCCCACAGGCCTCGCAGCATCAGGGGCGAAATCATGGGGCGGTCCGCGCTGGCAGCGCCCCGTTCGGGTGCGTCAAGGATATCAACATAAGGAATGGCTGAGCCGGATGAGCCCAAAATTATACTTCATCCATCAGCCGTCCCCTTGTTACAGATGTAACTTCTTGTCTTAAGTCAACAAGAAAATGTAATGCGCATGAGCTCGCGCAAGGCGGGGGAATTTGAACGACGGATATGCCGCGAGCCCTAGGATGGGCGGCTCCCACCTCGATCGGTGAGCAGCAGTAAGGAAAGCGCCGCCCACGCGTTCAGCCAGCGGGTGAGCAGGCGCGCAGGCAGCAATACCGTGGTTTGAACGCGTGGGCGGCGCGCACGGCGCAGGTATGCGGCGTCCCGTATGGGGCCGCCCACCGTACGACAATCAGCTGCCGAGATCGGTGAAGATGCCGACGGCCAGTTCGGCCCAGCAATACAGGAAGCCGACGGCGACCACGCCGGCGGCGACCAGGCGCGCCCTGGCGGTGCGCAGCGTGCGCAGGGCGGCGACCAGCACCAGGCCGGTAACGGCCAGCAACAGGCCGGCGATGACGAAATCCGAACCCGTCCACACGACTTCGTTCGTGAACTGCATCGCGACGAGCGGGACCATGAGGATGGCCGCGGTCACCAGCGCGACGGTGAGGAGGGATTTGCCCAGGCGGGGCGGGGCGAGGTGCTTGCCGGTCAGCGTGCTCATGCGGGTCTCCTGAGATATCGGACGTATACGGACAGAATGTCAATACTGTAGCACGCAACGGACCGTGCGGGACCGGTTTCGATGCCGGTCAGGAGCCCTGCACCAGCTTCTGCAATGCGTCCGGCTTGACGATGATCAGGCGGTGCGCGTCCTTCTGCACGATGCCCTGCTGGGTCAGGGCCGTCAGCGCGCGCGTGACGGTCTCGCGGCTGGTGTTGATCATGTTGGCGATGTCCTGGTGGGTCGGCAGGTTCTCGACCACGGCCGGGGCGCCGGGTTCGGTCTGCTTGTTCTTCTGCATCAGCACCAGGTAGGTATAGATGCGCTTGGCCGTGTTGTTGATGCTGAGCAGCGAACGGAACTCGGAATCGCGCTGGATCTTTTCCGCCAAGTGCTTGAGCATCTGGGTCGCCACCGAGGGCACGTGGGCGAACAGGTGCATGGCGGTGGCGGCCGGCAGGAAGGCTACCAGCGCCTCGGACATCGCCACCACCGAAGCCGAGCGGGTCGAATTGTTGATGAGCGCGATTTCGCCGAAGAAGTCGCCCGGCGCCAGCATGCGCAGGCCGATCGCGCGGCCGTCTTCCGTCACGTCGATCACCTGCAGCTGGCCCGACAGCAGGAACATCAGGCCGTCGCCGTGGCCGCCTTTCTGCAGCACGATGTCGCGCTTGCTGTACTGGCGGATGCGCAGATCCTGCTTGACCCGGATGATTTCCTCGTCCGACAGCTGGGCCAGCAGGGGGATCTTGCGCAGGTGGATCTGGACGTGGCGCTCCTCGGGCGCGGCGGCGCCGACCTCGGTGGACGTCTTGGGAGCGGGAGATTTGGCGGTCGCGGTCATGTACTTTCTGAAATAAATTGCTTCAGAAGAAATTCACATAGAGTTCGGCTGCAAGGGCGGCGAAGGCAATGCCGGCGGCGTTGGCGCCCATGTCGCGCCAGCAGAAGCGGCGGTCCGGTACGAAGGCCCCCTGCAGGCATTCGATCAGCCAGCCGGCGACGAGCAGGCCCAGCAGCCAGAATACCGCCTCGGTGCGGCCCTGGGCCACGCGCAGCGCGAGCACGCTCAACACGGCGAAGCTGGCGAAATGCAGGAATTTGTCGTTCGGCAGCGGGGGCAGCCAGCGATTCGGCACCAGGCAACCCACGCACACGGCGGTCGCGGCCATGCCCAACAACACCAGATCTACCACCACGATTGCACTGCCTTCCAGAATTTCCGACAGCCGTGATTGTATACGGTCGAGCCTGCTTAGGGGGCGTTTGGACACGCCGCCAGGCCGGGCTGGCGCGTGGGTGCAACGAAAGTGGCAAGCCTGGCAATGCGGGTTCCCGGCCTCCTACGACACCGCCGCCGTCTCCCGCTTCGCCTCGCGCTTGCCCAGCCAGCGCCGCACCGCCCGCAGCGCCGGGCGCTCGACCAGGTGCCAGCTCATCATGGCCAGCGGAATCACTACCGCCAGCGACACCACGGTCAGGCGTTTCGGCCCCATCGGCGGCAGCACTTCGCGCAACATGGTGATCACCGGCCAGTGCCAGATATAGATGCCGTACGAATAATCGTGACGCTGGACGTGCGCGGCCCAGGCGGGCAGGCGGGCGCTGCCGGCGCACAGGGCCAGGGTGACCGCCACCAGGGCGATGCCGAACCAGGTCAGCGGGCTCGGGGTCTGGTCGGCCGAGCGCGTCCAGTTGAGCAGCACCAGCGCCAGCGCGCAGGCGACGTGGCGCCAGCCGATGCGTACTTCCGGCGCCAGGGTCTGCAGCACGATGCCGATCAGGAACAGCGACCACATGCGGGTCTCCCACACGTAGCCGCTGACGACTTCCGGATAAACGTTGGCGGCCAGCAGCAGGAACAGGGCGACGCCGCGCATCCAGGTGCGCAGCGGCAGCGCGGCCGCCAGGCCGATCAGGGCGACCATCACGTACATCCGGCCTTCCCAGTACAGCGTCCACAGCGGGCCGTTCAGCGGCTGGCCGCCGAGCACGCCTTCGATGCGCAGGTGCTCGGGCGGAATCTGGTAGACCAGGCCGTGCAGCACGGTGTTGCCGAAGATGTAGCGCCAGGGAGCGCTTTCGAACAGGCCGCGCCAGCCGCCGTTCGAGAAGAACGCCACCGCCGCCACCGTGGTCACCAGCAGGCAGACGAACAGGCCGGGCACGATGCGCGCGATGCGGCGGGCGGCGAAGCGGCCCAGGTGCGGATCGCTCATCCAGCTGCGCGCCACGAACATGCCGCTGATGACGAAGAACACGCCCACCGCCACCGCACCCAGGTCGGTGTTCGGGTTCAGGAAGCGGGTGATGGGGTCGCGCATCGGCTCGGCGACGTTCATCATCCAGGTGTGGTAGACGACCACCGCCAGCGCGCAGACGAGGCGCACCAGGTTGAAGCCGTTGTCGTGGGTGCCGATCGCCGCCTCGAGGGTGCGGCCGTTCCGGGAAAATGCCATGGGAATCAGATGGAGTCAGGGAAGCTGCCATTGCCAGCTGAGCTGGAGCTGGCGGTTGTTGTACTGGAAGATCGAAATGTTTTCCTGGTTGCGCACCAGGCGCCCCTCGAGCACCAGCGCCTGCCTCTTGCCGATCGCGTAGCTGAGGCTGCCGCGCAGCACCTGGGTGGCCTGGTCGCGCACCTGGTCGATCAGGTCGGGCGAATAGGGGCGGCTGCCGTGCCAGGTCTGGCGCGAGTAGCCGAGTTCGCCATTGACGCCATGCCCCAGCTGGCGGCGTACAAGCAGGTTGACGAAGGAACCCTTGCGGTCGCCGCCCGGGCGCTGTCCCAGCGCGTGGTCGTTCAGCCAGCCGAGCGTGGCGCTGGCATGGCTCGGGCCCTTGCGCCAGGACAGGTTGCCGCGCAGCTCCTGGGTGCTGGAGTCGAAGTTGGTGAGCGAGGGGAAACTGTTGTACGTGAGCGCTCCCACCACGTTGAACTGCACGCCGGCCGGCAGGGTCAGCGGCGGCACCACGCGCGCCTGCAGCTGGGCCTGACGCTGGTAGAGCTCGCCGCCGAGGGTCACCAGGCCGAGTGTGCCGGTGGCGCGCACGCGCCAGGACTTGAAGCGGTAGGGGGCTTCCAGGCCGGCGAACAGCGAGCTGGTGTCGTATTCGTGCAGGCGGTCGTTATGGCGGATCTGGTACTGGGCGAAGCCGAGCATGCCGTTCGGCGTCACCTCGCGCATGATCTCGCCCGACACCTGCGTGTACTGGTCGTGGCGCGGCCGGAAGTCGTCCGACAGTTCGTACTCGACCTGGCCGTCGGGGCCATCCAGGGTGTAGCGGGCGGTGCGCGCGCCCTGGTTGACGTTCTGGTCGATGCCGCGCCCGGCCGTCACCACCGAGCTCGAGAACGCGTCCCAGCGCGTGCAGCCTTCCTCGCGCGTCTCGGCGATCAACTGCAGGAGGGCGGGCGAAGGCTTGAAGCGCGTCTCGATGATGGCGAACAGGCGCTCGGCCTCGTCCGAATTGCCGAGCGAGCACTGGGTCAGCGCCAGTTCCAGCCAGGCGCCGGCGTGTTCGGGCGCCTGCTCGATCAGGCGGCGCAGCTCGGCCGCCGCATCGGCGCGCCGGCCTTCGGCGATCGACTGCAGCGCCTGCAGGTAGAGTTCCTGTTCGGGCGGAGCGGCGGCATCCTGGGCGCACGCGGCGCC
>DAMCRY010000203.1:0-1172 GCA_032115075.1 Massilia sp.
GGTGCTGCCGGCGACGCTGGCGGAGCTGCGCAAGGACGCCGCCGCCCTCAAGGGGGAGGGCCTCGATGGCGTCTGAGTCCCCTTCCCTGGCCGCGCGCCGCGCGGCCCTGGTGGCCAGGTGCGCCGACCAGCGCGCCTCGATCGCGCAGGAGTACACCGCCTTGACCTCGCCCGACACCTTCGGCGTGGTTCCCGCCTATGCGATCCGCCACAGGAAGACGGCGCTGATCGTGGCCGGCGTGGCGGCGGGCCTGTTCATCACGCGGCCGAAGTGGGTGGTCGGCACCGCCACCGCCGTGGTCTCGGCCTACAAGTTCGCGCAGAAGCTGCTGCCGGTGCTGCGCTGGAAGGGCTTCGAGGTCCACTGAGGCCAGGTAGCTCCGTCCACGCGTTCAACTCCCCTGTGAACAGCTGCCCGGTTGTTCATCGGCTGCTTGAACGCGCGGACGGCAAAGCCGGCCAGGCGCCCCCGTCCACCCTACGAATCCTTTCCCAGCTCGTCCCCAAGTTCGCGTCCACGATCCGCCGCCGCCTTCATCGCCGCGACGATCGCGTCCTTCACACCCGATTGCTCCATGCTGCTGATCGCCGCATGCGTCGTGCCGCCCTTCGAGGTCACGCGCTGGCGCAGCGTTTCCACCGGCTCGCCGGTCTGCGCCGCCAGCTGGGCCGCGCCCAGGAAGGTGGACAGCGCCAGCTTCCTGCCCTGCTCGTCGTCCAGGCCCATCTCGCGCGCCGCCTGCTGCATCGCCTCCAGGAAGTAGAAGACGTAGGCCGGGCCGCTGCCCGATACCGCCGTCACCGGGTCGATCAGCGCTTCGTCCTCCAGCCACACGGTCTGGCCGACCGCCGCCATCACCTGGTCGGCGGCCTGGCGCTGCGCGGCGTCGACGCCGTCCCCGGCCACCATGCCGGTGATGCCCATGGCGATCAGCGCCGGCGTGTTCGGCATGGCGCGCACGATGCGGGTGTAGCCGCCCAGCCAGCGCGACAGGTCCGCGATGCGGATGCCGGCCGCGATCGACAGCAGCAGCGGCTGGTTGCCGAGCCGGGGTGCGAGGCTGGCCGCCACCTCGCGCATCTGCTGCGGCTTCACCGCCAGCACGACGACGTCGGCGCCCGCCACCTGCACGTCGATGCTGCCCGCCGTGCTCACGCCGTACTGGCTCGCC
>DAMCRY010000203.1:1444-7305 GCA_032115075.1 Massilia sp.
GGTCGCGCCTTCCGCGACCGCCGCCGCCAGGTCGCCCGACATCCCCATCGACAGGGTGTCGAGCGCCAGCCCGTCGGCGCGCAGCGACTCGAACAGCGTGCGCAGGCGGGCAAAAGCGGCGCGCTGCTGCGCCTCGTCGCTGGTCGCTTCGGGAATCGCCATCAGCCCGCGCAGGCGCAGCTTCGGCAGTGCCGCCACCTGGCGCGCCAGCTCGGGCAGTTCGGCCTCGCTGGCCCCGCTCTTGCTGGCTTCGCCGCTGATGTTGACCTGCAGGCAGATATCCAGCGGCCCCAGTTCGTCCGGGCGCTGCTCGGACAGGCGCTGGGCGATCTTCAGGCGCTCCACCGTGTGCACCCACTGGAAATGGGTGGCGATGGGCCGCGTCTTGTTGCTCTGGATCGGGCCGATGAAATGCCATTCGACGGCTCGATTCGGCAACATCGCTGGTTGCAGGCGCGCCACTTCCGCCATCTTGTCGACGGCTTCCTGCAGGTAGTTTTCACCGAAGGCGCGCTGCCCGGCGGCCATCGCTTCAACCACCGCTTCCGCTGGGAAGGTCTTCGAAACGGCCAGCAGATTGACCTCGTTCCGAGCCCTTCCGCTCGCCGCGCAGGCGGCCCCGATTGTCGCTTCGACAGCTTGCAAGTTCTCGGCGATTATGGACATAATGATTTTCTATAGGAAATATTTTGAGTCGAGACGCGGTCCTTTCCCGGGCTCCACTCACGGCACAGGGATTATAAATGGACATCTCGGAATTACTCGCCTTCTCCGTTAAGAACAAGGCATCGGATTTGCACCTCTCGGCCGGCCTGCCGCCGATGATCCGCGTGCACGGCGACGTGCGCCGCATCAACCTGCCGCCGCTGGAGCACAAGGACGTGCACGGCATGATCTATGACATCATGAACGACGGCCAGCGCAAGCAGTACGAAGAGGTGTTGGAGTGCGACTTCTCGTTCGCGATTCCCGGCCTGGCGCGCTTCCGCGTCAACGCCTTCAACCAGGAGCGCGGCGCCTCCGCCGTGCTGCGCACGATTCCGTCCAAGATCCTGTCGCTGGAAGAGCTGAATGCGCCCAGGATCTTCGGCGAGCTGGCCCTGAAGCCGCGCGGCCTGGTGCTGGTGACCGGTCCCACCGGCTCCGGCAAGTCGACCACCCTGGCGGCGATGGTCAACCATCTCAACGAACACGAATACGGCCACATCCTCACCATCGAGGACCCGATCGAATTCGTGCACGATTCCAAGAAGTGCCTGATCAACCAGCGCGAAGTCGGCCCGCACACCCTGTCCTTCAACAACGCGCTGCGCTCGGCGCTGCGCGAAGACCCGGACGCCATCCTGGTGGGCGAGCTGCGCGACCTGGAAACCATCCGCCTGGCCCTGTCGGCGGCGGAGACCGGCCACCTGGTGTTCGGCACCCTGCACACCTCCTCGGCCGCCAAGACCATCGACCGTATCGTCGACGTGTTCCCGGCCGAAGAGAAGGAGATGGTGCGCGCGATGCTGTCGGAATCGCTGCAGGCCGTGATCTCGCAGACCCTGCTCAAGACCAGGGACGGCTCGGGCCGCGTGGCGGCGCACGAGATCATGATCGGCACCCCGGCGATCCGCAACCTGATCCGCGAAGCCAAGATCGCCCAGATGTACTCGGCCATCCAGACCGGCAGCAACGTCGGCATGCAGACGCTCGACCAGAACCTGACCGACCTGGTGCGCCGCAACGTGATCTCCAGCGCCGCCGCCCGCGCCGCTGCGAAGATCCCGGAAAACTTCCCAGGCTAAGGAGCCACGCTCATGGAACGCGACCAGGCATCCAAGTTCATGTTCGACCTGCTGCGCCTGATGACCAGCAAGGGCGGCTCGGACCTGTTCATCACGGCCGGCTTCCCGCCGGCGATCAAGATCGACGGCAAGATGACGCCGGTGTCGAGCCAGGCCCTCACCGGCTCGCACACGGCCGACCTGGCGCGCGCCATCATGAACGACAAGCAGGCCGCCGGCTTCGAATTGTCGAAAGAAGCCAACTTCGCGATCAGCCCGGGCGACCTGGGGCGCTTTCGCGTCTCCGCCTTCATGCAGATGGGCTGCGTGGGCATGGTGCTGCGCGTGATCACCACCACCATCCCGAAATTCGAGGACCTCGACCTGCCGGAAACCCTGAAGGACGTGATCATGACCAAGCGCGGCCTGGTCATCATGGTCGGCGCCACGGGTTCCGGCAAATCGACCACGCTGGCGGCGATGGTCGGCTACCGCAACGAGAACAGCTACGGCCACATCATCACCATCGAAGACCCGGTCGAATTCGTCCACCCGCACCGCAACTGCGTGATCACCCAGCGCGAAGTGGGCGTCGACACCGACAGCTTCGAGGCGGCGCTGAAGAATTCGCTGCGCCAGGCGCCGGACGTGATCCAGATCGGCGAGATCCGCGACCGCGAGACCATGGAGCACGCGATCGCCTTTGCGGAAACCGGCCACCTGTGCCTGGCCACCCTGCACGCCAACAGCGCCAACCAGGCCCTGGACCGCATCATCAACTTCTTCCCCGAAGAGCGCCGCCAGCAGTTATTGATGGACCTGTCGCTGAACCTGAAGGGCCTGATCTCGCAGCGCCTGATCCCGAAGAAGGAAGCCAAGGGCCGCGTGGTGGCGATGGAGATCCTGCTGAACTCCCCGCTCATCTCGGACCTGATCTTCAAGGGCGACGTTCACGAGATCAAGGAGATCATGAAGAAGTCGCGCGAGCTGGGCATGCAGACCTTCGACCAGGCCCTGTTCGACCTCTACGAGGCGGACAAGATCAGCTACGAAGACGCGCTGCGCAATGCCGACTCGGTGAACGACCTGCGCCTGAACATCAAGCTCAACAGCAAGCACGCGAAGAACCGCGATTTCTCGGCGGGGATGGAGCACCTGGGGATCGTCTGAGCGCCAGGAGCGGCACTGGCGGGGCGGAGACGGCGTGCGCCGCATCCGCCCCGTTTGCTTTATCGTATTTACAAACGATTTCCCGTCTCCCCCTGCGGAGTCGCGCCGGCGTGAACACACCAGACCCGTCCCCACCCGACATCCATCTGCTGCCGATTACCGAAGTCGAGCAGCTGACCGGCATCCGCCAGGGTACCTTGCGGATGTGGGAGCGGCGCTATGGCTTTCCCTGCCCGCTGCGCGACGAACATGGAAACCGTGTCTATCCGGTCGACCAGGTAGAGCGGCTGCTGGAGGCCCGCCACCTGATATTGCAGGGACATCGTCCTGGGCGGATCTTCGCTGCCGCAGGGTCGCTCCCTGCCCTCTCGCAACCCGCACCGGTCCAGCCTTTCGACCAGCACGAGATGCTGATCGGCCTGTTGCGCGCCTACCGGCTGGCCGAACTGCATGCGCAGTTCCAGTATCGCCTGATGCGGCTCGGCCTGCGCGACTTCGTCCTGGGCTGCCTGGCCCCGCTGTCCGCCTTCGTCACCCAGGCCGTAGCCCGCCGCGAACTGCCGCTGCGCTGCCTGCGCGTGTATACGCACCTGGTGAGCCTGGTCTTGCATGCGGCACTCGCGGCAGTGCGTACCGTGGAAGATGGCCGTCCGAAGGCGGTGCTGGCCACCCTGAGCGGCGACCATCGCGGCCTCGGCATCGTGATGGCCGAGGCGCTTCTCACCACGCTCGAGGTGGACTGCATCCAGCTCGGCACCGATACGCCCCTGGCCGAGGTCGCGGCGACGGCGGCGGAGTCGGACGCCGACATCGTTGCAATTTCCTTCGATCCGGCAACGTCCGCTGCCAGCGCGCCGCGCCGCGAACTCGGGCGGGTGGCCAACGCCTTGCGCATCGCTCTTCCTGCCAGCGCCACCTTGTGGGCCGGTGGCGCAAACGCGCGCCAGGCCGCGCCAGGAATCGTACCGGTGCCTTCGCTGGCCGATATCGAGCCAGCCCTCGCACGCTGGCGCGCAGGCCGGGAAAGTCGCGCCAGCCAGGTTTGAACGCGCTGACCGGTGTTGTATTCGTTTAACAGTAACGACCGATCCAGTCCACTCACAGGGATTTTTTTGTACTACACAAATGTTGGCCTGGCGTCCCGCGTGTGAAAACAAGCCGCATTGTGTTACACAAACGTGCACTCTTCCGAAATCATCACCGACAATTCCGGGAAATTGCCGGTTGGAACTATTATGTCCGGCTGGTATCGTTGGTTTTCCAGCGGCTCGCATCGCGGAGACACATGAACTGAGCTCCTGCGGCGACCGGCAAACTATTTCACCGGACTCACCATGTTCAATCGAATGAAAGTCGGCACCCGCCTGATCGCCGGATTCCTTACCCTGGCGCTGCTGGGGGCCCTGGTCGCGGCCATCGGCATCTATAACATGTCGGAGATGAACGCCCGCGCCGATCGCCTGTACAAGCGCGAACTGCTCGGCGTTTCGCATGTCAAGGAAGCGAACATCAATCTCGTGTACATCGGCCGCGCCATGCGCACCTTCATGCTGGCGTCCACCGAGAAGGACCGCGAGACCGCGGCGGCGGCCGTCGAGGCCGCGCGCGCGCAACTGGCCGCCAACATGGACAAGGCACGCCAGCTGTTTGTCACGGAAAACGGCAAGCGCCGCCTGGCGGACGCCGAGCGCAGCGTGCGCGAGTACGAAGCGGCCGTGCAGGAGGTGTTACGCTTGGCCGGTACCGAAGCACTGCAGGAAAACCGCGCTGCGGTCGAGTTCATGCTGACGCATGCCTCCCCCAAAGGCAAGACGGCGGACGAGCAGATGACCGACTTGAGCCGCCTCAAAGAAGAGAACGCCCGCACCGCAGCGAACGAGGCAACTTCGCTGTACGAGTCGAGCCGGATGCTCATGATGATGCTGGTGCTGGGCAGCGTCGGATTCGGCGTCGGCCTCGGCGTACTGCTGACCCGTGGCCTGACCCGCCAGCTGGGCGGCGAGCCGTCCTACGCCGCCGACATCGCCGGCCGCATCGCCGCCGGCGACCTGACGGTGGAAGTCGCCCTGCGCCCCGGCGACTCCGACAGCATGCTGGCCGCCATGAAGACCATGCGCGACAGCCTGGCGCGGATCGTCGGCCAGGTGCGCAGCGGCACCGAGGCGATCGCCGCGGCGTCGAGCCAGATCGCGATCGGGAACATGGACCTGTCCACCCGCACCGAGGAACAGGCCAGCTCGCTGGAGGAAACCGCCTCGTCGATGGAGGAACTGACCTCGACCGTCCAGCAGAACGCCGACAATGCGCGCCAGGCCAACGGCCTGGCCACCACGGCTTCGGAAGTGGCCGAGCGCGGCGGCATGGTGGTATCGCAGGTGGTCGACACCATGGCGGCGATCAACGATTCGTCGAAGAAGATCGTCGACATCATCGGCGTCATCGACGGCATCGCCTTCCAGACCAACATCCTGGCGCTGAACGCGGCGGTCGAGGCGGCGCGCGCCGGCGAACAGGGGCGCGGCTTCGCCGTCGTGGCGTCCGAAGTGCGCACCCTGGCCCAACGCTCCGCCTCGGCGGCGAAGGAAATCAAGGGACTGATCGACGACTCGGTGGCCAAGGTCGATACCGGCGCGAAGCTGGTCGACAATGCCGGCGCCACGATGGACGAGGTGGTGGCCAGCGTGCGCCGCGTGACCGATATCATGGGCGAGATTTCGTCCGCCAGCCTGGAGCAGACTTCGGGCATCGAGCAGATCAACATGGCGGTGGTCCAGATGGACCAGGTGACCCAGCAGAACGCCTCGCTGGTCGAGGAAGCGGCGGCTGCCGCCGAATCGCTGCAGGACCAGGCGGCCAAGCTGGCCCGGCTGGTGGCGGTGTTCAAGGTCGGCGACCAGGGGCCGGCACCCGCAGCCGCCGTGCCGG
>DAMCRY010000204.1:0-4531 GCA_032115075.1 Massilia sp.
GCAGTGCGCCGTCCGCGAAGCCGCCGCCGCCGCAGCCGGCCAGCAGGGCCAGCGAGGCCAGGGCCGCCGATAGGAAAACTGTCCTCATCACCATTTCCCTTGTACAAAGTTATGCGGTCAGAAACGGATTGAACCGGACTGGCGGCAGGACGCCCTGATCGCGCGCAAGCGCAAGCTTCGACGTGGCGGCTTGAGGCGAACTCGGCTTTGGTTGACAGTGCGCAACTTCACCCGAGGACGCATGCGAATAATGGTGGCTGGTTCAACTGTCGTGGAGAACAAGGATGGTCACACTGTACAAACGCTTGCTGCCCCTGATTATCGGCGCCGTCGCCCTGGCCGGGTGCGAGACCGCCGGGCCGAAAGCGAATACCGCCAGGTCGACTGCCGCCGTGGGAGAGCAGGTCTTTACCGACGCCGACGCCGCGATCGCGGCGAAACAGGAGGAAAAGGCCTACGCCCTGCTGAAGGCCGCCGGCGCCGCCCACCCGGTCGACAAGCGGCCCTGGGTCAAGATGGCCCAGATCCGCTTCAACGCCGAGGCCTACGGCGAAGCGATCACGCATGCCCAGGAAGCGCTGGAACGCGATCCGGACGACACCGTGGCGCACAGCATCGTCGCCGTCAGCGGCCTGCGCGTGGCCAGCAAGGCGCTGGCCGACCTGACCCGCAAGAACAACCTGAGCGGCGACGTGAAGAGCGAGGCCCAGGACCTGGCCAGGCTGCTGCGTAACAGCCTGGGCGAGCCTATCCTGGTCAAGACCGAGCAGACCAAGTCCGCGACCACGCGCACCAGGACGACCAGCACCGCTGCGAGCGCGCCGGCATCCAAACCAGGCAACGCCGACAAGGATCCATTCGGCAGCCTCAAATAAGTACAGCGGCCGGTTACCGCCGGCTGTCCCATCCCCGCAACCTGGAGTCGACATGGCCAAGAGTGAAAGCGTCCAGAAACGCTTGCAGAAGGTGCGCGCGCCGCGCGTGCAGATGACGTACGACGTCGAGATCGGCGACGCCATCGAAAACAAGGAGCTGCCCTTCGTGGTCGGCGTGGTGGGCGATTTCGGGACCGATCCGGAGGCCGAGAAGAAGCGCCTCAAGGACAAGAAGTTCGTCAACGTCGACGCCGGCAACTTCGACGAGGTGCTTGGCGCGGTGGCTCCCAGCGTGAGCTTCAAGGTCGACAACCACCTGTCGCCGGAAGGCGGGCAGTTCGGGGTGCAGCTGCAGTTCAGGGAGATGGCCGACTTCCGGCCCGAATCGGTGGTGCGCCAGGTGAAGCCGCTGGCCGGCCTGCTGGAGGCGCGCACCAAGCTGGCCGACCTGCGCAACAAGCTGGCCGGCAACGACAAGCTCGAGGACATCCTGAGCGAGGTGCTGGGCAATACCGAGAAACTCGACAGCCTGCGCAAGCAGGGCATCGAGAAAGGGGAGGAGTGAGATGGCGGCAGTTCTCGATAGCGCAAGCGGCAAGCAGGCGGCCCAGGCGGTCGAACTCGATACCTCGCTGCTCGACCAGATCGTCGAGCAGAGCCGGGTGGCCAAGTCGACCGACGAACACGAGCGCGCCCGCGACATCATCTCGGAACTGGTGACGCAGGTGATGCAGGGCACCATGGTGGTGTCGAACAACCTGTCTGCGATGATCGATGCGCGCCTGGCGGAGCTGGACCGCATGATCTCCGAGCAGCTCTCGGCGGTCATGCACGCGCCCGAGTTCCAGAAGCTCGAGCGCAGCTGGACCGGCCTGAACTACCTGGTCAAGAACAGCGCCACCAGCGCCAACCTGCAGATCCGCATGCTCAACGCCAGCAAGCGCGAGCTGGTGAAGGACTTCCAGTCGGCCATGGAGTTCGACCAGAGCAGCATGTTCAAGAAGGTCTACGAAGAGGAATTCGGCACCTTCGGCGGCGCCCCCTACGGCACCCTGATCGGCGACTTCGAGATCTCGCGCCAGCCCGAGGACATCTACTTCCTCGAACAGATGTCGCACGTGGCGGCCGCCAGCCACGCCCCCTTCATCACCTCGGCCTCGCCCGAGCTGTTCGGCATCGACAGCTTCGGCGACCTGGGCAAGCCGCGCGACCTGGCCAAGGTCTTCGACACCGTCGAATACGCCAAGTGGAAGGCGTTCCGCGAATCGGAGGACTCGCGCTACGTCGGCCTGACCCTGCCGCGCTTCCTGGGCCGCCTGCCTTACCACCCGGCCGACGGCATGACCACCGAGGGTTTCAACTACGTCGAGGACGTGGACGGCAGCGACCACCAGAAGTACCTGTGGTGCAACGCGGCCTATGCCTTCGCCTCCAAGCTGACCAAGGCCTTCGAGGACTACGGCTGGTGTGCGGCGATCCGCGGCGTCGAGGGCGGCGGCCTGGTGGAGAACCTGCCGGCCCACACCTTCAAGACCGACGAGGGCGAGGTGGCGCTGAAGTGCCCGACCGAGCTGGCGATCACGGACCGCCGCGAGAAGGAACTGTCGGACCTCGGCTTCATTTCCCTGGTCCACTGCAAGAACACCTCGTATGCGGCCTTCTTCGGCGCCCAGTCGGCCCAGAAGGCCAGGAAGTACAACACCGACGCGGCCAACGCCAACGCGGTGCTCTCCTCGCAACTGCAGTACATCTTCGCGGTCTCGCGCATCGCCCACTACATGAAGGCCATGATGCGCGACAAGATCGGCAGCTTCGCCGCCGCCTCCAACGTCGAGGATTACCTGAATCGCTGGTTAACCCAATATGTGCTCCTCGACGACAACGCGAGCCAGGACCAGAAGGCCCAGTTCCCGCTGCGCGAAGCCAGCGTGCAGGTGTCCGAGGTGCCGGGCCGTCCGGGCGTGTACCGCGCGGTGTCCTTCCTGCGCCCCCACTTCCAGCTCGACGAGCTGTCCGTTTCGCTCCGACTGGTCGCGGAGTTGCCCCAATCGACCAATGGCTAAGCAGTTTTCTTTAACGTGAATGGAGTAGAACATGGCAATTGACGTGTACCTGCAGATCGACGGGATCAAGGGCGAATCGATGGACGACAAGCACAAGGACTGGATCGAGTGCCTGGCGGTGGACTGGGGCGTGAAGCAGCCGCGTTCGGCGACCGCCTCGACCGGCGGCGGCCACACCGCCGAGCGCTGCGAGCACGAGGAAATCAAGCTGAAGAAGCTGGCCGACCTGTCCTCGCCGATCCTGCTGCAGACCTGCTCGGCCGGCAAGACGATCCCGAAGGCCAAGCTGGAATTCATGCGCGCCGACGGCCAGGGCGAGCGCATCAAGTACTTCGAGATCGAACTGGAGAACGTCCTGATCGGCGCCGTCGAGCCGAGCGTCAAGGAGGGCAGCATCATCCAGGAAGAAGTCGGCCTGAAGTTCTCGAAGATCAAGTGGAAGTACACCCAGCAGAAGATCGGCGGCGGCTCCGGCGGCAACACCTCGGGCGGCTGGGACCTGGCGGCCAACAAGATCGCCTGAACGGTGGCCTGACAGGCCGCTCGCGGCCTGGAGCACCCGGCGCGGCGCCGCGCGGCAGGAAGCGCGGCGCCGCGTTTCTCTTTTGGAGGACGCAGGATGGGTTTCACTCCCGGGCTGCTGGACCGTCTCATGGACGAACGGAGCGAAGCCGGCGCCGGCCAGCCTTTCACGACCGAGCAGCTCAAGGACAGCGTGGCGCGCGACCTGGAAGCGCTGCTCAATACCCGGCTGGCGATCGATCCGGCGGTCCTGCACGGCTATCCGGAGGCGCGCGGCTCGCTGCTGCACTACGGGCTGGCCGACTTCGCCGGCTACTGCCTGACCAGCAGCATCGACCGCGCCGCCGTCTGCGCCAGCATCAAGGAGGCCATCGAGGCCCACGAACCGCGCCTGCGCGACGTCAGCGCCACGCTCGACGTCCTGCCGGGCAGCGTCAACCGGCTCGACTTCGTCATCCACGCCCGCCTGGCCGTCACCCCGGGCGCCGAGCCGGTGCACTTCAACGCGGTGCTGCAGCCTTCGTCGCTGCATTACGCGGTGCGCCATGGCAACCGCGGCAACCGCCGCACCTGAGCCGCACCCGAGCCGCCCCCATTCAATCGATAAAGGACGCGACACGATGGACATCAACCTCAAGACCCTGATCGGCAAGCTGAACGACACCACCCGCGCCGCCGCCACGCGCGCCGCCTCCATTTGCGTCGGCCTGGGGCAGTACGAGGTCGAGATCGAGCACCTGTTCCTCGGCCTGATCGAGCAGCCGGGCAGCGACCTGGCCGCGATCGCGCGGGCCAGCGACATCAGCCTCACGGGCCTGGAGACCGACCTGCGCAACGAGATCGCCCGCTTCGCCACCGGCAGCGCGCGCACCCCCGTGTTCTCGCGCCACCTGCCGCTGCTGTTCGAGCACGCCTGGCTGATCGCCTCCCTGGCGACGCCAGCCGCGGGCCAGCCGAACCAGATCCGCAGCGGCCACCTGGTGCTGGCGCTGCTGACCGAACCCTCGCTGTCGCAGCTGGCCCTGCGCGCCTCGCCGCTGTTCCGCAAGATCCCGATCGACCGGCTGAAGC
>DAMCRY010000204.1:4680-7301 GCA_032115075.1 Massilia sp.
CACGACTTCGAGAAGATCACGCGCGGTTCGCAGGAAGCGCAGCCGGACGCCGTCGTGCACCACGAGACCCCGGGCGACGCGGCCGGCGAGATCGCCGCCGGGCCCGCGCGCGCCACGCCCGCGCTGGACCAGTACACCACCTGCCTGACGCAGCGCGCGCGCGAGGGCAAGGTCGACCCGGTGATCGGCCGCGACCCGGAGATCCGCCAGGCGATCGACATCCTGATGCGCCGGCGCCAGAACAACCCGATCCTGACCGGCGAGGCCGGCGTCGGCAAGACCGCCGTGGTCGAGGGCCTGGCGCTGCGCATCGCCCACGGGGACGTGCCCGACGTACTGAAGGGCGTCGAGATCCATACCCTCGACATGGGCCTGCTGCAGGCCGGCGCCAGCGTGAAGGGCGAGTTCGAGAACCGCCTGAAGAACGTGATCGACGAGGTCAAGAGGAGCCCGCACGCCATCATCCTGTTCATCGACGAAGCCCACACCATGATCGGGGCAGGGGGCACGGCCGGCCAGAACGACGCCGCCAACCTGCTCAAGCCGGCGCTGGCGCGCGGCGAGCTGCGCACCATCGCGGCCACGACCTGGGGCGAATACAAGAAGTATTTCGAGAAGGACGCCGCGCTGGCGCGCCGCTTCCAGGTGATCAAGGTCGAGGAGCCGGACGAGCCGACCGCCTGCGCCATGCTGCGCGCCATGGCGCCGTTGATGGAGCGGCACTTCGGGGTGCGCATCTATGACGACGCGGTCACCGAAGCCGTGCGCCTGTCGCACCGCTACATCAGCGGACGCCAGCTGCCGGACAAGGCCATCAGCGTGCTCGACACGGCCTGCGCCAAGGTCGCCCTCGGCCAGAGCGCGACGCCGGCCGCGCTGGAAGACTGCACCCGCAAGATCGAGCGGCTGGACGCCCAGGTGGCGGCCCTGCAGCGCGAAGCCGCCGCCGGCGGTGGCCACCAGGACCAACTCGCCCAGCTGCGCCAGCAGCGCGGCAAGCTGGACGACGAACGGATCACCTTGCAGGGGCGCTGGGACGAGGAGCAGGCGATCGCGCGCGAGATCGGCGAGTTGCGCATCGCTCTCGAGGAAGGCCGCACGCAGGACGCGACCCCGATGCGCGCCATGCTGGAGCGCCTGCGCGGCGTGCAGGGCGAGACGCCGCTGGTGCCGGTGCAGGTCGACGGCCACACCGTGGCGGAGATCGTCGCCGGCTGGACCGGCATCCCGCTGGGCCGCATGGTGAAGGACGAGCTGAAGACGGTCGTCAACCTCCATGCGCTGCTGGACGAACGCATCCTGGGCCAGTCGCACGCCAGCCACGCGGTGGCCCAGCGGGTACGCACCGCGCGCGCCAACCTGGACGACCCCAACAAGCCGAAGGGCGTGTTCCTGTTCGTCGGCACCTCGGGGGTGGGCAAGACCGAGACCGCGCTGGCGCTGGCCGACATCCTCTACGGCGGCGAGCGTAAACTCGTCACCATCAACATGAGCGAGTACCAGGAGGCGCACAGCGTCTCCGGCCTGAAAGGTTCGCCGCCGGGCTACGTCGGCTACGGCGAGGGCGGGGTGCTGACCGAGGCGGTGCGCCGCAATCCCTACAGCGTGGTGCTGCTCGACGAAGTGGAGAAGGCCCATGCCGACGTGCTCGAGCTGTTCTTCCAGGTCTTCGACAAGGGCGTGCTGGACGACGCCGAGGGGCGCCAGATCGACTTCCGCAACACCATCATCATCCTGACCTCGAACGTGGGCTCGAGCCAGATGATGGGAGCTTGCCTGAACAAGCCGGCGAACGAGGTGCCGACCCCGGAGCAGCTGGCGGAACTGATCCGGCCGGCCCTGATGAAGCACTTCAAGCCGGCCTTCCTGGGGCGCCTGTCGGTGGTGCCCTTTTATCCGATCCGCGACGAGGTCCTGTCCAACATCATCCGCCTGAAGCTCGACCGCATCAAGGCGCGCGTGATGGACAACCACCGCGCCCGTTTCGAGTACGACGACGCGCTGGTGTCGGCCGTACTGAGCCGCTGCACCGAGGTCGATTCCGGGGCGCGCAACGTCGACAACATCCTGAACGGCACCCTGTTGCCCGAGATCGCCGACAGCGTGCTGGCGCGCATGGCCGAGGGCGGGAGCATCGCGCGCGTGAAGGTGGGGGCGACCAGGGCCGGCAAGTTCAAGTATGCGATCGAGTAAGGGGGCCGTATGCTGAACCTGGATAAACTTCTGCTCCCGATCAGCGCGGACCAGCCTTGCGGCGAGGACCTGGCGTTCTCGCCCGAGGTCGACGCCATCAACCGCGCGCGCCAGGCCGACGACCCGTCGATCGAGCAGGGCGCCTGGGTCACGGCGCTGAAGGAGGCCGACTGGAAGTTCGTCGCCAAGCGCTGCGGCGAGCTGCTGGACACGCGCAGCAAGCACCTGCAGCTGGCGGTGTGGCTGCTGGAGGCCGCCACCAAGACCGAGGGCATCCCGGGCCTGGCCGGCAGCCTGCGCCTGCTCGCCGGCCTGTGCGAGCGCTACTGGGACGGCCTGCATCCGCTGCCCGACGAAGACGGCTTCGAGCGCCGCATCGGCAACCTGGCCTGGGCGGCGGCCCGCATCGCGCCGCTGGTGAAGGAGGT
>DAMCRY010000205.1:0-7258 GCA_032115075.1 Massilia sp.
CGAAAGCCCAGGCCGAAATGGCCGCGGCGATCGCGCAGCTGGCGGCGATCCAGAAGCTGCGTTCGAAAGGACGCTGATTCACAGCTGAATGAAGCATCCGCGTCTGCGGTACAAAGAGGCAGCCTTCGGGCTGCCTTTTTTCTTACCGGGGTCAGGTCTGACATTTGGACACAAGCTCTGCTATGGCACACACCTTGTTCTTGCATTCACGCCATTCTGGAATGCGCACACGGTCGAGGTCGTGTCCGAATGTCAGACCTGACCCCGGCTGGGACTGTCTTTTTTATTGGCACTTGTTTTTGCGCAAACTCCAGCATCCACGAATGCACCGCACGGTTAGCTGGCGCACGCGTGCGCATCGTTTTCCGGCTTAGTATCGTCTTTCCAGCATGAGACAGCGTCGGGCCGGACCATGGCACTTCCTCCAGAACACAGCGAACAGCAAACCCAGCCGCTCGAGGCTCCGTTCGGCCAGACCCTGTACCGCTTCCTCTTCTTCGACTGGCTGTTCCGCGACGTCAGTCGCGCGCGCAACCTGTACGAACGCCATGCCGCGCGCGAGCACAACCGCCGCATGAGCCGTTACCTGCCAGTCTACATGCGGCGCTGGTCGGTGCTGGCGGGCTTCGATTTCGCGCTCGGCTTCCTGTTCGAGCGCGTGCTGTCGGCCACCATGCTCTCGGCACTGTTCTTCACCGGTTCCTGCGTGACCGTCACCGGCATCGTGGTGATGACGGTGACCTGGCTGTTCCTGACCTACGCGCGCCTGCCCTGAACACGCCGGGGCGTTCCCGTTCGCCCCCGGCCGGCGACCACTCGCACCATCCGCGCGACCACCGGTCGGGGACCGATTGCGGCCCCACCGCGGCCGTACGTACGCTGTCGGCACCCTGACAAGAAAGGAATGCCGACCATGTTCATTCGCTTCGCCACCCGATCCGCCCTCTGCGCCGCCGTGCTGCTCCTGTGCCAGCCGCGGGCCGCGCTTGCCGCGGATGCTACACCAGACCAAGGCGACAAGACCGCCGCCGCTCCGGCGGCACAGGACCTGGCCAGCCGCCTCGACGCCACCATCGCCCCCTATTTTCAGCCGGACGCCCCCGGCGCCACCGTCATCGTGGCCAAGGACGGCAAGACCGTCCTGCGCCGCGCCTACGGCATGGCCGACACCGCCAAAGGCGTGAAAATGACGCCGGAGATGGTGCTGCGCATCGGCTCGATGACCAAGCAGTTCACGGCGACCGGCATTCTGCTGCTGGCCGACGAGGGAAAACTGTCGGTCGACGACGAGATCGGCAAATACCTGCCGGACTACCCAACCCAGGGCAGGAAGATCACCATCGAACACCTGCTGACCCATACCTCGGGCATCGTCAGCTACACCGGCAAGCCCGGTTTCCCGCAGCGCGCGCCGCAGGACACCACGGTGGCTGCGCAGATCGACTCCTTCAAGAACGACCCGCTGCAGTTCGAGCCGGGTAGCCAGTGGCGCTACAACAATTCGGGCTACTACCTGCTCGGCGCCATCATCGAGAAGGTTTCCGGGATGCCCTACCCCAAGTTCGTCCAGGAGCGCATCTTCGTGCCGCTCGGGATGAACCACACCGCCTACGAAGGCCATGAGCGAGGGCAGTGGCCGGGCGCCGCTGGCCACTCCCCGCTCGACAAGGGTTTCGGCCCGGCCCGGCAGCTCGGCAAGAACCAGTCCTATGCCGCCGGAGAACTGGTGTCGACCGTGGACGACCTGGCGAAATGGGACGCCGCCATCGCCGCCGGCAAACTGCTCAAGCCCGCCACCTGGCAGCGCGCCTTCACGTCCTACCGCCTGGCGGACGGCAAGGACAGCCACTACGGCTATGGCTGGGAGATGAGCCTGGTGCAGGGAGAACCGGCGATCGGCCATAGCGGCTCGACCCGGGGCTTTCGCTCCTACGGCCTGCGCATCCCGAGCAAAGGTTTGTACGTGGCGGTGCTGACCAACAGCGATGCCGGCACGGTGGTGCCGGACGTGGTGACGCGCCGCGCCGCGGCGGTAGCCATCGGCAAGCCGTTCCCGGAATTCAGGGAGGTGGCGCTGGACGCCGTCTCGCTGGACGCCGTGGCGGGCGTCTACACCTTCGAGAAGGACACCCAGCGCGTGTTCCGGCGCGACGGAGAATACCTGTCCCTGCAGCGTCCGGGGCGCGGACCGCTCGTCCTGAAGGCCATGGCGCCCGATACCTTCTTCGTGCCGGACACGGTCGACTGGTTCGTGTTCCAGCGTGACGCCGCCGGCAAGGCCTCCGGCGTGACCTATCACCAGGACGGCCGCGCCCTGGTCCACGTGCGCAGCGGCGAGGCACCGCCGCCACGGGTGGTGGCGAAGATCGCGGATGCGGCCTTCGACGCCCACCTCGGACGCTACCAGATCCAGCCCGGCATGGTGCTCGAGGTCGTGCGTGACGGCCGCCGCTATTTCGTGCAGCCGCAAGGGCAGCGCCGCCTCGAAATCTTCCCCCTGAGCGAGACGCGCTTCTTCGCGCGCGACGTCGAGGCCGAGATCAGTTTCGAGGAAGGGAACATGGTCTTCCGGCAGGGCAGCCGCAGCCACACCGGTCGGCGGATTTGACGCTCCAGGCGGCGTAATCGGCCTTCCGTCGCCCGGCATTTGCCGTCCAGGCAAGCCGGGCCTATCCTTTTCTGCGTCATGACACTTACAGAAAGGGAGCCTGACCATGCTGCTTCGACCCGCCCTCTGCGCCGCCGTGCTGCTGCTTTGCCATCCCCACGCGGCCTTCGCCCAGGACGCCTCCGCCGCCAAGCCCGCCGCCACCTCCGCCGAGCAGGCGCTGGCCAACCGCATCGACGCCGCGATCGCGCCGTATTTCAAGGCCGATGCGCCGGGCGCCACCGTCATCGTGGTCAAGGACGGCAAGCCGGTCCTGCGACGCGCCTACGGCATGGCCGACACCGGCAAGGGCGTCAGGATGACGCCGGACATGGCGCTGCGCCTCGGCTCGATCACCAAGCAGTTCACGGCGGCCGGCATCCTGCTGCTGGCCGAGGAGGGAAAGCTGGCGCTCGACGACGACATCACGAAGCACCTGCCGGACTATCCGACCCGCGGCAAGAAGATCACCATCGAGCACCTGCTGACCCACACCTCGGGCATCGTCAGCTATACCGGCAAGCCGGAGTACGGCAGCAGGATGGCGCAGGACGTCTCGGTCGCGCAGATGATCGACTCCTTCAAGAACGATCTGCTGGAGTTCGAGCCGGGCAGCCAGTACCGCTACAACAATTCCGGTTACTTCCTGCTCGGCGCCATCATCGAGAGGATCTCGGGCCAGCGCTACGCCGACTTCCTCGAGCAGCGCATCTTCGCGCCGCTCGGGATGCGCGACACCTATTACGAAGGCGTCAAGACCAGCAAGGCGCCGGTGGCGGCCGGCCATAGCCGCGCCGAGAAAGGCTACGGCGCCGCCAAGCCGCTCAGCATGACCCAGCCCTATGCGGCCGGCTCGCTGGTGTCGACCGTGGACGACCTGGCGCGCTGGGATGCGGCGATCGCCGGGGGCCGCCTGCTCAAGCCTTCCAGTTGGGAGCGAGCGTTCACTTCGTATCGCCTGGACGACGGCAGGGCCACCGACTACGGCTACGGCTGGGAGGTGGAGAAGATCCAGGGCGAGACCGCGATCGGCCACGGCGGCGGCATCAACGGTTTTACTACCCACGCGCTACGCTTCCCGGACCAGAAGGTGTTCGTCGCGGTGCTGACCAACAGCGACAGCGGACCCGCCAACCCGGCCCTGGTGGCGCGCAAGGCGGCCGGCATCGCGATCGGCAAGCCGTATCGGGAATTCAGGGAGGTGGCGCTGGATGCGGCGGCGCTGGATGCCGTCACCGGTGTCTACGAGGTCGAGAAGGGCGTGCAGCGGACCTTCCGCCGCGGCGGCGACGGCCTGCTGATGCAGCGCAGCGGCCGCGCGCCGGTACCGGTCAAGGCGGCCTCGAGCAACACCTTCTTCGTGCCGGGCGGCCTGGACTGGTTCGAGTTCCAGCGCGATGCGGGCGGCAAGGTGACGGCGGTGACGCTGCACCACGACGGCAACGCCACCGTGAACCCGCGCAGCGGCGATGCGCCGGCCGGCCGCAAGGCGGTCCGGATCGCCGGCGCATCCTTCGATGCCAGGGCCGGCCGCTACGAACTGCGTCCTGGCTTCGTGATGGAGCTGACGCGCGACGGCGACCGGTATTTTGCCCAGGCCACCGGCCAGGGCAAGCTCGAGATCTTCCCGATGAGCGAGAGCGTGTTCTTCTCGGACCAGGCCGATGCCGAGATCAGTTTCGAGCAGGATGGCCTGGTGCTGAAGCAGGGCGGACGCCATACGCCGGCACGCAAGCTGTGACCAGTCGAACGCGTGGGCGGAGATCCGCCCACCCTGCGAACTACCGTTCCCTGGCCTGCTCCCCGGCCAGGCGCAGCGCCACCTTGTGCCGGAAATAATCCTCCTTCACGTAGCGGTACAGGTTCGCGCCAGGGCATACGGTTTTATCGGAGTGGTCGCGGTGGCTCCTGATGTCGTCCAGCGAGACCTTGTACTTGGCCGCGAGCAGCGCCATCAGGTCGACGACGGCGTCGAGCTGGGCCTGGTTCGGTTCCACTTCCTCGAAATTGCCGACCACCTCGATCAGGGCGTGGCCGCTGGGGTCGTACTCGGTATTGGTGTCGCCCGCGTAGTCGATGTTGCGCGCCTCGTAGACGCGGCCGTCGAGGTCGATCACGTAGTGGTAGGGGATGTCGAGCCAGCCCTTGGCCGTACGCGACCAGCTCTGCAGGCGGCGCAGGTAGGCTTGCGGGTCGGTGCCCGGCTTGAACGGTTCGCCCTGGTGGTGCAGGGTGATCTGGGTGATCGTGTGGCGCCGCGCCCTGCCGGCATCGGCGGGGGTGCCGCCCCAGGCGGCGACGGGGACGATGGCGCGTTCGACGGCGGCCAGGGGCTCGGCGGCGGCGGGCAGCGACAGCAGGAGGGCAAGGCAGGCAAGGACAGGCAGGCGCATGGAGATGGTCGATCCGGGAAGAATCCGCATCTTTCCACGATTCGCGCGGGCGCGCCAGTGCGTCATGCGAATCTGATAAGCTAGCGGCGACAACAGCATCCCGACAATACACCACCATGCGCAGCATTTCCCAGATCCTCAGCGACAGCAAGACCATCGCCATCGTCGGCCTGTCGAACAAGCCCGACCGCGCCAGCCACGAAGTGGCCGCTTACTTGCAGGAGGCCGGCTACCGCATCGTGCCGGTGAACCCGAGCTACGCCGGCGACAGCATCCTCGGCGAAACCGTGTACGGCTCGCTGCGGGAAGCGGCCGACGCCCTGGCCGCCAGTGGCCAGCCGATCGACATCGTCGACTGTTTCCGCAAGTCCGAGGACATCCCGCCGATCGCGCGCGATGCGATCGCGGTGCGCGCCGGCTGCCTGTGGATGCAGCTCGACATCGAGAACCAGGCGGCCGCCGACCTGGCGCGCGCCGCCGGACTCGACGTGGTCCAGGACCACTGCATCAAGATCGAGCACCGCGCCCTGCAGGCTTGATGCCCCGCAGCCCGAAGGGCTGATCGATTCCTGCGCAGGCGGCTGCGTTACAATCGTGGCATCGCCACCCCGGATCGTGCCCGCCATGTTCAAGACCACCGCCTTCCTGCTCGCCGCCATCGCCGCGGGCTTCTCCCTGCCCGCCGCCGCCCAGGCCACCGCTCCTGGGAGCGCGCCTGGGGCATACCGCATGCCGGACGGCCGTGCCCCGGCCGCCTGTCCCGCCATCCTGAAGCACAACTTCAAGCGCCTGCAGGACGACGCGCCGCAGGACCTGTGCCAGTACGCCGGCAAGGTGGTGCTGGTGGTGAACACGGCCAGCTACTGCGGTTTCACCAAGCAGTACGAGGGACTGGAGAAGCTGTACGCCAAATACGGCGGGCGCGGCCTGGTGGTGCTGGGCTTCCCCTCGAACGACTTCGGCAAGCAGGAGCCGGGCAATGCCAAGGAGATCGCCGATTTCTGCTTCAACACCTACGGCGTCAAGTTCCCGATGTTCGCCAAGAGCGTGGTCACCGGCCCGGAAGCCAATCCGCTGCACGCGAGCCTGGCCAAGGCCACCGGGCAGGCGCCGAAGTGGAACTTCACCAAGTACCTGATCGGGCGCGACGGCAAGGTGCTCGACTACTTCCCGAGCAAGGTCACGCCGGAAGACCCGGCGCTGGTCGGCAAGATCGAAGCGGCGCTCTGAATAACCTTGTTCTGATCATGGTTATTTGATCCACATCAACGATTTTTTTGCGCTGCATCAATAAGCTTGCTTTCGTCACTGATGACCAAGACGAAAGGCAAGAAAAAGATGAACGCAATGTTGAAGCATGTGCTGGCGGCGCTCCTCGCCGTCGCCGGCAGCCAGGCCCTGGCGCAGGATGTCCAGGACACGAACTGGCTGGTGCGGGCGCGCGCGGTCCACATCGACACCGCCAATGAATCGACGCCGCTGGCCGGCAGCGGCGCGGCCGACCGCATCCACGTGAGCACGAAGACGATTCCGGAACTGGACGTCGCTTACTTCTTCACGCCGCACCTGGCGGCCGAACTGATCCTGACCTATCCGCAGAAGCACGACGTCACCCTCGACGGCCAGCGCATCGGCAGCTTCCGCCACCTGCCGCCGACCCTGACGGCCCAATACCACTTCGCGCCGCAGGCCAGCGTGCGCCCCTATGTCGGCGCGGGCCTCAACTACACCCGCATTTCGCGCGTCAAACTGCTCGACGGGGCGGCGGACCTGGAGAAGGACAGCTGGGGCCTGGCGCTGCAGGCCGGGGTCGACTTCCAGCTCGATGCGCGCTGGTCGGTCAACGTCGACGTCAAGAAGGTGAACATCCGCAGCGACGTGCTGCTGGGTGGCGCCAGGGCTGCCGATGTGCGCGTGGATCCGGTGCTGGTCGGCGTCGGGGTCGGTTACCGGTTCTGACTGGAGCGGAGCGCCGCGCGGCGTGCACGCTACGCGTCGTCGACGATGACGGCGCGCAGCGGCCCGCGCAGGGCATTGCAGACGACGATGTCGTCCGCCTCTTCCAGCATCGCGCGCGTGATCACGCGCTCGCTCGCCTGCCAGGCGGGCGCCCCCAGCAGCACCGCGCGCATTACGCCCGGCAGCAGGCCGCAGGACAGCGGCGGCGTGAACCACAGGCCGCCGAAGCGCACGAACACATTGCTGCGCCCACCCTCCG
>DAMCRY010000206.1:0-7248 GCA_032115075.1 Massilia sp.
GCGTCGAGCTGCCCGCCCAGGCGCGCCGTGGCGTCCGAGAGGGCGCTGCGGGTTTCCGCGGGTGCCGCGTCGTCGGGGGCTTGCGCCGCCGCCGTGCCGGCTGCCGGGGCAGCGTCCTGCGCCTGCGTTTTCCGGATTGCCGCCGGCGCCTGCGCCAGGGGGGCGCTGCCGATACTCGTTACCATACTGCTCCTTGCGTGAACGTCGTCCGTCGTTAACGGCGGACGACGGGAGGCAGCGCAGGGCGGCAAATGTAAAGGGAAGTAAAAGACGAGCGAGGGGAAGCGGCGGCCGTGCGCGCCGCCATCGTCGAGATTGGTAGCATGACAGGATGCACATCCTCTGGAGCTACCTGCGCCCGCACTGGCGCCTCGCCGCGCTGGCCCTGCTGCTGGCCGGCGTCGCGCAGGTCCTGAACCTGGTCGACCCGATCATCTTCGGGAAGATCATCGACGACTACGCGCTCGACCCCGGCACCAGGACCGACGAGGAACTGGTCTCCGGCGTGCTGCGCCTGCTCGGCCTGGCCGTGCTGGTGGCGCTGCTGTCGCGCCTGGCCAAGGCGCTGCAGGAATACGTGACGCGCCTGACCGTGCAGCGCCTCGGCGTGGCCATCTTCAACGACGGCCTGCGCCACGTGTTGCGCCTGAAGTACCAGGAATTCGAAGACCTGCGCAGCGGCGAGACCCTGTCGCTGCTGCAGAAGGTGCGCGCCGACAGCGAACGCTTCATCAACACCTTCATCAATACCGTGTTCGCCTCGATCGTCGGCGTGAGCTTCCTGGTCTGGTATGCGGTGACCAAGCACTGGCTGCTGGTGCCGGTGTTCCTGGTCGGGGTGCTGGTGCTGGGCGGCCTCACCGGACTGCTCAGCCGCGAGATCAAGACCCAGCAGCGCTCGATCGTGCGCGAGACCAACCGCAATTCCGGCTTCATCACCGAGTCGCTGCGCAACATCGAACTGATCAAGAGCCTGGGCCTGACCTTCACCGAGATCCGCCGCCTGCGCGCGCAGACCGACAGCATCTTCGCGCTCGAGATGCAGAAGGTCAAACGCATCCGCCTGCTCTCCTTTTTGCAGGGCAGCACCCTGAGCCTGTTGAAACTGGCGATCCTGTTCGCGCTGCTGTGGCTGATCTTCCGGCACGTCCTGTCGACGGGCGAGCTGATCGCGATGCAGTTCATCTCGGTGGCGATCTTCGCGCCGCTGCAGGAGCTGGGCAACATCATCCTCGCGCACCGCGAGGTCGAGGCCTCGCTGCTCAACTTCCGCACCCTGATGGACAAGCCGATCGAGCGCCGCCCGCAGGACTTCGTCGAGATCGGCCCACTGACGCAGATCCGCTTCGCCGGGGTGGGCTTCCGTCACAAGGGTGCGCCGGAGGACTCGCTGGTGGACATCTCGTTCAGCGCCGCGCTCGGCCAGACGGTCGCCTTCGTCGGGCCATCCGGCTCGGGCAAGTCGACCCTGGTGAAACTGCTGGTCGGCCTGTACACGCCGGCGCGCGGCAAGGTGTACTATAACGAGATCTCGACCGAAGACCTGCGCTACAACGAAGCGCGCCGCCAGATCGGCTTCGTCACGCAGGAGACCAACCTGTTCGCGGGGACCATCCGCGACAACCTGCTGTTCGTGAAGCCGGATGCGACGGATGCGCAGATCATGGCGGCGATGGAGCAGGCGTCCTGCGTCAACCTGCTGGAAAAATCGCCCGAGGGCCTGGACACCGTCATCGGCGAACGCGGCATGAAGCTGTCCGGCGGCGAGAAGCAGCGCCTGTCGATTGCCCGCGCCCTGGTGCGCGAGCCGCGCCTGCTGATCTTCGACGAAGCGACGTCGGCGCTCGACTCGCTCACCGAAGAGCAGATCACCAACACCGTACGCCAGCTATCCTCGAGTGCGGCCCGGATCACGATCCTGATCGCCCACCGCCTGTCGACCGTGATGCATGCGGACACGATCTACGTGCTGGAAAAAGGGCGCGTCGTGGAGACCGGTTCGCACGACGCGCTGGTGGCGCAGAAGGGCTTGTATTACGCGATGTGGCGCCAGCAGATCGGCGAGCGGCCGGTGCCGGCGAACGCCGATCAGGTGTCGGACGGATAGCGCAACCCGATCTGCGCGCGGATCTCGTCCAGCAGCGCCATCAAGGCCAGGCTGTCGTCCAGCGTCATCCACGGATGCTCGCGCAGCCCCTCGCGCAGGCAGCGGCCGGCCTCGATGGCCTCGTGCGTATAGCCGTTGCCGAGGTAGGGCGTCGGGATGGTGCGCGAGGAGCCATCCTGCAGTTCCACCGTGATGCGCTCGGCGAGATGGAACATGCGGTGCATGCGGATGCTGCCGCCCGTCCCCGACACGATCAGTTCCGAGGCCGAGCGGGCGCGCATCGAGCAGCTGCACACGGACAGGGTGCCGCCCGCATGCTTCATGGTGAAGGCGGTGGTGGCATCGACGCCGGTGTCGGTGAAGATGGCTTGCGCCCGCACGCTCTCCACCTGCCCCAGCAGGGCGCAGGCGATCGAGAGCGGATAGATGCCGAGGTCGAGCAAGGCGCCGCCGCCCAGTTCCAGCTTGTTGACGCGGTGTTCGGGGTCGAGCGTGGCGGAATAACCGAAGTCGGCATGTACCTGGGTGACGGTGCCGATTTCGCCGGAGGCCATGATGCGTTTCACTTCGGCGAGGGCCGGCATGAAGCGCGTCCACATGGCCTCCATCAGGAACTGCCCCTTGGCGCGCGCCAGCGCCACGACCTCGCCCGCCTCTCTCCGGTTCATGGTGAACGGTTTTTCGCACAGCGCCGCCTTGCCGCCGCCGAGGGCCAGCAGGGCGTTCTCGGCATGCATGGGGTGCGGCGTGGCGATATAGACGATGTCCACGTCCGGGGCATCGGCCAGCGCCGCGTAGGAGCCGTAGGCATGCGCGATGCCGAGTTCGCGCGCGAACGTCCCGGCGCTGTCCGGCGTGCGCGAACCGACCGCCGCCAGCACCGCGCCGGGCGCGTGCTTCAGGCCGAGTGCGAAGGCGCGCGCGATGCCGCCCGTGCCGAGGATGCCCCACCTTATCGTGTCGTCCATCAGATGTCCCCCTTCACCTTGAGGTAATCCTTCAGCACGTCGACCACCAGCTGGTGGTCTTCCGGACCCGGCAGGCCGGACACCGTGATCGTGCCGACCTGGCCCGTCCCGCGCACGACGACCGGGAAGGCGCCGCCATGTGCAGCATACTCCCGTGGATCGAAGGTGGGAATGGCGTCATGGTCGATGCCGTTCCGGATCGCCTCGGTGTGGGTGTAGAAGGAGCTGTGTCCGGTGCGGTTGGCGAGCCTGGCCTTGCGCCGGATCCACTCCGCGTGGTCGGGCGGCGTGCCCTCCATGCCGTGCGCGAACAACACCTGGCCGTTGCGCGCGATCTCGACCGTGACCGCCTGCTCCCGCGCCCTTGCGCGCGCGACCAGCCTGAGGCCGATGTCGAGCGCCATGTCGTTGCTGAAGCGGTCGAACTGCAGCAGCTTTTCCTGCCGGAGAAGGGTATCCAATGCGTTGCCGGTCTGGCTCATGTCGGTGCTCATGGTGGTGCTCACGGTGGAGCTCTTCTGGGTCAGTTCGGACAGCGCGGCGCTGACGTAGACCAGCGGCGCGTTCCAGTTGATGGCGACCTCGTTGCTGGCGAAGCTGCACACGTGGTCGAGGTAGGACAGGGCGGGCAGGGTGCTCGGGTAGGGCGGGCACTCGGCCTTGTCCTGCTGGAAGGGCTGGGGGCCGCCCGTCACCCAGCCCGGCACCGGCGCGGCCACGCTGTCGCCCTGCGAAGGACGGTGGTGCGGGTGCAGCGAGGGCCGGGTGCCGAAACCGGTCACGAAGGAGTACGCCAGCGCGTTGCGGCCGAGGACGTAGTCGAGTGCGGACTGCGAGGCCTGCAGATATTCCGGTTTGCCGTTCAGCCGGTAGCCCTGCAGCAGCATCATGGCCTGGTTCAGCATGACCGCATTGCTGCCCCAGACGAAGTCCTGCGCCCGCATCGGCACCCGGTAGCCCGAGCCGCGCCATTCCTGGGCCAGGCGCGCGGCCAGGCCGTCGACCCGGGCCGCGATCAGGGCCCGGTCCGCCAGCGGCGTCAGGCGATCGCGGTGGTGGGCCAGCGACATCCAGGCCAGGCCGCGCACGTCGTCCCAGGCCGGATAGGTGGCGGACACGGTTTCGGGCTGCATCGCCGTGTAGTAGCTGTCCTTGCCGGTCGCGATGTAGAGCTCGGCCGCCGCCCAGGCGAATTCGTCGTCCACGCGCGCGTCGCCATACTCGCCGGTGAGGACGTCGGGCGGATTCTTGAACAGGACCGCGGGATGCGCCTGCGCCCACTTCCACGCCGCTTCGCTCGCCGCCAGCATCTTCGCGGCCATGCCCGGATACTGTTTCTGGTACGGCGCCAGCACCCGGCTGGCGGCCGCCATGGTGGCCGCGAAGTTCAGCGCGGCCGAGGTGCTCTTGGCGACCACGTAGCGCGGCGCCTTCTGCGCCTGGTGCGGCATCACCATGCCGTCGAAGGCGAGATTGGTCAGCTTGTGGTAGACCCCGCCGTCCGCCGGGTCCTGCATCGACAGCATCCATTCGAGGTTCCACATCGCCTCGTCGACGATGTCCGGCACGCCGTTGCCCGATTCCGGGATGTTCACGTCCAGCCGCTCGAACCAGCGCGGGAAGTGTTCGTAGGCGGCCAGCAGCGTATAGGTCGAGATGCCCGAGCTGGGCAGGTATTTGTTGTAGTCGCCGGCGTCGTACCAGCCTTTCGGACTGGCGATGACGGTGCCGGCCGGGCGGCTGCCGGACGCCGCCGAGGCGTGAACCACGACCTTGTCGTCCGGATGCCCGGCCGGCCGCGCCCAGGCGCCGGCGTGCCGAGGCGCGAGGGCGATCGCGGTGCGGTTGAAATAGAAGGCCTTGAGCGCGGCCGCGTTCAGCGCGCGGTAGGCGCCGGGCTCGATCGTGAAGGCGTCCGAAGGCGGCAATCCCTCGACCTTGATCCGGTAGCTGCCCGGTACCGTGACCGCCGTGAAGTCGGCGATGCGCACGGTCTCGCCGGACGCATCCCAGCGCAGCGGCGCCCCCAGTGTAGCGCTGAACACGGCCTTGCCGCCGGCGGCGGGAACGACTTCGAAGCGTGTACCTCCGGCTGCCTGCGGCACCACGGCCAGCTTGTGCGCGCCGGGGAGGAAGCCGAGCTGGTTCACCTTGACGATGGCGGGGCCTGCCGCTGCGGCGCTGCCCGCAGGCAGGCAAAGCAGGCAAAGCAGGGAAAGGGACAGGTGCTTCATGCCGGCACCGCCTTTCCCTGCGCGTCCGCGGCCGGCGCGCTGCCGTCGTCGTGGTGGAAGGGCGCATACCAGGTCGCCAGGAACGAGGGAATCGTCGCGACCATCACGAACACGAAGTAGCTGACGTAGCCCATCATCTCCTGCAGGTGGCCGCTGACCACGCCGGTGAGCATGCCGCACAGGCCCATCAGGCCGGTGCCGAAGGCGTAGTGGGTGGTCGTGTACTTGCCGGGCGCGAGCTGCTGCATCAGGTAGATCATGAAGCCGACCGCGCCGAAGCCGAAGAAGAACTTCTCGATCACGACCCCGGCCGTGATGGCGAGCAGGCTCGAAGGCAGGGCGATGCTCATGATGAGGAAGGTGACGTTCGGGATGTTCACCGCGCAGCACAGCACGAACAGCGTCGCCTTCAGGCCGCGCCGGGCGACGTACCAGCCGCCCAGCAGGGAGCCGAGCAGCACGGCGGCCAGCCCGTAGGTGCCGTAGATCAGGCCCAGCATCTCGTTCGACAGCCCGAGGCCCCCTTTCGAGACCGGGTCGACCATGAAGAAGGGCCCGATCTTCTCGAGGAAGCCGATGCTGAGCCGGAACAGGAAGGCGAAGGCGATCATGCGCCACACGCCGCGCTTCTGGAACAGCGTGACGAAGGCGTCCACCAGGATGCGGCCGGCGTCGCGCGCGCTGGACGGCGTGTCGGCCGCGCGCGCGCCTTCCGGCATCACGCGCAGGTGCCACAGCGCCATCAGCAAGGTCATGCCGGCGACCAGGAAGAAGATGATGCGCCAGGCGTCGATCCAGTCCGGACCGAACACCTTCGGGTCGTGCCCGAAGACGCTGGTGTGCAGGTAGCCGCTCAGGAACACCATGCCGCCGGCGGCGACGATCGGCCCGATGTTCCAGGACAGGCTCTGGATGCCGCAGTAGAGCGACTGGGCGCGGCTGTCGAGCGAGGTGACGTAGACGCCGTCGCTGGCGATGTCCTGGGTCGCGCCGATGAAGGAAAGGGCGAAGAACAGCGCCATCAGGAAGCCCATGTAGCCGGGCAGGCCGAGCGCCAGGCCGACGCCGGCGAAGCCGATCCCGATCAGCACCTGCGCGCACAGCACGAAGAACTTCTTGGTGCGGTACATCTCGACGAAGGGCGCGAACAGCGGCTTGATCGTGTAGGCCAGGATCAGCAGGCTCGAATACTGCGCGGCGCGGCCGTTGTCCATGCCGAGGTTCTTGAACATGATGGCGGTGACGCTGGTGAGCATCACGTAACCGAGCGCCATCGTGAAGTAGCCGGTCGGGACCCACAGCAGGGGCGAAACGGCGGGCTTAGCGCTGTGCATGGTCGCGTTCTCCGTGCTGGTGGACGGGCGCCGGCGCCGCCGACCGGAGGCGCCGGCGCGGCTGCGTGGACGTATGCTGCGCCGGCTGGTCGGCCAGATGGCCGGTCAGCATCGCCGAAGCGCCAAGCAGGGCGGGATAGGGCGCCGTGATCACCCAGGTCGGAATCCTGGCGGTGAACGCGCTGAAGCGGCCTTTCTTTTCGAAGCGGGCGCGGAAGGGCGAGTGCGCGAAATACTCGCCCAGCTTCGGCACCACGCCGCCGCCGACGTAGACACCACCCTGCGCGCCCAGTGTCACCGCCAGGTTGGCGGCCACGGTGCCGAGCATGCCGCAGAAGCAGTCCACGGCCTCGCGGCTGAGGGCATCGCCGCCCGAAAGGGCGCGCGCCACGATGTCGGCCGGAGACAGTGCAGGATCGTGCGCCGTGCCGCGGCTGGCCGCGAGCGCCTCACGGATCAGCGCGATGCCGGGGCCGGAGACGAAGCGCTCGGCCGAGACGTGGTCGTAGCGCTGCCAGGCGTGGCGCAGCACGGTCACCTCGCGCTCGTCGAGCGGGGAAAAGGCGACGTGGCCGCCTTCGCTATTGAGGGGAATCCAGCGCTCG
>DAMCRY010000207.1:0-3154 GCA_032115075.1 Massilia sp.
CTCCTTAAGCCTAGAATTATGGCTCAGGACTGTCTACGAAACCGTAGTCGATTCACAAGAGGTATGAACCAGCAGCTTAAAGCCCTGATGGACAAACGCTCACTCTTGGAGCAAAAGAGCCTTCGTACTGAACTAGCGAACATCCGCAATGACGCGATGGCTGCAGGTCAGTTTAGTGGCACCCGTCGAATTTTAAGTTCGACTGGAGCGGGAGCCAATACCTTGATTGCATACTTTGACGGCGCGGTGAAGGACTACCAAGCGGTTGTGAACGCGGACAGCAATCGGTACAAGGCAACGCGTCTACATACCTTGCACACGGAGTTTGCTGAGCGCCTTCGTGAAGAGCGCGAGGCCATTGACCACATCATCGACGCTGAGGTTGGTGCACTTGCTCGACACTTCGATCCTGCGGGCCTCATGAAGTACAAGCAAATCCCAGAGGCTTTCCTCATCGCATTTGAGGATGCCAAGGCACGTGTGCTTCTGCACAACAAAATGGTCTTGGAAAGCGCGCCGACGCTGAAGACTGTTCTCAAGAATAAGTGGGAGAACAACAAGTTGGCGGTGGGCGCTACTGGTATCGCGACATTGTTTTTGATCGTGAAGGGTGGGGCAGAAGTCCTCAAAGCAGTGAACGAAATCCTGCCGTAGCAATCAAGGCTCCTTCGAGGGCCTTTCTTTTTCGTCAGTCCCTTCGCCTTTGCGCTAATGCCCCACCTGAGCGGTGACTGAATCCCGGTAGGGAAGGCCGACTCCAAGAACGCAAGCGCCTGCCACCACTCTACCTCGGACACGTTCCAAGTGCCTTCTGTTCGCGGTACGTCTTCCGCTCCTCCCACCATGGCAGCAGCTCCAGCATTGCTGGGTCTTGCTTGTCTTCCAACTCGGTTAGCTGCGCCTCGATCACCTTCAGCTTTTCGGCCGACTCCATGCCCTTAGCGCGCGCCTTCTCATGGTTGCGCAGGAACTGGAAGGGCAGGCCAATAAGCCTGTAGTTATCGCGTTCTCGTTCCGGCTGAAGGTTGTTCCAACCTGGGTTCTTGCGTCGATCTAACGGCTTACCTCCCGGGGTAATCCCCCCTCAAAAAGAGCGCGGTCAGAAGTAGAATTTCTACTTAAGACACAGAAAGCTCTACATGAAGACGTCCCGCTTTACCGACAGCCAGATCATCGCCATCCTCAAGCAGGCCGAAGCCGGCAGCCCCGTGCCGGAGCTGTGCCGAGAGCACGGCATCAGCAATGCCACGTTCTACAAGTGGCGCTCCAAGTTTGGCGGCATGGATGCCTCGCTGATGGCAGGCATGAAGGAGCTCGAAGAGGAAAATCGGCGCCTCAAGAAGATGTACGTCGAGGAGCGCCTCAAGGCCGAGATCGTCGCGGAGGCGCTCACAAAAAAATGGTAGCGCCATCTCAGCGGCGGGAGATGGCGCAATGGACCGTTAAGGACCGATCAGCCACGATCAAGCTGGAGTGCCTGGCGTTTGGCATCAGCCAGACCTGCTACCGCTACAAGGCCAAGCTGGACGCAGAAAACGGCGTCATTGCCGACCGGCTGGTGCGGCTCACGAACAACCAGCGCAACTGGGCTTCGGGCGATTCAGAGCAAACCAAAGCTTCAATCAAGACCGTCGTAGACCGAAATTCAAACATCGTCGCTCTCCAGATCGTCCAAACCGATTTTCGTACCAACATTCACGACACCGTCCACTTTTACTCGGAGTGATTCGAGTTGCAGCGGGAGTTCGACCTTTACGACGCAAAATAAGATCGGTGCGACGCCTCTCTTCGCGGCAGAGGACACAGCACAGAACGACCGTCGCATTGTGATTATTGAGCAAGAGTTCGTTTGCGTTAACCTCCCATCGAATATCGTTCAAATGATGCCCTCGGCCCCGCGCTTCGCCGCGCAGCTTTGTTCAATCTCCGTCCCACCTCGACACGGCAAGATGGTCAGGTACATCAACATCTGCATGCTGCAGCCCATGGACCGCGCCTACGCACCGTACTACCGCAGCCTTGCCCGTTCAATTTCGGACGAGGTGTACTACCGCGATGTCATGCACCAACGCTAATGGGTGTGAAGTTGAACAAGAGGCAGGCCACCTATCTTGCGAGGCTTGAGAAGAAGCCTGAGACGGTACAGATGCGTTTAGCTGACGGCCAAATCTACGACGTCCTACGACGTTCGCCCATGTAGACTTAGAGTGCCATGCACCCAAGGACCACACAGTACGTCGTAGGCGTTGCCGGTTTGTCGCAGAATGAAGTAAAATGCGTCCAGGCAAGTGAACGGAACAGTTTTCGTGTTCCGGTACCACATGGTGAAAAACCAGTGTACAATACTGCCTCCTTTCCCTGATAGCTCAGTCGGTAGAGCGACGGACTGTTAATCCGCAGGTCCCTGGTTCGAGTCCAGGTCGGGGAGCCAGAATGCAAGAGGCCGCATCGTCAGATGCGGCCTTTTTCGTTTTCAGAGCCCGCTCATTCCGCCGTCGCGGCGACCGGCAGGCCCCGCAGCGACGCCAGCTTCTGCTCCGCCGTCACCTTCCTGCGCTTCCACCACAGCACCAGCCCGCTCCACAGCACCACGATGCCGAGCACGTCGAGCAGCGCCCACAGCAGCTTGAGCGCCATCCCGCCGTAGTCCCCGAAGTGCAGCGGCTGGGACAGCATCAGGGTCGACACGTACCAGGGCATCTCGCCGCTCGCCACCACCTGCGCGGTGCGCGCGTCGATCACCGCGATCGACAGCAGCTTCGAGGTGAGCGGCGTGTTCCCGTTCATGAAGGCGACGAAGTGCTGCGGCGTGGCGAAGCCGTTGCCGGGATAGGCCATGAAGCTGAGCGACTTGTCCGGATGCGCGCGCCGCGCCGCCTGCACGGCCGCATCGGCCGACACGGCGCCACGCATCGGCGGCACGTCGCGGTAGGGCGCGGCCAGCGCCGCCAGTTCGGTCGCCTGCCAGGCCGCGAAGATCGGCCGGTTGAGCGCGTTGATGGTGCCGGTCAGCCCCACCACCAGCAACCATACCAGCGTCACCATGCCGAGCAGGTTGTGCTGGTCCAGCCATTTCAGGCGCACGGCGCGGTCGCGCCGCACGGTGCCGAAGCGCAGCTTCTTCATGTAGGGGCCGTACACGTAGATCCCGGAC
>DAMCRY010000207.1:3213-7243 GCA_032115075.1 Massilia sp.
AGGCCCGTGAAGCCGAGGAAGAGCGTGCCGCCCAGGCCCAGGTACATGTCGGTATGCAGGCGCAGCATCAGGTCCATGAAGCCCTGGCCGAGCGGATACTCGCTCAGGAATTCCCCGGTGCGCGCGTCGTAGGTGTAGAAGGCGGTGAGGCCTTCGGAGTCCACCTTGTCGGCCATGCGCACGTACAGCAGCTCCGGCTCGTCGGCCTCGGCCACCAGGAATTGCGGCACGTCGGCCGGCCGGCGCTTCTGCGCATCGGCGACGATGGCGTCGATGCTCGCCGGCGCGCCCGGTGCCGCGGCAAGCTGCGGCGGCTCGACGCTGGCGCCCGTGAGATGGGCGATCTCGTGCGAGAAGATCAGGGGCAGGCCGGTCACGCACAGCATCAGCAGGAACAGCGTGGAGACCAGGCTGGTCCACTTGTGGACGAGGTACCAGGCGCGGAAGTTCATGGCGCCTGCCTCAGAATGCCGCGTGCAGCGTCAGCTCGACGCTGCGCTCGGCGCCCATCCAGCAGTTCCGGGCGTCGAAACAGGCGCCGACGTAGCGCTTGTCGGCCAGGTTGCTGGCGGTGAGGCCGAGGCGCCAGGTCCGGTCCAGGCGCCACATGGCGGCCGCGTCGAACACCGTGTACGCGGGCACCGTGGCCGTGTTGGCCGCGTCCATTCTGCTTTCGCCGACGTGGCGCACGCCGGCGCTCAGGTCGAGCCTGTCCAGGGGCGCATAGTTCAGCCACAGCGAGGCCTGCTTGTCCGCGACCCAGACCGGGGTCTTGCCGACCAGCGAAGGATCGAGTTCGTTCTTCGTCACCTCCATGTCCAGCTTCGTCAGGCCGAGCGTGAAGTCGAGCCGGTCGGTGAGCGCCTGGTTCCACGACAGCTCCGCGCCGCGCGAGCGCACCTCGCCGTTCTGCGTGTACTGGTTGAAGGCCGGCGTGTTGACGACCACGTTCCGCTTGCGGATGTCGAACAGGGCCGCCGTCAGCTGGGTGCGGCTGTCGGGCGACTTGTACTTGACGCCTCCTTCGACCTGCCTGGCCGTGGTCGGCTTGAAGGCCTGGCCGGTCAGCGAGTCGACGCCGGAGGTCGGCTCGAACGACGTGGAGTAGTTGAGGTAGGGCGCGACGCCGTTACCGAACTGGTAGATCGCGGCAAGGCGGCCACTGGTCTTGTGCTGGGCGATCGCGGTGCTGCCGGACGACGGAAAGCCGTCGTAGGTCGAGCCATTGTCGTCCAGGCTGCGGTAGCGGTCGCGGCGCAGGCCGCCGATCAGGGTCAGGGCGCCGATGCGCGCCTCGTCCTGCAGGTAGAAGCCGAGCTGGGACTGGCGGATCGCGTGGCGCTCGGTGTAGAAGCCGAAGGGCAGGCTGGCCACGTCGAACAGGCGGTGCTTGGGCGCGCCGAGGTCGATGCCAGGCGTGTTCGTGGTCAGCGTGTCGCCGTAGTTCACGCGCGTGCGCAGCTTCTGGTAGTCGACGCCGGCCAGGACGCGGTGCGAGAGCGCGCCGGTGGCGAAGCGCCAGGCAAGCTGGTTGTCGACCACCCAGCCGTTCATTTCCTCGTCGGTGAAGTAGGCCGCGCGCGTGAGCGTGCGGCCATCGTCGAGCAGGCCGCGGTTGTAGGTGTTCTTCTGGAAGCCGTTGGCCGACGTGTAGCGGAAGTTCTGCAGGAAGCTCACGCTGTCGCTGAAGGCATGCTCGAGCTTCCAGCCCGCCATCGTCACCTCGCGCCGCATGCCCGACCAGCTGGCGTCGCCCGCGAAGGCGTCGGACGGCAGGAAACCGTAGGGCGCGCGCTGCAGCGTACCGAGCGCCGGCAGCGGCGTCGACGGGACCAGGGCCGGGTCGTCCTGGTAGTAGAGGTTGAGGTTCAGGCGCGTGGAGGGGGCGATGCGCCAGGTGAGCGAGGGATTCAGCAGGCGGCGTTCTTCCCTGGTCGTCGCCTGCTGGCCGTCGCGTTCGCGGGCGAGGGCGACGATGCGGTAGTCGACGTCCCGCGACAGCGGGCCGGTGCTGTCCACGCCCAGTTCGCGCAGCGCGTTGCTGCCGATGCGCATGCGCAGGCTGGTCTCCTGCCTGGAGCGCGGCTGCTTGGCGGTCTGGTTGACCATGCCGCCCGGCGGCGCCGAGCCGTACAGCACCGAGGTCGGGCCCTTCAGGATCTCGACGCTCTCGGTGGCGAAGGCATCGACCTGCGGCACCAGGTTCCACAATCCGTCGTACTGCAGCGGCAGGCCGTCGTAGTAGTTGCGGTAGCTTTCGAAGCCGCGGATCGTGTACTGGTCGAAGATCGTCACCGTCGAGCGGCTCTCGGGCGTCACGCCGGGCACGTAGCGCAGCGCCTCGTTGACGCTGTCGGCCTGGCGCGCGCTCAGCAGCTCGTTGTCGTAGACCTCGTAGCTCATCGGCGATTCCAGCGGCTTGAGGTCGGACTTGGTGCCGGTGGTGCGGTAGCCGGTGGCGGTGACCACGACTTGCGCGGTCCCGGGGTTCGGGGCCTGCTGGGCGGCGGCGAATGGCGACAGGGTGGACAGGACGAGCAGGCTCGGCAGGCTGCGCCGCATGGCGGGGAAGGTTGGCATGGTTTCTTCTTATTAATACGAATGATAATGAGAACGATTATCAATTCGTATTCGGATCGTGTCAACCCGGCGGGGCGGCCGCGCCGCCCCGTTTCGTCTTAACGGATGACCGGCTTGACGCGTGAGGCCGCTTCCAGCGCGCGCTGGCGCGCGGTGTCGACGTCGTCCGCGGTCGCCAGCGCCACGCCCATGCGGCGGCGCGCGAAGGACTCCGGCTTGCCGAACAGGCGCAGCTCGGCGCCCGGCACGCGCAGCGCGTCGGCGACGCCTTCGAAGCCGATCCCGGCCGCGTCAACCTGGCCGTAGATGACGGCCGAGGCGCCCGGCGCGCGCAGCGACACGTCTACGGGCAAGCCCAGGATGGCCTTGGCGTGCAGCTCGAACTCGCTCTGCACCTGGCTGGCCATGGTCACCATGCCGGTGTCGTGCGGGCGCGGGCTCACTTCCGAGAACCACACCATGTCGCCTTTCACGAACAGCTCGACGCCGAACACGCCGCAGCCGCCCAGGTTGGCCGTCACCTTGCCGGCGATGTCGCGTGCGCGTTCGAGCGCGGTGGCGCTCATCGGGTGCGGCTGCCACGATTCGACGTAGTCGCCCTGCACCTGCTTGTGGCCGATCGGGTCGCAGAAGCTGGTCTCGACCTGGCCGTCGCCGCCGAGCGAGCGCACCGTCAGCAGCGTGATCTCGTAGTCGAAGTCGATGAAGCCTTCCGCGATCACCCGGCCGGCGTCGACGCGGCTGCCGCTGGCGGCATATTCCCAGGCCTGCGCGACGTCGCCGGGGCCGTCCAGCTTCGACTGGCCCTTGCCGGACGAGGACATCACCGGCTTGACCACGCAGGGGAAGCCGACTTCGGCGCAGCCTTGCGCCAGTTCCTCCAGGCTGCTGGCGAAGCGGTAGGGCGAGGTCGGCAGGCCGAGTTCCTCGGCGGCGAGGCGGCGGATGCCTTCGCGGTTCATGGTCAGGAGCGCGGCGCGCGCGGTCGGGATGCAGGTGAAGCGGCCGGCTTCTTCCAGCGCGACCAGGGTCTCGGTGGCGATCGCCTCGATTTCCGGCACCACCAGGTCCGGCTTCTCGAGCGCGATCAGGGCCGACAGCGCGGCGCCGTCGGTCATGTCGATCACGTGGGCGCGGTGCGCCACCTGGTGGCCCGGCGCGTTCGGGTAGCGGTCGACCGCGATGGTCTCGATGCCCAGGCGCTGCAGGGCGATGATCACTTCCTTGCCCAGCTCGCCCGAGCCGAGCAGCATGACCTTGGTGGCGGAAGGGGAGAGGGGCGTGCCGAAAGTGCGTGCGGTGGTCATGGGTCTGCGGATTACTGGTGGTTGGGGAAGAGCGACTATAGCAAAGCGGCTCCTTCGCTGCTGACCACGAACTGTTTATGCGCAGCACTGTCAACGCTAAATAGAAATGTCCCCTGCTGTGCAAAGTAGAAATGTCCCCGGGG
>DAMCRY010000208.1:0-7222 GCA_032115075.1 Massilia sp.
TCGCCGCTGACCTGGCCGACCGCCTGGACGATCGCGTCCTTGACGGCCGCCGCTTCGCTCGGTCCGTAGCCATAGGAGCGCACCGGCACCAGCACCACGTCCTGGGCCGCCGCCGGCGCCGACTGGAGCGCCAGGGCGAGCAGCACGATGCGCCCGGTCCGGCGCAGAGATCGACCTTGCATGAATGTCTTTCCGAGAATGGGAGGCGCCCGCCGGGCGCCGTCGGCGGCCTCAGCCGTCCTTCATCGCCGCCTTGAGGGTCTGGTCGGCCTTGGCGGTGTCGATGCCGTTGTAGCTCATGTAGGACAGCATGTTGCCGGTCGCCGAGGTCCACTGGCCGAACATCACCGGGAAGTCCTTCAGGCTCGCCAGCGAGGCCAGCACCGCGGGCGACTTCGACTCCAGCGCCGCCTTCAGCTTCTTGCTGCCGTTGACGCCTTCGACGGTGCCGCTGACGTGGTAGGCCAGGCCTTCGGCCAGCAGTTTCTTGCCGTCGGCCGAGATCTTGTCCTTCGATGCCTGGCGCGCCTTCATTTCCGCGACCGAGGAGGCCGACAGTTCGCTCACGGTGTTGATCAGCTTGCTGTCCACGCCCAGGGTGCCGCTCTTCAGGCCCGAAGCGATTTCCTTCAGTTGCGCCGATTCGGTTTCCTTGCCCAGGGCGGCGGCGTAGCGGCTGTTGGCCTCGACCAGGCCGGTCAGCGCGGTGGCGACCGATTTCTTCACGCCGTCGGCATCGACGGCCTGGCCGGAGCCGTTGCCGGCCAGCGGGTTCTTGAAACCGCCCAGTTGTGCGGATGCCGGTGCGGCGGCGGCGATGGCGGCCACGACCGCGAGCGAGACGAGTTGCTTCTTCATTGGAGATCCCCTTTTGTTGTCATTGAATGCCTTTGGCATTCAACTGGTCGATCAGCGCGTGTGCGCTGGCTTTTGCTGCATTGTTCAAGGCGTTGCGCATGGCGACCGTCTCGTCCGTGCCCAGGCCCGAATACTGGACCGGACCGACCGAGGCCACCCGGCGCGGCAGCTTCTGCTGCAGGTCGAGCACCTGGCCGCGCACCGAAACGAACACGCGCCGGTTGCCGGAAACCGGGTCGACGTCGGCCACGCCGATGTCGAGCGTCCCGGTCGCCATGTAGCGCACTTCGCAGGCGCGCGCGCCGTCGAGCAGCTTCTTGCGCGTGGCGACGCTCAGTTCGTCGGCCGCCACGTATTCGCCGCGGATCTTTTCCAGCGTCTCGCCGCCGCATTCGGCCACGATGTCCGAATACGACGCGATCTCGTAGCCGCCGGTGGTAAGCGCGTCCGACATGGCGGCGTCGATGTTTTCGGAGCTCGAGACGCGGTAGGCGATGCGGTCCGACTTGCGTTCGGTGCTGCCGCCGGTCACGCGCTTGTTGGTCTTGGTGACGCTGGCCTGCTCGCCCGAGGACTCGCCGCCGCCGTCGCTGGTGTCGGCGCTGGTTTCGCCGGCCACGGTCGATACCGCGACCTGGTCGACTTCGGTGCGCTTGGCATCGAAGGCGCGCACGCTGTCCTGCTGGCGCGCGAGGAAGATGAACGCCATCAGCTCGCCGCCGGCTCCCTTGCCGCCCCCGCCCAGGCGGTTGAAATAGTCGTCGACCGCGGTTTCGTTGATCACGGCGCGCACGGCCACCTGGAATGCGCCGGTCTTCTTGTCGAAGGCCTCGTCCACCACGCTCACGTTGCTGAGGAACTGGTCGATGCTGGCCTCGGTCTTCTGCTGGTTGGCCGCCAGCAGGCGCGTGCGCGCCCCGTTGAACTTGCCCGCATAGGCGCGCCAGGCATTGAGCTTGGCGCCGGCCAGCGCCGCATCGCGGTCCTGGCGCGAAGGTTCGCTCGAGAACACGCCGCCGTTGGCGGTACGGGTATAGGTGCCCAGCACCGACACCTGGGCGGCGGCGGCCAGGTTGACGGACATGGCCGCGCACAGGCCGAGCATGGCCTTGAGGAATGCTTGCTGCATGATTTATCTCGCGAGAAGTCGGGTTCGGATGGCGTCGAGCTGGGCGTTCGCATCGGGTGTGGTGCTGTTGGCTTCGGTCCAGCTCCGGTCCCGGGCCTTGACCTGACCGACCGACTGCACCAGGACGCTTTGCAGCGTCCGCGCCAGCTGCTTGCGGTCGTCCAGCCGCACCGGCTCGAGATCGGTCAGGGTCACGCTCAGCACGTCCTTGAAGCGCAGCTCGGCAATGGTGCCCAGCGGTCCCTGCACGGCCGAGGTGATGAAGGCGCCGTAGGCCACCCGCTGCCCTCCCTCGAGCGGCGACACGGCCTTGCGCAGGTCGCGCACGGTGGTGCCGATGCGGAAGGTCGGCTCGGGCAGCTCGAACTCGGCGGCGTCGCCGTTGGCGAAGACCTGGACCATCTTGCCGCTGATGGCCTGCCCGGTGCTGCGCGGGACCATCGGCACGTTCCACTCGTCGGAAATCACGCCTTCCAGGAAGCGCGCGACGTCATGCGCGGCGCCCTCCCCGTCCTGCATGGCGGCGGCCTTGGCCTCGAACACCGGCAGTTCGACCCGCACCAGCCGGTCGCCGCCGCGCGGGGCCGCCTCGACCATCTTGCGCAGCCAGACCCGCACGAGTCCGCTTTCGCTGGCCGGGTCGAGCATGGTGCGCACCACGGCCTGCCGCTGCGCCGGGCTCGGCGGCCGGTCGGTGGTGTCCGTATATCGCAGGCGGACCGGATAGGCGGCGATGACGTGCTTGGCGGCGGCGCCGTAGTCGAAAAACAGGACCTGGGCGGCGATGTCGTACACCGCCACCGTCTTGCTGCCCAGCTGCTGGAGCTCGACCGCTTCGTGCGAAAACGCCATCGACAATGCCTTGGCGACGCCGCTGCGGGTATCGCTCTGGTGGAAGGGATCGCGGTTGGAAATGGCGAACTGGCGCGGCGTGGCGGCCAGGACGGCCTCGCGCAGCTGGCGCTCGAAGGCCGACGGTTCCTGCCCGCTGCCTGCGCCGACCACCTGGCTCACCAGCGGAAAACGCTGGGCGACCTGGGCGGCGTCCACCGCATACGAGGCGCCGGCGAACATCACCTCGTCCGCGGGCTCGGGGTTGGCGCTGGCGAGGGGGGACATGCATGCCAGGATGGCCAGAAGCAGGCCGCGCCGCGTCCTGAAGACAAGGCGCCTCACTTCCATCTCCCAACGATCGTTCGCGTCACGGCCATATATTGCTCCAAATTTTGTAGCAATATATCTTAGCGAAAAGCAACATGCAACCAGTTTATGAACAGCTTCCCGGTGTGCGGCGCCGGGGAAAACACCGGTCGAGACAGCCGTTTCGCGCTTGTCTCCAGCTGCGGCGCGGCATGAAGGGTTGCAAAGTGTACACAGTTGCTTGCAGTGGAAAGTCACGCAAAATCACGCGCAGCCGCAGAATACGTGTATGGATTCACGCTTACGCTTCAGCATCTGGAACGAATTCACGGTTTCGGCAACGGATAGGCTTTCCAGATGGTAAGATTCTCCTCTGCCGAATGTCGGTACACGCTCACAGACTGGAAGATGGATCACCCCGCATCGCCGCTTCGCACCAACCTGTATATGGTCGGGGCCACCATAGTCATCCATGGCACGATGATGTTGCTGAACGAACTGTTCTTCCGAAATGCGGAGTTCTTGCAAGGGATCGGATGGATCTACGTGCCGGCCGGGACCCGGCTGCTGTGCACCCTCCTGTTCGGTTGGGCCGGCACGCTCGGGCTGTTGATGACAGGCTGGGTTGCAACCTACTGGTATTACTTCCCCGGGGACGCGACGCGAGCAACGATGGGCTCGATCGCGGGCGCCGTCGGGCCCTACCTCGTCTATCGTTTCGCCCAGCGCAGGTTCGGCCTGCAAGCCTCGCTTGCCAACCTGACGCCGCAGCGCCTGCTGCTATGCGCGGCCTGCTGCGCGCTTGCCAGTCCGGCCATGCACCACCTCTGGTTCGCGGCGCACGGCGAGCGCGACCTGCTGCCGGGTTTTCTCGTCATGTTCGTGGGTGACCTGGCCGGCGCGCTGATCGTCCTGTACGCGGCCAAGACCGTGCTGGCCCTGCTGGACCGCCGGCCGCGCCCCGCCTGAGAACGCCTGGCGAAACCACCATGGCTTCCTGCCCGTCGCGGGCGGCACCCGGGAAACAGCGCGGCGTGCGCCTCAGGCCTCGGTATCGGTGGCGCGCAGCATGCACTGCGAGAGCCGGTCGAAATGGAGCAACGCCGCCTGGGTGAGTTCGATCTGCTTGCGCCGGGTGTCGTCGGTGTCGCTCAGCATGATCCATCCTTTTTCGCGCATCGATTTCAGGCGCGTGTGCACCGTTGCCGGTGCGCCCAGCTCGTGCTTCGCCATCATGTCGCGCACCGACAGCCGCAGCCGCTCCTGCTGGGCACGCGCGACGATGGTCAGGATACGTTCTTCCAATGGATCGAGGTCGGGCAGCGAAGGCAGCCCGCGTATGGCCTCGGTCAATTGCAGGAAGCGCAGGTAAATATCGGCGGGACGAACCTTGTTCATAAATGGGTCACCATGGTGTGGGCTGGACGGAACGCGCCGGGCAGTGGGCCGCATGGGTTTGCATTTTACTTGAATGAAGTCACATTCCGATGATTGCCGGCCATTTGGGGGAAGCGCTTAATTGCCGTGGCGGCCGAACATGGTCCCGGCGCCCTCCAGGATCCGCCGCACCGCCGGATGGTGCTCGCGCCGCTCGACCGACACCGCGTAGAAATGCTCGACGATGGCGTCGATGGTGCCGATCGCCACCAGGCCGTCTTCCTCGCGCACGATGTCGCTCAGGACGGTCGGCGTCGCCATGAAGCCGGTGCCGGCGCAGGCGAAGGATTTCAGCAGGGCGCCGTCGTCGAATTCGCCGACCGTGATCGGGCGCAGGTCGTGGGTCTCGAACCAGCTGCCCAGCTGGCTGTGCACGGCGGCGTCCTGGCCCGGCAGCAGGAAGGGCGCCCCCTTCAGGCGCTGGGGGAACTCGCCGGGCCAGTCGCGGCACAAGTCCGGGTGGCCCATCACGGTGAGCGTGCTGGAGCCGAGCAGCTGGGTGTAGCCGCGCACCGCGCCGCCGGTCGGCAGGCCCTGGTCGGCGATGACGAGGTCCAGCGTGTGGGCCGCGAGGTCGACCACCAGGTCCTCGAAACGGCCTTCCTTGCAGATCAGGCGCATCGCCAGGCCGGCTTCGCGCGCCGGCTGCAGCAGCCGGAACGCCATGGTCTTGGCGATCACGTCGGTGATGCCGACCCGCAGCGTTTCCGGTTCGGTGAAGCCGCCGCGCCGCACTGCCTGCTCCAGCTCGTTACCGAGGTCAAAGATCTGCTCGGCATAGCGCAGCACCGTCTTGCCCGCCTCGGTCAGCTCCAGCACCCTGCCCTTCTTCTGGAACAGCGCCTCGCCCAGCTGGTCCTCCAGCACCTGCAGCTGCATGCTGATCGCCTGCGCGGTCACGTGCAATTGCTCGGCCGCGCGCGCCACCGTGCCGAGGGTTGCCACGGCGTGGAAATAGTGCAGGTGCTTGTAGTTGATCACGGGGACAATACCTCAATAAAATTTACTATTTGCGAAAGATTAATCGATTTTACTTTGCATTCGTGCGCTCCTATAGTGGCTTCACATTCATTTTCTCGACGAGGTCGCCATGCACGCATATCCCACCAACAGTCCCGAAGCCGTCAGCCGCATCCTGGCCCTGTCCATGATCGTCGACGGCCACGTCAGCCCGTCCGAGGTGCACGGGATGCACCGGGCCGAGTTCCTGGCGCAGCTCAAGATCGACGACGACACCTTCGACCGCACCCTGCGCGAGCTGTGCGAAGACCTGCTGGACGCCGCCGCCAACCGCCGCGCCGGCGTGGTCGAGATCGACCCGGCCATGCAGGACGCACTGCTGCTCGACATCCGCGATCCGCTGTTGCAGATCTGCCTGTGGAAGACCATGGTCGACATCGTCCATGCCGACGGCCACCTGGACGGCCGCGAGACGACGCTGGTGCGGCGCGCCGCCCGCACCTGGTTCGGCCAGGACCGCGCCGACGATTCCTTCACCACGGCGGCGCTGGCCACCTGAACCCGCCAGCCCTCCTTTCCTGCTAAACGGAGAACATGATGGACATGCTGAACGCACTCTGGCTCGGCACACCGGCCTGGACCTGGCTGGTGTTCCTCACGATCGTCGTGGTCCTGCTGGCCTTCGACCTCGGCGTGCTCAACAAGAAGGACCACGTCATCGGGGTCAAGGAAAGCCTCAAGCTGTCGGCCCTCTACCTGACGGCGGGCCTGCTGTTCGGCCTGTGGGTCTGGCATGAGCTCGGCAGCGAGAAAGGCCTGCATTTCTATACCGGCTTCCTGATCGAGAAGAGCCTCTCGCTCGACAATATCTTCGTGATCTCGCTGATCTTCGCGACCCTGGCCATTCCGCCGCTCTACCAGCACCGGGTGCTGTTCTGGGGCATCATGGGCGTGATCGTCACGCGCGGCATCATGATCGGCGCCGGCACGGCCCTGGTGGAAAGCTATTACTGGACCCTGTACCTGTTCGGCGCCTTCCTGGTCTTTACCGGCATCAAGATGTTCTTCGTGGACACCAGCAGCGACGACATCCGCGAGAGCAAGGTCCTGTCCTGGCTGAAGCGCCACCTGCGCATCACGCCCGAGCTGCATGGCAACCATTTCCTGGTGCGCCAGCCGGACCCGAAGGCGCCGGGCAAGACCTTGCTGTGGGCGACGCCGCTGTTCCTGGCGCTGTGCATGGTCGAGATCACCGACGTGGTGTTCGCGGTCGACAGCGTGCCCGCGATCTTCGCGATCACCAGCGACCCGTTCATCGTCTATACCTCGAACATCTTCGCGGTGCTGGGCCTGCGCGCACTGTACTTCGCGCTGGCGGCGATGGTGGCGCGCTTCCACTACCTGAAGTATTCGCTGGCGGCGGTGCTGGTGTTCATCGGCTCGAAGATCTTCCTGGGCGACTTCGTGTTCGGCGGCAAGGTGCCGGCGGCCCTGTCGCTGGCGGTGACCGGGGCCCTGATCCTGTCGGGCATCCTGTACTCGCTGTGGAAGACGCGGGGCGAAGGGCAGCGTATCGCCGGCTGAACTTCGGCTGAACTTCCGCTGAACCTCGTCAGCGGAGGTTCGCAAGCGCCGGGCAGCATGCCGCCTCCCCGCCCGGCGCCGCCCCACCCGGCGCGGCTAGCGCAGCGCCGCCTG
>DAMCRY010000209.1:0-7212 GCA_032115075.1 Massilia sp.
GCCCGCCCAGCACCACGCCGGCGCGCGACACGACCGGCACCGCCAGGTAGCTGCGCACCGGCATGTGGCCGGTCGGCATGCCAGCCCCCAGCGCCGCATGGCGCGGGTCGCGCGTGATGTCGCTGCTGCGCACCGGGCCTTCGCCGTCGAAAGTGGGACGGAACATGGCGGTGGCGCGCGACTGGCCGAGCCGATCGACGTCCTCGCGCTCGGCGCCGGCCAGGGTATAGAGCTGCAGGCGTTCTCCATGCTCGTCCTGCGCGTTGTAGAAAAAGGCGCCGAAGCGCGCGCCGGCCAGCTCGGTGCCGGCGTCGGTAATCGCCTGCAGCAGGGTCTCGAGGTCGAGCGTCGACGCCAGCGCCTGCCCGGTGCGGTTGACCATCTCCAGTACCCGCTTCTCGTCGCGCAGCGACTCCTCGACGCGGGCGCGGCGCACCACTTCGCGGGTGTGGCGCGCCACGTCCTCGGCCAGCGCCACCTCCTGGTCGGTCCAGTGGCGCGGCTGCTGCTCGTGCAGGTAGAAGATGGCGGCCATCTGCCCTTCCTCGATCAGCGGCACGATCACCATCGCGCGCGCGCCGATGCTGGCATAGCCCGCCGCATAGGGCGCGGCACGCGCGTCGAGCGCGATATCGTCCAGCCGCAGCGTGCGGCCACTGCGCAGCTGGGCGATGATGCCCGGCCCGAAGGTCTCGAGCGGACGGGTCTGGCCCGCCAGGCTGGCGATGCTGCCGTCGGTCCAGTCGCGGCCGACGCTGACGCTGCGCTCGACCATGTCGACCTCGCCGTAGCCGACCCGCGCCACGCCCAGGTAGTCGCCGGTCAGGCTGCTGGCCGCCTCCATGATGGCGGCCGTGTCGACCAGGCCGCGCAGGGTGTCGGTGAGCTTCAGGTGGAAGGCGTGGCGGTGCTCGGCCAGCACGCGCGAGGTGGTGTCCGACAGCACGAAATAAATGCCGATCACGTCGCCGTCGTGGCGCACCGGCGTGATCGAGGCGGAGAAATAGTGGCGCTCGACGCGCCCGTTGCGCATCAGGTGGGTCAGCGCGTTCTCGAAGTGGACCGGATTGCCGGCCATCGCATCGAGGATGTAGGGCTGCAGCTGCGGCCACAGCTCGGGGCGCACCAGCGGGAAAGGCTGGCCCATCGCTCCCGGATGCTTGTCGCCCAACAGCGCGGCGTAGGCATCGTTGTAGAACAGCCGCAGCTCCGGCCCCCATGCGATAAACATGGGGAAATGGGAAGCGACGATCAGGTCGGCGATGGCCTGCATGCCCTCGGGCCAGTTGTCCGGTTTCACGGAGGGGAAGACGGGACAGCGAAGTTCGGGCTGGCCGGCGCCAGCCGGGCCGGCAAGGGATGCGCCTTCGGGCAGGCAGGAAAAACTGCGTTGGATGCTCATCAGGATTGCCCCAGTTCGATTCCGCACGGCATCGGTCGCAGGCATGGGAAAACCTGTCGCCGTCGTTTGTTGCTTTGCCGCTAACTTTTTAATCGGACGATTATAGCGAGCAATTTCAGGAGACCGCGCCCGATACGGACGGGTGTGGTTTCATGCCGTACGCATCGATGCGCCTGCCGAGCAGTGCGCGGGGTGGACGGCTATACCCGGCCGTCGTCCACCAGCGCCTAGCGCTCGACCGAGAAGCGGAAACGCGATTCGGTGCGGTATTCCTCGCCTGGGCGCAGGATGACGTTCGGGAACCGCGGCTGGTTCGGCGAATCCGGAAAGTGCTGGGGCTCCAGGCAGAAGCCGCTCCTGTAGCCATAGCGGCGCCCCTTCCCTTCCAGCGAACCGTCGAGGAAGTTCCCGCTGTAGAACTGCACGCCGGGTTCCTCGGTGAACAGTTCCAGCACCCGGCCCGATCCCGGATCGAGCACGCGCGCGGCGCGCGTCATGGCGGCGCCCTGCGGCTTGTTCAGCACGAAATTGTGGTCGTAGCCCTGGCCGTTGCGCAGCTGCTGGTCCGCCTCGTCGATGCGCTCGCCGATCGGGCGCGGGCTACGGAAGTCGAAGGGCGTGCCGGCCACCGGCGCCAGCTCGCCGAGCGGGATCGAACCGGCGTCGATGGCGACGAAGCTGTCGGCGTCGATCTGCAACAGGTGGCCGAGGATGTCGCCCCCGCCCGCCAGGTTGAAATAGCTGTGCTGGGTCAGGTTGACCGGGGTGGCGCGGTCGCACACGGCGTGGAAGCGTACCACCAGCTCGTTGTCGTCGTTCAGGCGGTAGACGACGGTCGCGTCTAGGTTGCCGGGATAGCCCTGCTCGCCGTCGCGGCTGCGGTAGGACAGGCGCAGGCTGTCGCCCTCGACGGCGGCCTGCCACTTGACCTTGTCGAATCCGGGGTCGCCGCCGTGCAGGTGGTTGTCGCCGTTGTTGGTCGGCAGCTGGAATGCCTGGCCGTCGAGCATGAAGCGGCCCCTGGCGATGCGGTTGCCGTAGCGCCCGACCAGGGCGCCGAAATACGGGCTGTCGCCGCGGTAGGGGTCGAGGGTGTCGAAGCCGAGCACGACGTCGGCCAGGCATCCGTCGCGGTCGGGGGCATGCAGCTCGGTGATGACGCCGCCGAAATCGATGATCTTCGCCGCCAGGCCGTTGGCATTGGCGAGGGTGAAGCAGGTAATGGTCTCGCCGTCGGGCAGGCGGCCGAATGGCGCTTGGGTGATGTCGGGTCGCACGTTTGTCGTCATCCTCGTGGTGGCCGGCGCGGCCGGTGTTCAACGTGGAAACGATCCTAGCATGGCCCCGATCCGGCCAGCGCAAGGCAGGTTTTGCGCCTTTTCGTTACATATGCGCAACATCTTGTGGTGAGTTGCCGGGAAACTTGCGCTGGATCGTGCGGCATTTTAACCACACGCACATGCTTCACAAAAAACGTGTAAGGAAATTGCAAATGTTTATTGGCATCATTTCCACGGTGCTGGTAACGTGACTATCTAACAAGGATACTTTTTTGACCAACAAGCACGGCCGCACCATCGTCCAAGGACGACCCTCAACTACTGGAGACCATCAATGAAGAAGACTAGCCTGGCCCTCGCCCTGTTGTCCCTGCTGCCGCTGGCGGCCCATGCACAAACCAGCGTCGTGGTCTACGGCATCGCCGACGCCTCGGTCGGCATCGAAGACACCGATGCCCCGGGCGAAGACAGCCGCACCGTGATCAGCTCCGGCACGCAGTCCACCAGCCGCATCGGTTTCCGCGGCACCGAGGACCTGGGCAACGGCCTGAAGGCGCTCTTCAATATCGAAGCCGGCGTCGCCCTCGACAACGGCGCCGCCGACGCGGCCGGCACCTTCCAGCGCCGCGCGGTGGTCGGCCTGCAGGGTTCCTTCGGCACCATCACGATCGGCCGCGAATACGGCCCGATCGCCGCGGTGGCGCAATCGGCCGACCCGCTCGGCCACGGCTTCTACGGCTCCACCCTGGGCGGCTTCGGCGCCAACCGCTTGACCCGCCGCCTGTCGAACTCGGTCAACTACAAGAGCGAGGCCTACAGCGGCATGACCTTCCTGGCCGCCTACAGCGCCGGCGAGCGTTCCACCGACAACCCGTCCGGCGACCTGATGGGCGCCGCGCTGGAATACAAGAACGGTCCGCTCTACCTGGGCGCCGGCTACCAGCAGGTCGAACGCCTGGCCACCGGCGACGACAAGGAGTACACCTTCGGCGCCGGCTATACCATGGGCGCCTTCGACTTCCGCGCCGCCTACATGGTGGCCAACCTGACCGGCCCGAACAACGAGTTCAAGTTCAGCACCGTGGGCGGCTCCTACACCGCCGGCCCCAACAAGTTCTTCGTGTCGGTGCACCAGCAGCGCATCGAGACCGGCGCCCGCGGCAACGGCTTTTCCCTGGCCTATACCTACACGCTGTCCAAGCGCACCAACCTGTACAGCTCGTACGGCCGCGTACGCAACAACGGCAGCGCGGCCTTCGGCCTGAGCTCGGCGGGCGGCACCTTCGCGCCCCCGAGCACCGCCCTGGGCGCCGACCCTTCGGTGTTCAACGTGGGCGTGCGCCACTCGTTCTGAACGAAGCGGCGTAAAAAAAGCGGCAAGCTCGCGCTTGCCGCTTTTTCTTTGGGCCTCGGGCCCGCGGAGTACCGGTCAGGCCAGCAGCGCCCGCGGCGCGCGGCGCACGGCGGCCGGGGCCTGGGTCAGCGCCTCGGCCTGGCCGGCGTCGATGCGGAACACCGCCATCGCCTCGGTCAGGCGCGCCGCCTGTTCCTTCATCGCCTCGGCGGCCGCCGCCGCTTCCTCGACCAGGGCCGCGTTCTGCTGCGTCACGTGGTCCATCTCGACCACCGCCCCATTGACCTGCTCGATGCCGGCGGTCTGCTCCGCGCTGGCCGAACTGATCTCGGCCATGATGTCGGTCACGCGGCGCACGCTGTTCACGATTTCCTCCATCGTGGCGCCGGCTTCGGCCACCAGCATGCTGCCGTTCGCGACCTTCTCGGTCGAATCGCCGATCAGCCCCTTGATCTCCTTCGCGGCCGCGGCCGAACGCTGGGCCAGGTTGCGCACCTCGGTCGCCACCACGGCGAAGCCGCGGCCCTGCTCGCCCGCGCGGGCCGCTTCCACGGCCGCGTTCAGCGCCAGGATGTTGGTCTGGAAGGCGATGCCGTCGATCACGCCGATGATGTCGTTGATCTTGCCGGCCGAGGCGCTGATCGCGCCCATGGTGCCGACCACCTCGCCGATCACGGCGCCGCCGCGCGCGGCCACCTGCGAGGCCGCCTCGGCCAGCGCATTGGCCTGGCGCGCATTGTCGGCGTTCTGCTTGACGGTCGAGGTCAGCTCTTCCATCGACGACGCGGTCTCTTCCAGCGAGGACGCCTGCTGCTCGGTGCGGCTCGACAGGTCCTGGCTGCCGGCCGCCACTTCCGAGGCGGCCACGGTGATGGTGTCGGTGCCGCTGCGCACGGTGCCGACGGTGCGCGCCAGGTTCTCGTTCATGGTCTTGAGCGCCTGCAGCAGCTGGCCCGCCTCGTCGCGGGTGGTGACCTCGATGCGGCTGGTCAGGTCGCCGCTGGCGACCGTGTTGGCCACCTCCAGCGCGCGCTGCACCGGGCGGGTGATCGAACGGGTGATCCACCAGGCCACGAACGCGGCCAGGACCAGCGCGATGGCGCCGAGCCCCCACATCAGGCGCGAGGTGCTTTCGTAGGTGCGCTGCGCCTCGGCGGCCTTGTCGGCGCTGATCGACTTCTGCACCGCGATCTGGTCGTTCACGGCCTTCTTGAGGTCGGCCAGCGCCGGACGCAGCTGCTCGGTCAGGTACTGGCTCGCCTCTTCGTGCAGGCCATCGTTGACGAGCTTGATCAGCTGGTCCGAAGCAGTCCGGTAGCGGCCGGTATGCTTGTGCATCTCGGCCAGCAATGCGCGCGCGCGCGCATCGTTCAGCGTGCGGTCGAGTTCCTCGACGAGGCGGTCGATCTCCTTGCGCGAGGACAGCACTTCCTGGTACTGCTTCTGGCGGTCGTTCTGCTCCTCGTTCAACATCATGTTCCGCACCGCGATGGCGATGTCGTTGACCTCGTTCAGGATCCGGGTCGTTGCTTCGATGCGCGGCATGCGCCGGTTGACGATCTCGTCGGTGCTGTCGTTGACGCGGCCCAGCATCATATTGCTCAGTACAATCATGCCGACGAGCATGGTGCAGACGACGGCAAAGCCCAGGCCGAGGCGCTTGCCGATGTTCAGGTTTGCTAAGTTCATGGTGTCTCTTGGTAGCGGACTGCCCGTCCGCAGGGTTCCGTAAATAGCGCCGGCTCGGGCCGGCTGCGTGCTTTTGCTTGCTTGTGTTTTGCTCTTGCCTGCTTACGCCGCCTGTTTCAGGCCCGCGATCAGGCCCAACTGCTCGGAGCTCATCAGCTTGTCGATGTCGAGCAGGATCAGCATGCGCTCGCCCACCGTGCCCAGGCCACGGATGTAGTCGACGTCGGCCGTGGTGCCCATCTCGGGCGCCGGGCGCACCTGCTCGTCGAGCAGGGTGACCACGTCCGAGACGCTGTCGACCACCATGCCGATCACGTGGTTCTTGATGTTCAGGACGATCACCACGGTGAACTGGTCATAGGCCGGCTCGCCCAGGTTGAACAGGATGCGCATGTCGACGATCGGCACGATCACCCCGCGCAGGTTGGTGATGCCCTTGATGCAGGCCGGCGCGCTCGGCAGCAGGGTCGGTTCCTCGTAGCCGCGGATTTCCTGCACTTTCAGGATGCTGATGGCGTACTCTTCCTTCCCCAGGCGGAAGGACAATACTTCGTTTTCTTCGGTAGTCTTGGCTGCGTCCATTTGTTCTTTCTCCGTCAATTCATCGCTGCTCATATAATTTCCACAGCGCAACATCGAACACTACGTCCAAGTTGGTGCGGAAGCGATGGAGAAGATGCAAGACTCGGTAAATATTTCCCCTTTGCGGTGCATTCTGAGGCGCATGTACAACATTTGACCCGCATCCTCGCCGCGCGCCGTCAATGGCTGGGCTGGCACGTATCGTGCATGACTTCCATTCGCATATCTGAAGGAGACAGCATGATCATCCACCGACTCGACGCCCGCGCCATCCGCGAGGTGCGCCCGCAACTGGCGACGCTGCTGCTGGACGCGGTGGCCGACGGCTTTTCGCTCGGTTTCCTGGCTGGGCTCGACCAGGAACAGCTGGATGCCTACTGGGCCGGCGTCGAACTCGACGTCGGGCACGGCAGTCGCGTGCTGCTGGTGGCCGAACGCGACGGCATGCTGGTCGGCACGGTGCAGCTCGACCTGTGCCAGAAGCCCAACGGCAGCAACCGCGCCGAACTGCAGAAGATGCTGGTCCACTGCACCGAGCGCAGGAAGGGCGTCGGCACCGCACTGCTGGGCGCGGCCGAGATCGAGGCGCTGGCGCTGCGCCGCGGCCTGCTGTTCCTCGACACCGAGGCCGGCTCCGGCGCCGAGCGCCTCTACGAGCGCGCCGGCTTCGTCCGGGTCGGCGAGCTGCCCGACTACGCCTGCACCCCGAACGGCCACTGGCGCCCGACCGCGATCTGGTACAAGACCCTGTTCCCGCGTGCGCGCAGCAAGCGATGATTGCCTGCGCCATGTTCGCCCCGCCCGCCGTGCCGACCCTGCTGCTGACCGACCGCATCGGGCACGCGGTGCGGGTGCACGGCGTGCTCGCCCTCCCCTGGGAGCGGCGCGGCCGCACCCGCCTGCGC
>DAMCRY010000210.1:0-7178 GCA_032115075.1 Massilia sp.
CGGCTCAGGCCGACATGCGCACGCGCGGCAAGTCCCGCGGGTCGGCGGCGGGGGGCGACACGTCCGGTGCCTGCTCGTCCGGCTCGGCGCGGGCGATGTCGACGAGCATCCTGCGCAGCCACTGGTGGGACGGATCGTTTTCCAGATAACGGTTCCACTGCATGCACATCTCGACCTTGGGAATCGGGATGGGCGGAGCGACCAGGCGGATCGGGTAATAGCAGGCCAGCATGCGCGCCAGCCGGGTGTGCATCGTGGCGATGCGGTTGGTGCCGATCACGAAGTGGGGCAGGCTGGTGAAGTTGGGCGTCGATACCTCGATGCGGCGGTCGTATCCTTTCTCCCGCAGGAACTGCTCCTCGAAGCTGGTCTGGGCGATGCCGAAACGCGAGCAGACATGGCCGAGCTCCATGTATTTGTCCAGCGTCAGCACGTCGCCGACCAGGGTGTTGCCGGTCCAGACGATACAGGTATAGCTTTCTTCGAATAGCATCTCGGTCGGCTGCGATTCCGACATATACCTTCTCGGCAGTATCACCAGCTCGACTTCGCCGCGCTCGAGGCGTTCGGTGAAGGTCTCGGAAGACAGCGAAATGTCGACCGACACGCCGGGCGCCTCGCCGGCGATGCGGCGCCCGAGTTCCCCCAACAGCACGGTGGACACGAAGTCGGACGCGACGATGCGGAATTCGCGCACGGCCGTCGCCGGGTCGAACTCAGGCTTGATCTCGATCGTCCGCTGGATTTGCAGCAACACGTCGCGCACCGGTTCGATCAGGCTGACGGCGAGTGGAGTCAGGATCAGGTTGCGGCCGACGGGCACCAGCAGCTCGTCCTTGAAATAGTCGCGCAGGCGGGCCAGCACGCCGCTCGTCGCCGACTGGCTCAGGTGCAGGCGGCGCGAAGCCCGGGTAATGCTTTTTTCGCCGAGCAGGGCGTCAAGCGCGACGAGCAGGTTCAGGTCTAGGCGGTTGAAACGCATTGTGTCTCCAGTTTTTCTACGCGCGTGCCATTGGACAGCGCTTATGCGTCGATGATGCCATATGGCAGCAGAGACGTCACTGGCCGATCGGCTGCATCCCGCCCTGTTCATGCAACCCGGTCGCTCGATGCCGGACTACCGGCCCACCACGCTGCGGCCCACTTCAGTTGTGGATGTATTTGGCAAACACGTCGCTGAAATCGCGCTTCGTGTAGGTGTCCAGCATGGCCGTGTTCAGCGCTTCCAGCAGCTCGCCATACGACGCGACCAGGCCGCCCGCGCCCGGCGCGACGTTCAGCTTGTGCACCGAGGCCGTGGCGTCCAGCGTGCGCAGCGCATTGTCGCGGCACACCGCATCGCGCTTCTGCTGCTTGCCGATCGAGATCAGGGCCTTGTAGATGTCCTTGAGCTGCTCGATGAAGGTCTTCTTGACATCGATGGAAAACGCCGTGTTGTCCATCCTGAACTTGAGCTCGATGTCCAGGTCGATGGTGCCGGCGGTCTCGATGCTCACGTCGGAAATGTCGTGCGAGGCATAGTCGTAGCGCTTGATCGCGCGCTTCGAGGACACGGCCGAGTCGCCGTCCACGTGGATCAGCGCGAGATTGGTGAAGCAGTACTCGTCCTTCTTGCTCTTGATGAGGAAGAAGATCTGCTCGCCGTCTTCGCCGAACAGGTAGTCGTCCGCGTCGACCTTGTTGTAGTCCGCAGGCCCGACGATGACGCCGATATCGCTGATGCCCAGTGCTTCCGCCGCCAGTTTCTTGAACATGATCGTCCTCTCGTGTCGAAACCGCTTACATTACCACCTCCAGAAACCAGGATAAATATTTCCTCATCTAGATATGCGGGGCTCGCTTGCAGCATCCCGCAGATGAGCCGCTTTTATGCGGACAGGATAATCCGGCCGTGCAGCCGAAAGATCGCCTGTTTTACAGTCGATTCGTGAGTATTCGTTAAAATTTTCCAACCGGAAATTGTTAAGCTCGACACTTTATCCCTGTCGAGCCGCCAATGCCTGCCGCTTTTTCCCATCCATCCCAGCGGCGTACCGGGCCTTCTTCGCGCAAAGTGCTGCTGGCGACCGGCCTGGCCGTGGGGGTATCGCTGCCTGTCTTCGCCGGCATCCTGCTCGGCCTGACGACCCTGATGCCCGCCTGCCATGGCGGAGGGTCGAGCGGTTCGCCCATGTCCGGCTGCGTCCTGGCGGGCATCGATCTGAACCCGCTGCTCGACTTGCTGACGCCGGCCATCCTGCTGGCCCTGGTCACCGTGCCGGTGGGTGTGGTGCTCTGCCTGATCGGGCTGTTGTTACCAAAGAAGAAAGCGGTTCTTTCCCTTGCCAAGGACGATGTGGGGGAGGCGCTGATGGCGGGGCTGGGCGACTATCGCACGGGGCGTCCGGCCCGCACCCGTTGCCCGCGCTGCCGGTCCGTCATCCTGTTCAGGCCCGCCGTGCGCACATCCGGAAATACGGCGCAGCTGAGCTCCGCCTGCGCCTGTGGCGCATGCGACAACGCTTTCGACTCGGCAGGGCAGCCCGGCTAAGGAAGGCATGAAGGAAGTTCGCAGATCAGGCCGGCTGCTCTTCCTTGCGATGGAAGGTCACCGGAATGGCACCGTCGCGCGGCGCCGGTTCCGGCAGCAGCGAGGCCAGGGAGTGGCGGTCGAGTTCGGCGAGGTAGGCGGCGGTGGCGTCGTAGAGGACGCCCTTCAGGGCGCAGGCCTTGACCAGCCCGCAGGGGTTGCCGTTCGGGTCGAAGCATTCGGCCATGTAGAAATCGCTCTCGCTCTGGCGGACCACGGCGCCGATATTGATGTCCTCGGGCTTGTGCGCCAGGCGGAAGCCGCCGTTGCGGCCGCGGATGGTTTCGATGACGCCGTTGCGGCCCAGCTCGTGCACCACCTTCATCAGGTGGTTCTTCGAGATGTTGTGCAGGTCCGCGATCTCCTGGATCGTCACGAGGCGGCCGGGGTTGCTGCCAAGGTGGAGCAGGGTCCGCAGCGTGTAGTCGGTGAAGGAAGTCAGGCGCATAGTCGGCGAGTATACCGCATCCCCGGGGGAGCGGCCCGTATGCATATCGACCAGCAATTACAAAACATTACTTGTTTTGTCGTTCTTGTCGTTTCAATATGTCGGCTGGGCGGGGACCGCACGAGGCCGCGCCATCGTCCGCCGCCGTATGCAGGAGTATGCACATGCAAGCCATTTCATCCGCCGTCCACATCATGCATGCCGACCCGATCGTGACGGTCGGCCTGCACGCCGTCCTCGCCGCGCAGCCCGGCTTGCGCGTCACCACCCACCTCGACCAGCCGGAAGCGCAGCGCGTCGCCCGCCTGCTGGTGGCCGACTACGACACCGGCGTCGCGCTGGCGCGCCAGGGCGGCGCCCAGGGGCCGGGCGTGCTGGTCGTGACCGGCTTCGACAAGGAATGGGAAGTGCGGCTGGCGATGGATGCCGGGGTGGCCGGCTACCTGCCGCAATCCTGCGGCCTCGAGGAGCTGGCGCATGCGGTCGACCAGCTGGTGCGCGGCCAGCGCTACCTGAGCGAGTCGATGACGCGCAGCGTGGCCGACAGCCTGACCCGCGAGGCGCTCACCGGCCGCGAGACCGACGTGCTGCAACTGCTCGCGCAGGGCTGCTGCAACAAGTCGATCGCGCGCAAGCTCGGCATCGGCGTGGGCACCGTGAAGACCCACGTCAAGGGCGTGATGAGCAAGCTGGACGCCACCGCGCGCACCCATGCGGTGGTGGTTGCCACCCAGCGCGGCCTGATCCGTCCGGGCGGAGGCGGCGCGATCCAGCTGTAAGCCCGCCGGCAAGGCCTGCGGCTTACATGCCCGGCGCGGGATGCTCGGGCAGCGGGTTGCGCAGGCTCAGGTTGATCGCGTTCCAGCCGCGGATCGCCGCGATCGTATAAGCCAGTTCCGCGATCTCGGTGTCGCTGAAGTGCTCGCGCAGGGCGGGCCAGGCGGCGTCCGTGTCGTCGCGTCCGGGCAGGGCGTTGACGGCGTCGGCCCAGGCCAGGGCGGCGCGCTCGCGCGCGCTGAAGAAGGGCGCCTCGCGCCAGGCGGCCAGGGCGTTCAGGTGGCGCGGATCGAGGCCCTGCTTCACCAGGTCGCGCCAGTGCATGTCGACGCACACCCCGCAGCCGTTCAGCTGCGAGACGCGCAGCTGCACCAGCTCCACCAGGCGCGGGCCCAGCGAACTGCTCCTGGTCGAATGGGACAGGGCGATCATCGCCTTCAGGTTGTCCGGCGCCAGGGTGAACAGGGATATCGCCTGCTCGCGGCCTGGCAGGATGGCGAAGTCAAGGCGCTGGCCGGCTACCGCATCCTCGAGAACCTGATGAATGGGCGCCGCACCGCCCACCTGCCACCGCGTTCGAAGGCGTAGCGGTTCTTGCCCGCGTTCTTGGCGGCGTACATGGCCGCGTCGGCGCGCCCCAGCAGGGCGTCCACGCCTTCGCCGGGCAGGCGCCGCGCCAGCCCGATGCTGGCGCCCAGCACGGTGCGCCCCTCGAGCTGGGGATAGGCTTCGCCGGCGGCGCCCAGGATCGCGCGGCACAAGGCTTCGGCGCCGTCGGGCCCTTCGAACAGCACCACGAATTCGTCGCCCGCCAGGCGCGCCACCTGGCCGCTACGGTCCACCGCCGCCAGCAGGCGCCGCCCAAACTCGATCAGCACCGCGTCCCCGGTCTCGTGGCCGCAGACGTCGTTGACCGCCTTGAAGCCGTCGAGGTCGATGAAGAGCAGGGCGGGCGTCGCCGCCGGGTCCTCGAGCACCCGTTGCAGCCGGCCCATGAACTCGTAGCGGTTGGGCAGGCCGGTGAGGAAGTCGTGGGTGGCGCGGTAGTGCAGCTGGTCCGACATGCGGCGCTGCCTGGAGACGTCGCGCAGGAAGGCGTGGAAGAAGGGCTCGCCGTCGAACACCACCACGCCGACCGTGAATTCGACCAGGATCTCGCTGCCGTCCTTGCGCAGCGCCGGCACCTCGACCCGCTTGCGCGCTTCGCGCGGCCCCTTGCGCAGGAAGGCGTCGACGCCGTCCAGGTGGGCCTGGCGCAGGCGCGCAGGCGGCAGCAGCTCGGCCATCGGCCGCCCGATGGCTTCCGCGGCGCTCCAGCCGAAGGTGATCTCGGCCTGGCGGTTCCATTCGGTGATGACGCCGTGCCGGTCCATGGCGAGGAAGGCGTCGTTGGCGTTCTCGATCAGGAGGCGGATCTTCTGTTCCTGGCTGCGCAGGCGTTCCTCGTTCTCGATCTGCTCGGTCACGTCGCGCCCCGAACAGAACATCCGGCCGTCGGGGACCATGCGGGTGCTCCATTCGATCCAGCGCCAGCTGCCGTCGGCATGGCGGTGGCGGTTGCGAAAGCCGCGTACCGGACCGCCGCCGCGCAGGCGCCGCGTTTCCTCGCGCGTGCGGTCGATGTCGTCGGGATGGATCAGCTCCATGAAGGGACGCGCCATCAGTTCGGCGTCGTCCCAGCCGAGCAGCTCGCGCCAGGCCGGGTTGACCTGGACCAGGTAGCCGTCGGGGCTGGCGATCGACAGCAGGTCGGGCGACAGCGCGAACAGGGCGTCGCGCTCTTCGAGCGCGCGCTTTTGCGCCGTGATGTCGACCACCTGGACGATGAAGCAGTGCGGCGCGCCGCCCGGGTCGCGGCTGAGCGTCACGCTCAGCAGGCCCCAGACGATGCCGCCGCCGGACTGGCGGTAGCGTTTCTCGAGCTGGTAAGAGGCGAGCTCGCCGGCCAGCATGCGCCGGACCAGGGCCAGGTCGCCCGGCAGGTCGTCGGGGTGGGTGATGTCGATGAAGGTCAGGGCCAGCAGCGCTTCGCGCCGGTAGCCGAGCATGGCGCACAAGGCCGGGTTCACCTCCAGCCAGCGGCCCTGCAGCCCGACCAGGGCCATGCCGACCGCGGACTGGGCAAAGGCGCTGGCGAGGTGTTCGGTCGGTAGGCGGTCGGTCTGCATCGGCGTCACACGAAGTCGAAGTCGCGTAGTGTAACGGAATTAACAGAGTTGGCGGTGCGGCAACGCCAGCTGTGCGAAGCCGCCTTCCGGCGCGATCAGGCCAGGCCCGCCAGGCGCGCGTTGCGCTCGCGTTCGAGCTTGGTGATGTAGCGCTGCACCCCCGCCATGCCGCCGCGCGAGATGTCGACGAACTGCAGGCCGATGCGGCGGCTGGTCTTGTTGTTCAGCAGGGTCACGTCGAGCGAGTTGCGCACCTGCAGGGTCACCGTGACCGGCCCGATCTCGGGCAGCTCGATGCGGCAGTTGGGCAGTTCTTCGCCGATGACGGTGCTGAGCTGGAGTTTGTTGTCGAGCACCGCGACGCCGCCGCAGCTGATGTCGTGCAGGGGGAACACGGCGGTGCCGGCGCCCAGCTCGGGCGGCAGCGGCAGGATGGCGCGCACCGGGTTCGAGACCGGGGTCTCCATCCGGTAGTACTCGCGGCGCTGCAGGCGGATCAGGGTCGGCGGGATGTCGGCGCGCAGCGCGGCATTGCCCTCGAACAGGGTGGGGCGCAGTTCCGTGGCCGTGAACAGGATGCGGATCTTATCGAGGTAGGTCTCGCAGCGCACCTGGCCGGCGGCCACGATGCGTTCGTTCTGCTCGCGGTCGATCGAGCGGTCCAGCACGATGGTATTGGTGTCGGGATCGACCGCGAGGATGGTCGTCACGCAGACGTCGGCTTCGCCCTTGACCAGCATGCGGATCAGCTGGTTCTTTTCGCCGATCTGGCGTAGCAGGGCAACGATCTCGCGGCGCGACTCCACCTCGTAGTCGTGCCAGTTCTCCAGTTCCTGATTATTCATTGCTTGTGCCGGCCTGCGCCGGGTCATCCAGGTTGAGGTGGGGCGTCGGATCCGGCGCGGGCGGCAGGGGCGTCCCGTGCTTCTGAGCCGACTCGATATGATATAGCCACGCCAACAGTTCCGCAATTGCGCGATACAGGGCGGGGGGGATCTCGCGGTCGAGGTCCACGCCCATCAGGAGCTGCACCAGTTCCTTCGACTCGTGCACGAACACGCCGGCCTCCCTGGCGCGGCGCATGATCTGCTCGGCGACCAGGCCCTGGCCCTTGGCCACGACCTTCGGCGCCGGGTCGCCCTTGCCGTAGGCGAGGGCGACGGCGCTCTGGCGCCCCTTGCTGCCCGCTCCGCTCATCGCTCGCCGTCGCCGGCCG
>DAMCRY010000211.1:0-7116 GCA_032115075.1 Massilia sp.
CCTAGGGGACATCTCTACTTAGCGGAGAGGGGACATTACTACTTAGCGCTAACACGTTGCCGGAACGGGCTTGTACAGAAGAGAAACCTTGTTATAATAGGCGGCTTCGTGGACACACGAGACCCCATCAGGAGAGATGGATGAGTGGTTTAAGTCGCACGCCTGGAAAGCGTGTATAGGTTCATAGCCTATCGGGGGTTCGAATCCCCCTCTCTCCGCCAGATTTCTAATCGACGTGCAAGACGTTGATTTTAAAGGGATTTGTAAGTGATCCCACCGCCAAGTTGGAGTACACACTTGGAGTAGTAAATTCCCTCCCGCATCTGCCCTGCTGACAACGGCTACTTGCCTAATGTTGCATCGTTGACATGGAACGTTGAATAAGGATACATTGCTACGGGCAATCTACGATTCCCTAAGCAAACCTTATATTACTGCGTCCCATCCATGGTAAGCCAAAGTCCGCGCGAGTTTAAAGCCCCTGTCCTAGTTGTGATCGGACTATTAGCAATAACTGTTGCATTAGTCTTAGGGGTAATTATTGGGACTCTCTTACCCGCTACCGCTGCTGCCGCACCTGATTCGTTATCGGGCTGGATAACAACTATCGCTACTACTGTTATTTGCGTGCTGACAATTGTTTTGGCTGTTGAGACTTGGCGGCTCCGCGCGGCTCAAGCGCGTCAGATTCATGAGTTCATACTTGACAGCATCAGACCAAACGTCAGCGTCGAATTAAGCGGCAGTCATGCGGGAATGAATTTTATGAACGTAAGGGTTCTCAATTCTGGTAAGGGTATAGCCCGGAAAATTCGATTTGAGTTCTTGGATCGAAATGACCGGCCTGCATCAGAAGATACAGAGCCGATTATCAAGGTGTTTCATGAGTTGACGATGTTTCGGTCGGGAATTCAATCCCTTGGGGTTAATCAAGAACTGAAGACTTTCATGTTCAGCTTCTTTGAATTGAGGGGAAAATTGAATGCTGACGTATTTTCGCCGTACGTGAACATCCGTATCAGGTTTGAGGATACCGAAGGTAATGAATACGTAAATGCCTTTGTTATAGACTTTTCGCAGTACGAGGGATTCAGCGAAATAGGTGGCAATCCTTTAAGCAAGCTTGCTGATGAGATCAAGAAAGTCCGGGAGCAGTTGGAAAAAATGGTTTCTGGAAATAGCCATCTGTCAGTAGATATTTATTCCAGTGAGGACAGGGCTGCTGCGAATGCCGCGCTAAGGGTTAGGCTGCTGCGAGAGCGGGAGCAGCGCCAGCAGTCCACGGAATAATCACGCACCTCTTGGTTGGGTAGTCAAATTTGCCTCAGATTAAGCACTTGACTACCCGTGCCTTGAGGCAGGCGTCAGAAGTCTGTAGCTTCCTTCATCTCGTCAATATGGTAGTCCTCGGGGTCAATACCATGCATGAACAGGAAGTAATCAATCAGATTACTATCGTACTTCCTCAAAGCCTCCCAAAAAACCTCAGGCTGATCTGCTTTAGGAATCCTGGACACTCATCAATGTGAGTTTTTTGGCGCAATTCAACCTTGCAACAGGAGGCGAGCGGCGCCGTGGATAACCGTCAAATTTGCCTATGTTTGTGTCTTGCGAAAATTCATGAGTGTAGATAAAGCTTTCGTAAGTTCTGCCTCATCCTTCAGAGCTTGAGATAATTTCTCAGACAACTCGGCAAGTACAATACGTACACTGGCGGCGAGATCAAGGCAATGCTCATCACTTAATGCGTGAACTCCTTCGCTTAAGGCACTATGCAACAGTTGGATGGGGCTATGTCCATTAATGAGCAAAGACTCTGGCAAAACATCCTTGGCCATGTCTAAAGCTTTACTAAATTGCGTTTCATTAACGGCCTTGTTTAGCAAATCGATCTTGTCCTGTGACGCTCCTAGCCGCTCAGAAACCTTAATGATTTCTTTCAGAATCCGATTCTTTTGATTCTCGACAACTCTACGATAGTAGATAAATGCGCCAATACCGAGGCCCTGGTTCTCGCATCGCCTTCCCTTCAGGAAAATTTCTCGATCTGGCCCCAAGAGCTTGATGAGCCTAGGTGGGGTAGGCGGACCGAAAGCAGGAATTTCCCCAATCTTGATCCCCTCACCCGTGGGCTCATCAGTTTCACTTAATTTGACTTGTAGAGAGAAAACTTTGGTTGATTTCTGGCAATTTGAACATCGGTAGGTCAGAAAAAGCCGCAATTGCGTTTTCTCTGGAGAAAGATATGTTCTTCCGGAATTAGTGCACCGGAAAAATCGCGTACCGTTGCAATGTTCAGAACTGCAATGTAACTGTAAGTCAGGAGTGTTTAAAACATCACTTTTACCTCGCCCTGGCACGAACTCTACCTTCGACAAGTCTTCGAGTATGACTTTATGGTTAGGGGGCGATGATTCTAAGAACTCTGCGATTGACACGACAGGGAGACTCTGAGCATCGATTTTTGAAGTGGGATTGACTGGTTCGGCCATGATAGGTTTCCGACAATAGATAGGAACAGTCTATCAGAACTCTCTGCGCTATTCGATGCTTGAAAGCTCTGTTCTCCCGTGCAGAAAATTCGTCATCCTTACTAAGCATAGCGCATAAGTGTAGTCATAACCCATTGATTAATTTGAGAAATTCTCGGGTGTGACGATTGGTTCATAGCCTATTGGGCGGAGAGAAGCAAGGCGCCGCGTCTTGCGTGGCCGCCAAGGCGGTAGGTTCGAAGCCTTGCGCGTACTTCGCGCAAGGGCGGCCCGCGGGACGTGGGCGAATCCCTGCTTGCGCCGCCATGAACAGAATGGAACTCGGCAGACACTGCGACCGCCTGGCACGCGACTTCAGCAGAAAAACCGAGCCTATTTGCAGACCACCTTCACCTCGCTGTAGACGCCACGGCGCTCTTCTTTCGACGTCAGCTCGCACCGTGTCGCGGCGTCATCCATTCGTTTTGCGATGTGCGTTGCGGCCGTCCCGTACTCGCACCAGAGCCACTTCTCCTCGCCCGGGTCGAACACGAACGTGGTCATATGGCCGCCCTTGATCTTCTTGTCGCCGGACGGCACCAGATAACCCATTCTTTCCGGGGGGCCGCTCATCACGCCGGCGCCCGTCAGCCGTACCAGTGATTTGGGACCAGGAATCCAACCAGCTGGTGGACGAGCAACCATAATCGCTCCTTCCGGTAGGAGCAAAGGACAGGACTCTTCGCGCTGGGCATGCGAGAGCATTGGGGTGGCCATCAAGGCGAAAGCAATGGCGAGGCGCATCATCGTTCAATCACCGAAAAGGCTTCAGCGTTGTTACTCGGGTCCCGATACGTGCCGTCCTTGTTTTTGCCACGCTTCGGAATAAATCGCTTCCCAATGTGAAGTCTTGGGGGATTGCCGTACCGGTACTGGTCCATGATCCAGAATCCGTCGCTGCCATGCCAAAGGAAAAAGGCGGCATGGTTACCTTGACCTGCGTTGCGTCGCGGATACCGGCCGCTCTCGAATGTCGCGATGGCGGTCCCGCGTTCGAGGTTGGGGCTGTCGAGCACGCGCGCACCCTCCCTCCATACCAGGGTCGATTGTCCGACGAGGCCTGGTGCGTAAGCCTTGATCAGCGAAACGCAGTTCCCACTGTCGACCACGGGCTGCCCTTGGAGTCTGTCGACTTCTCTGTACACATGCGGCATGGTTGCCTCACACGGCAACGCGATTCGTTGCCAGATCCCACCCGCCAGCCGTGTTGCCACCAGCACCGCCCGCAATCTTCTGCTGGCAATATTTCCATTTCACCTTAGAGAACTTGAGGGCCACGCTTTCGGTCATGATGCTGCCTTCCGCAACACTTGGCGCCACGTGGCCGATCAGTACATTCTCAAGCTCCACCTCATAATATTTAACCGGCTCCCCCTGGCCGTCGGCGCGCATGAACTCCAGCTTGGCTTTGGGGATCGTCTTGCCCATCGCGCAATGCTGCGCGAGGATCGGAGAGGCCAGGTCGCATGCCTTGATGAAACGGACATCCGAAAGTTCGGCACGCTCAGCCGTATGTCCGCCACTTGTCGAGGCAGTCGCACTTCTCGGCTGCGAGATTGACCAGTTCACTGCGTCGCATTCGATCCAACCCTGATGCTTGCTGTCGGTGGACTCGCCTTTGATACCGTCGATCTGCAGATATACGTCGATTGCCATGATGCCTCCTTTATAAAAGTACAGGCATCGTCGCAGGGTTGTGCTTATTGCAAGCTGGCGGCGGTCAACGCGAGGATGGGGCCAGATCAAGCACGTAGCCGCTGGTACCGGGACCGGACTGATAGCCTGGTCGTCCCACAAGTTCATACCCGACAACAACCCCTACACCGGCAACCCATCAAACGTCACATCAAACATACAGTCAAACCGCTTCTTCTCCGCCTTGCACACCCCCGCGTCATACATCGGATAGCGCGGCGCCTCGCCATGGATCGCCTTCATCGACCTTTGGATCGCCTCCATGCTGCAGGCCTCCGGCAGGTTCCCGTTCTCATACGGCATATGCGCCGCATTGAACTGAAACGCGCCCTGGATGTGATAGCGCGGCAGCTTGGTCTCCGGCGCGACCGATTGCGCAAACTTGCGGATCTCCAGCTTCAGCTTGGCCTCGTTGTCGAACTGCTTGTCCGAATACACCATGCCGTACGCGCTGCCGCTGAAATCCTTGATCGGGTCCATCTCCAGGGTCTTGATGTCGTAGGTCCCGCCGGAGCCGCCTTCCTTGTCCAGGGCCGGGAAATAGGTCGTGCCTTCCGCCATGGGCACCGCCAGCAGTCCGCTCGAGATGATGTGGTTCTTGCCGTCCCGCTCGACCATCAGCTGCAGGGTCAGGCTGAGCTGCTTTCCGTTCCCGCCCAGGCTGCCGACGCCGACCTGCTCGCCTTTGCCGCTGAACTTTTCCGCGCCGCCTACGCAGGACATCGTATTCCCAGCCTGGAGGGCGGCAACCGGATCTTCTTCCTCGGCAGGTGTATCGGACTTGCAGGCGGCGAGGCTGCACGCAAGTAAAACTAGCGTGATCGGGCGAGCGAGCATGGGGTCTCCTGTTTATATAAAAACAATATTGTATGCTCGATGCGGCTCGTTCTAATAAAAACCCGCAACCGCCTCGCATATTCTGCGACGTCGAACGTTAGCGCCAGACCGTCACGACATCCACACATTGTCGGCAGTTCACCACCCTCCAGACCGGCAGCGTAAATACCCAGTGACTCGTCCATAAGTAAGTGCTAAATTGATATTTCAAAACTAAAAACACCATGACTCAGCGTTACTTTCTAAGGGGGAGAGCAACGATGGATGACACAACGTTCGAACAATTGAAGCAGGCGAAGGAATATTTCCACGCCACCGCCATCACCATCCCCGGCGTGCACGGCACCAGCATCGGTGTGAAGCGCGTCGAGGGCAAACCCACCGGCCAGCTCGCGATCTGCGTCCACCTCACCCGCAAGCGGCCCTGGGCGGCCATCCCGCCGGAAGAGCGCATTCCGCTCGAAGTCGACGGCTTCATGACCGACGTGATCGAGCACGCGCCCATCATCCGCTGCGAGGCCACCTCCGAACACCGTGCGATGTACGAGGACAACAGCAAGTATCGGCCACTGGTCGGCGGCACCAAGCTCAGCGCTGGGTATTCCTTCGGCACGCTCGGCTGCATCGTCAGGAAGCCAGACGGCAGCTGCTATGCGCTGTCCGCGGCCCACGTGCTGGGCGAGGTCGGCACCACCGTATACCAGCCGGCGAAAGTGAAATGCGACGAGCTCGGGACGACGGTCGCGGCCCAGGAATGCTCGCAGGTGGACGCCGCCATCGCGAGCCTCGACTATTACTACGACGCCGGCCTGGCCCACATCCGCGAGATCGGCGACGTCAGCGGCACGCACGAGGTCGGGCAGGACGAGCTGCCGTTGCCGATCGCGAAGCGCGGCGCTTCCACCGGCCTGGGTTTCGGCAGCGTCGTCGCGCTGCACTACAGCGGCGTGGCCGCCAACCTCGAGCGCTTCCAGGACATGCTGTTCGTCGACGGCAGGAGCGACGAGTTCGTCGACCATGGCGATTCGGGCGCGGCCATCGTCCATCCCATCGACGAGGAGCACAACCTGGTGGTCGGCCTCCTGTGGGGCAAGGCGCCCGGCGCCAACCGGATCGGCGTCGCCACGCCGATCGGCCGCATCACCGATGCGCTGGGCGTGGCGGTCCTCACCACCCGCGATACGGTGCGCCCGCCGGCCGAGACCCTGCTGGGGCGCTTCGAAGCCATGCTCGGCGAGACCGAGCGCGGCAAGGCCTACTGGGAGACCTATGCGCACAACCGCATCTACCTGCGCCACATCTTCCACCACGTGCCGCGGCTGGCGGCGATGTGGCGCAAGATGCCGGTGGCGGAGATGATCGAGGCGCTGCGCGCAGCCATGCTCGACCCCGACACGGTGATCCCGATGAAGCTCGGCGCGCACGATACCGAGGAAGTGATGTGGGACCTGTACGAAGGCCTCGGCAAATTCCTGCAGGCGAACCACCAGCGCATGCTGCAGCAGCAGGCCGCATCGTTCTGCCGCTTCGTGTGCGCCAACATCGGCAATACCTGGCGCAACGCGCTGCACGGCATTCCGCTGCCCGAGGCCAGCACCACCGAATCCTAGCCCGATCGCGACGGACCGGCCGGGCCGTGCGTCCGCCGGCCCGGTTTGCTATCATTTCCCCATATTCTTCCAGGAGGGTTCGTCCGATGCGCCATTGATGCCGCCGTCCGCTCGACGGCCAGTTCTCCCATCTTCCCGCGCAAGCAGGGAGTACCCGGCATCCCTGGAGGTTTCATGACGCCCCCCTATCTGGCGCTCGAGAGCGCATCGTTCATTCTTCCCGACGGCAGGACGCTGCTGTCCGGTCTCACCGAAAATTTCGACACGCGCCACACCGGCCTGGTCGGCCGTAACGGCGTCGGCAAGTCCGTGCTCGCGCGCCTGCTGGCCGGCCGGCTGGCGCCGGCTTCCGGCCGCTGCATCCGCTCGGGCGCGGTCTTCTACCTGTCGCAGCAGGCCGGCCAGGCCGACCTCCACCGCTCCGCCGGCCAGCAGGCGACGCA
>DAMCRY010000212.1:0-3509 GCA_032115075.1 Massilia sp.
CGGATCACTTCTGCCGAACAATTACTGCGCATTGCAATCAGGGCCATCCATAGCGAACGTTGACAGCGCCAAGAAAAACGCCACCCGAAGGTGGCGTTCGCAGGTGCAGGGCGCCGCGGTTTACCAGAAGATCACGCGGTCCTTCGGCTCCAGGTACATCTTGTCGCCCGCCTTGACGTCGAAGGCCTCGTAGAAGCCCGGGTGGTTGCGCAGGCTGCCGTTGACGCGGAACTCCGACGGCGAATGCGGGTCGGATTTCACCTGCGAGATCAGCGCCGCGTCGCGGGCCTTGCCCTTGCGCGCCTGCGACAGGCCCATGAACAGGCGCTGCTCGGCGGTGAAGCCGTCGATCACCGGACCGGGCTTGCCCTTCAGGTAGATCTTGTAGGCGCGGCTGGCCATGATGGCGCCGGCGTTGTCGGCGATGTTCTCGCCCAGGGTCAGCTCGCCGTTCAGGTGGTAGCCCGGCAGCGGGCTGTAGCCGGCGTACTGGGCCACCAGCACCTTGCCGCGCGCCGCGAACTGCTTCGCGTCCTCTTCGGTCCACCAGTTGCGCAGATTGCCGTCGCCGTCGTACTGCGAACCCTTGTCGTCGAAGGCGTGGCTGATCTCGTGGCCGATCGAGATGCCGACCGAGCCGTAGTTGACGGCCGGCTCGGCGTTGGCGTCGTACAGCGGGTACTGCAGGCGCGCGGCCGGGAACACGACCTCGTTCAGGGTCGGGCTGTAGTAGGCGTTGACGGTCTGCGGCGACATGCTCCACACGCTGCGGTCGACCGGCTTGCCGAGGCGGTTGACCATGTAGTCGTGGCCGAACTCGCGCGAGCGGATCACGTTGCCGACCAGGTCGCCGCGCACGATGTTCAGCTTGCTGTAGTCACGCCACTTGTCCGGGTAGCCGATCTTGACGTTAATCTTGGAGAGCTTGACCTGGGCCTGCTTCTTGGTCTCCGGCGACATCCACTCGAGCTGCTCGATGCCTTCGCCGAAGGCGGTGATGAAGTTCTTCGCCATGTCCAGCACCTGCTGCTTGCGCTCGGCCGGGAAGTGCTGGGCCACGTAGGCCTTGCCCACCACTTCGCTCAGGGTGCGGTTGATCTCGGCGATCGCGCGCTTCTCGACCGGACGGTTGACGGTGGCGCCGCCCAGCACGCCGCCGCGGAAGGCGAAGCTCTCGTCCACGAAGTCCTGCGACAGGTAGGGCGCGTAGGCGCTCAGCAGGCGGAATTCGAAATAGGGCTGCCAGGTTTCCAGCGGGGTCGAGGCGACCAGCTTGTCCAGGGCCGCCATGTAGCTCGGCTGGCTGACGATCACGGAGTCGGCCTTGCCGGCCACGCCCACGCCCTTCAGGTAGACGTCCCAGTCGATGCCCGGCGCCAGCTTGCGCAGCTCGGCCAGGGTCATCTTGTTGTAGCGCTTGACCGGGTCGCGGTTCTCGACGGCGCTCCACTGCGCGCGCGCGATCTCGGTTTCCAGCGCGACGATCCGGGCGGCCTTGGCCTCGGCGTCCTGGTGGCCGGCCAGCGCCAGCATCTTGCCGACGTGGGCCTGGTACTTGGCGCGGGTGTCCTTCAGGCGCGCTTCGTCCTGCAGGTAATAGTCGCGGTTGGGCATGCCCAGGCCGGACTGCGCGATGCTCACAATGTAGCGGGTCGAATCGCGGTTGTCCTGGCCGACGCCCATGCCGAACGGCGCGCCGGCGCCGATGCGCTCGAAGTGCGCCATCAGGGCGCTCATGCCGCGCTTGTCCTTGAGCGCCTTGATGCGGGCCAGCTCGCCCTTCAATGGGGCCAGGCCGAGTTCGTTGCGGCGCTTCTCGTCCACGTAGCTGTTGTAGAAGTCGCCCATCTTCTGCGCTTCCGAGCCTGCCTTGGCGGTCTTCTGGGCGGCGGCTTCGCCGATGATGGCGCTGACCTGCTCCTCGACGCGCTCCTGGGCGATGCTGAAGGCGCTCCAGCTGGAACGGTCCGACGGGATGTCCACGTCCTTCAGCCACTTACCCTGGGTGTAGCGGAAGAAGTCGTCCTGGGGACGCACTTCACGATCGATCGCCGCGACGTCGATGCCCGACGCGGTGGCGGCGGCAGCCGAGGGCGCTACGGTACTCGCCCCACCGTGCGCGAACGCGGGGGCGGTGACGACGAACAGGCCCGCGATCACACTGCTGCACAAGCTACGCTTCATCTCTCTCTCCATATTGTTGGTGTTGGGAACCAAACGATCCTAATCCAACAAGATGAGCTATGCCAAGGGCATTTTTGTACAGATGTTGTTACACTGCGCCCGTCAATACGGGCATCCTCACTTGCCGCGCACCACCTGCAACTTGACCTTCCTGCCCTGGCGGTAGGTGTACAGCGTCATCGCGGCGTCGCGCAGGTCGCCTTTCGCATCGAAGGCGATGGTGCCGGTGACGCCTTCGTGGCGGATCGCGGCCAGGGCCGGCAGGAAGCGCGCCGGCTCGGCCGACCGGGCCGTCTGCATCGCGGCCGCGAACACCATCACCGCGTCGTAGGCATAGGGCGCATAGGTCTCGACCGGAATGCCGAAGCGTTGGCGGTAGCGGTCGAGGAAGGCCGTGTAGGCCGCCTCGCGCGGCCCCTCGACCCCGCCCGCGACCGCGCACACGACCCGGCCGTCGCCCAGCGCGTCGCCCGCCAGCTGCGGCAGCTTTTCCGAGCACACGCCGTCGCCGGACACGAGACGGACCTGCAGGCCGAGCGTCTTCATCTGCTTGAGCATGGGACCGGCCACCGCGTCCATGCCGCCGTAGAAGACCAGGTCGGGTTTCTTGCCGCGGATCTGGGTCAGGATGGCGCTGAAGTCGGTGGCCTTGTCGTGGGTGAACTGGCGGCTGACGATGGGCGCGCCGGCGCGCCGCACCTCCTTCGCGAACTGGTCGGCCAGGCCCTGGCCGAAGGCGGTGCGGTCGTCGATGATGGCGATACGCCTGGCCTTCAGCGTGGCCAGCGAATAATTAGCCAGGGTGCGCCCGATCAGCTTGTCGCTGGCGACCACCCGGAACGCCGTCTTGTAGCCCTGCTCGGTGTACACCGGCGTGGTCGCGGCCGGCGAGATCTGGGGAATGCCGGCGCTCGCATAGATCTTCGAAGCCGGCACCGTGGGCCCCGAATTCAGGTGCCCGACCACGGCCGCGACCTTCGCATCGACCAGCTTCTGGGCCACCGCCGTGCCGGTCTTCGGATCGCTGGCGTCGTCCTCGGCCATCAGGCGCCAGCGCACCTTGCGCCCGCCGATCGCGGCGCCTTTCGCATTGAGCTCGTCGATGGCCATGCGGGCGCCGTTCTCGATGTCCTTGCCCTGGTGGGCGCCGGGACCGGACAGCGGCGAGGCGGTGCCGATCACGACGTCGGCCTGGGCCCGGGCGCCCGGCGCGGCGGCCAGGGCAATGAGAAGCAGAAGCGCAAACGAACGCATGGCAGCCTTTCTCGATTGGATGGCTTCGATTGTACTGCCGGGAAAGACAGGCGGACAATGGCAGGCGTGCG
>DAMCRY010000212.1:3519-7115 GCA_032115075.1 Massilia sp.
CCCCGCCACGGGAAAGCGGCAGGCCGGCGCATGGCGCGGCCCGCCGCGAAACACTCAATGCAGCACGTCGGGCAGCCGCTTGACGATCACGGCCTCGAGGTACTCGGCCGGCGCCACCAGCGAGGCGTCGCCCGCCACGTTGAAGCGCTCGAGCAGGGCGACGATGTCGCTTTCGAGGGCGCGCTGGCCGTCCTGGTCGAGTGCGCCGAACGCCCTGTTCAGCGGCCCGTAGTAGTCGCGGAACACCTGGATCCAGTGCGCCGCCGAGGCATAGCGGAAGTTGAACAGCTTGCGGGTCGCGCGGATGCTGGCGGCCTCCTGGCCGAACAGCTGGCGCAGGTAGTCCTCGCTGCCCCACATCGAGGGCGGCGACAGTCCGGCCGGGGGCGGCACGTAGCGTCCGAGGGCCTTGAACAGCTGGCCGATCATGCCCTCGGCGGTCCAGCTGGCCAGGCCGATGCGCCCGCCAGGACGCACCACCCGCAGCATCTCGCGCGCGCATTGCGCATGGTCGGGGGCGAACATCACGCCGAAGGTGGACAGGGCGACGTCGAAGCTGGCGTCGCCGAAGGGCAGCGCCTCGGCGTCGGCTTCGCGGAAGTCGACCTGCAGGCCCTCGGCGGCGGCGCGGACCCGGCCCTTCTCGAGCAGGGCCGGCACGTAGTCGGTCGAGGTCACGCGCGCGAAGCGGCGCGCGGCGGCCAGGGTGGCGTTGCCGTTGCCGGCGGCGATGTCGATGACGCGCTCGCCGGAGCGGATGTCGGCAGCCTCGGCGAGCGATTCGCCGACGATCTGCAGGGTCACCCCGACGATGGCGAAATCGCCGCTCGCCCAAGTGGCCTGCTGGCGCTGCTTGATGGCCGCGTAGTCGGGGCCGATCGCATCGGGCGGCTGGCGCGACGCAGGTGTGGAAGGAACAGGCTGGTTCATGACGGTCTCCTTCGAAAACCCCTCAGGGGGGAAGATTGCTTAACCTTCTTAGACCCGCCGGCGGCCCGATAAATCCCGCTGCGCCCGGACGCCCGCACGCCAGCCGGCGTCGGTGCGCCGGGCTTATGGAAGCGGGGCTATACTGGGCCATCGCCTGATCGACATGCACATGGTCCACGCCATGGGCGGCGCCGGCCGTTTGCGCAGGCGCGACGTAGCACACGATCACGCATCCATTGCGGTTCACACCAACAACTCATGACAGGGGGTAGCATGCCAACAACCTGGATTCTTGCGGCCAATGCGGGCCGCGCGCGTTTCTTCTCCGAGTCCGACTCCGCAGGCCAGTTGCAGGAAGTGGAAGACATGGTCAATTCGGCCGCGCAGCTGCGCACCGTCGATACCGAGACCGACCGGCTCGGTCCCACCGCCGCCGCGGGCAGCGGTCACAATATCGGCGGCACCCAGGGGGTTTCCCTTTCGCACAATGCCCAGGCCGGCGCGCCGAACAAGCAGTACCAGCCGGCCCAGACGCCGCAACAGCACGCGACCGAGCGCTTCGCCAAGGACATCAACGAATACCTGCTGAAGGCGCACCAGGAGGGCCGCTACCAGCAACTGGTGCTGGCGGCCTCGCCGGAATTCCTGGGCGCGCTGCGCGCCAACCTGGACCATCAGGTCCAGCAACTGGTCACGGCCGAGGTCAACAAGGACTATACGCATTCCAACGGTCAGCAGCTGCGCGAGCAACTGCAGGCGCACCAGGCCAAGGCGGCCGAAAAGCCGGCCGGGTAAGCCGACCGGGCAAGCGGGCCACGGTCCTGCCGATCGACGCCAGCCCACGCGGCTGGCGTTTTCTTTGGCCAGCCCGAGCGCCTCAGTGCGCCGCCACCAGGCCGGCACCGGCCGGCGCCGCGCAGATGCGGTTGCGTCCGCCCTGCTTGGCCTCGTACAGCATCGCATCCGCGCGCAGGAACAGCTCGTTCTCGCTGCGGCAGGCCGGATAGGCGGCCACCCCGCCGCTGAAGGAAAAATGGCGGACGTCGCCGGGCCCGACCTCGAAGGGAATGGCGCAGAACGCCTGGCGCAGCGCGTCCAGCCGCTGTCGCCCTTCTTCCAGTGCGCAGTTCCGGAACACCAGCACGAATTCCTCGCCGCCGAAACGGCTGAGCAGGTCCTGCTCGCCGAGCTGCGATGCAAGCAGCAGCGACAGGCGCTTGATCACGATGTCGCCGAAGTGATGGCCCCAGGTGTCGTTGATGGTCTTGAACTTGTCGATGTCGATGACGCCGAAAGCCAGCGGGTGCCCCTCCTGCGCCGCCTGGCGGATCAGCCCCTGCGCCTTTTTCTGCAGGCCGACCTTGTTCAGCAGGCCGGTGGCGCGGTCCTTGCCGATCAGGTCCTTGTTGATGCGGATCTTGTTGGCGCGGTTGAGCAGCTGGGCTTCCAGCAGCGCGGGGTCGGCCATGTCCAGCACGGCGTCGAAGCCGTCCGCCAGCGCGCGCCGGGCCAGCGCGCTGTCCGGCCGGCGCTGCAGCAGGGCGATCTCGCGCACCGGGTCGGCCTCGATATTCCTTTGCAGCACCCGCACGATGGCTTCGGTGCGCGCATATTCGGCGTCGGTGACCAGGATCAGGTCCGGCTGCAGCTCCTTGACGCGCACGTGCAGCGTGTGCGCTTCCGGATGGCGCACCAGCTCGATGCGCCGCCCCAGCAGCGCCGCCGCGTCCAGCCCCTCCACCTCGCCGAGCAGGGCCACGCGCACCGGGTCGCCGCGCTTCTTCTGCACGAAGAGGTTGAACAGCTTGTCGACCAGCACGTCGTTGGCGATCGGTTTTTCCGCATACGCCAGGCAGTGGCTGTCGACCAGGCGCTGCTGCAGAAGGAAACGCCCGCCCTGGCGCGCGCTCTGCAGGTAGATGTAGCTGTGGTCGCCCGGCAGGCGCTGCAGCAGTTCACCCAGCATCAGGGTACGGCGCCCGTCGCCCATGTCCGCCTGCATATTGTGCAGGGCGTCCAGGTCGATCACGTAGAGGTTGTCGCCATCGTCGTGGGCCACCGCCTCGACGAAGCGGCTGACTTCGTCGAAGAACAGGATGTCGAAATCGTATTTGTGGGCATGCAGGCGCAACTCGGCCCGGTTGTCCTTGATAAAGAAACTCTGCGATAACACCAGGACGTGATTCCTGTAGAGCGGTGCACCACTTGCCATGTTTCTTCAAATCCCTTGAGTAAATGCCTGGGTTGAGTGCCATGCACGTGCACGGATCACCTGGGAAGGATTGCAGAACGATTGTCAACTGGACTGTGACTAAATGCAACTATGACCGATGGAAAAATGGTTTCTCCCATCAGACAGAGTGTTGCAGGCGCGTCAATCCGAAAAAACAACAAAACGTCGTTAAGAATTCATGAAAGTCTGATCCAACGCAAGCCGGTGAACCGCTGCGCTATCCGCTCCGAACCCGGCCTGCTGCATGGACTCCAACTCCGGGGGTAACCGGCGCAGGTTGTCCCTGCCGATCCACTCGCAGGCGGAGGACGCCATGAAACCCCACACCTTGCTTGCCGCGCTCGGAGCCACGGCCCTGGCGGCCCTGGCGGGCCAGGCCGGCTTTGTCGCCGCCTCGCCGCCCGCAGCACAGCGTCCGGCCCGGGCCGATGTC
>DAMCRY010000213.1:0-7085 GCA_032115075.1 Massilia sp.
CCGCCACCACGGCGCCGGCCCTGCCGGCGGGCGAGAACTCGGTGGTCAAGATCTTCTCCACCGTGCGCGCGCCGGATCCCTACAAGCCGTGGGCGAAGCAGTCGCCGCGCGACATCACCGGCTCGGGCGTCATCATCGAGGGCAAGCGCATCCTGACCAATGCCCACGTGGTCGGCTACGCCAGCCAGGTCGAGGTGCAGGCCAGCCAGTCGGGCGACAAGGTGCCGGCCAAGGTGATCGCGCTGGCGCGCGGCCTGGATCTGGCCGTACTGGAACTGGAAGACAATTCCTTCTTCGACAAGCGTCCGCCGGTGCAGCGCGCGGCCGTGCTGCCGGACGTGCGCGAAGCCGTCTATGCCTACGGCTATCCGGTCGGCGGCAACTCGCTCTCGACCACCCGCGGCATCGTCTCGCGCGTGGAATTCGTCGGCTACGGCTCGTTCAGCTCGGGCCTGCGCATCCAGATCGACGCGCCGATCAATCCGGGCAACAGCGGCGGCCCGGTGATCGCCGGCGACAAGATGATCGGTCTGGCCTTCTCGATGGCGGCCGGCGCCCAGAACATCGGCTACGTGATCCCCAACGAGGAGATCGAGCTGTTCCTGAAGGACGTGGCGGACGGCCGCTACGACGGCAAGCCGCTGCTGCACGACAGCATCCAGACCCTGGAGAATCCGGCGCTGCGCCAGTACCTGAAGCTGGACAAGTCGGTCGAGGGCGCGGTGGTGCACCGTCCGTATAAAACCGATGCCTCCTGGCCGCTGAAGGAGTGGGACGTGATCACCCACATCGGCGAGTACCCGATCGACAACCAGGGCATGGTCAAGCTGGGCTCGAACCTGCGCGTGCGCTTCCAGTACCGCATCCAGCAGGTGGCGAAGGACGGCAAGGTGCCGATGACCATTGTCCGGGGCGGCAAGACCATGAAGGTCGAGGTGCCGACCAGCGGCCCGCGTCCGCTCCTGATCCCCGACCTGAACGGCGGCTACCCGTCCTACTTCGTGTATGGCCCGGTGACGTTCACCCGCGCGACGGCGGAGTTCATGGCTTCGCTGGCGTCGAACGCTGCGGCGATGAATGCCTACAGCTTCAACGCCAGCCCGCTGGTGACGCGGCGCGGCGATTCGCCCGACGCGACCCGTGAGGAGCTGGTGGTGATCAGCGGGCCGTTCTTCCCGAACCGGCTGGTGACCGGCTACGGCAATCGCGTCGGCTCGGTGGTCGACACGGTCAACGGCACCAGGATCCGCAGTCTGGCGCACCTGGTGTCGACCCTGCGCGACCTGAAGGACGAGCACGTGGTCTTCAAGTTCGACCAGCGCTACGGCGAGTCCCTGATCCTGCCGCGCAAGGCGGCGCTGGATGCGACCGAGGGGATCCTGTCGGACAACGGGATCCGGACGCAGGGCTCGGAAGATATGATGAAGGTGTGGGGCGGCAAATAAGCGCAGCGCCGCTTCAAGCAAAAAGGGGGCCGATGCCGGCGGCATCGTCCCCCTTTTTTGTCGCTGGCCTGGTCAGGCCTTCTTCTCTTTTTCCTTCTTCACCGGCGTGAACAGCAGGTCCTGGAAGTCGTAGCTGAAGTCGGTCTCGGTCGACACCGGCTTCATGCGCACGCGCTCGATGCTGCCGTCGTGGTCCAGCGAGAAGGTCACGTAGGCGTCCGCGTTGAAGTTGCGTTCCTTCCAGCGCACGATGAAGGTGTCGTGCTGGAAGTGCTCCATCTCGCCGGTCAGGTCCGGGGTGCGCGAGAAGGACATCACCAGCTTGTTGTTGACGCGCTTGACGTTCATCTTGCCGTACCAGGCGTCCTCGTAGTCGCCCTCGTAGGAGGCCAGCGTCAGCGACGGCTTCGATTGCGCCGCGCGCGACGCCGCCTCGCCCTTCACGCGGGCCGCTTCCTTGGCCTGCATCTCCTTGTCCATGTCGGCGATGCGGCCGATCCAGTCGGTCGGTGCCACGCCCAGGTGCTGGTCGAGCAGGCGGTACTGCAGCGCGTTCAGCGAGGGGCCGCTTTCGGCGTTGGTGAAGATGGCGATGCCCAGCTTCGCTTCCGGCACCAGCAGCACGCGGGTGTAGAAGCCCTGCAGCGCGCCGCCGTGCATGGCCACCAGCTTGCCCTGGTAGTCGCGCAGCTGGAAGCCCAGGCCGTAGGCATAGAAGTTCGGCTTGGTCGCGGCCAGCGGCGGATGCGGCGTGTTGATCGTCATCGGGGTCTGCGCGGTCCACATTTCGCGCGCCTGCTTGTCCGACCACAGGCGCTTGCCCTCTCCCACCTTGCCGTTCTCGAGCAGCACGTTCATCCAGCGCGCGATGTCCTCGGCGCTGGTGTTGATGCCGACCGCACCGACCGCATTCGCCACCGGCATCGGCTTGACCGGCACGGCCTTGCCGTTGATCTTGCTGTGCGGCGCCGAGACGTTGGCGAATTTCGCGCTTTCTTCGAGGCTGGTGGTGGTGTTGGCCATGCCGACCGGGCTCAGGATCCATTCGTGCATGGTCTCGCCCCAGGTCTTGCCCGACTTGGCGGCGATGATCTTGCCGGCCACGATGTAGAGCAGGTTATCGTAGGCATAGCTGCTGCGGAAGCTGGTGGCCGGCTTGATGTAGCGGAGGTTGTGGATGATCTCGTCGCTGCTGAAGGTGGTGGTCGGCCACCACATCAGGTCGCCCGCGCCCAGGCCCAGGCCGCTGCGGTGGGTCAGCAGGTCGCGCACGGTCATCTCGGCGGTGACGTAGGCGTCGTACATGCGGAAGTCGGGCAGGTGCTTGATCACCGGGTCGTCCCAGGACAGCTTGCCCTGGTCGACCAGCATGCCCAGCGCGGCCGCGGTGAAGGCCTTCGAGTTCGAGGCGATCTCGAAGATGGTCTTGCCGTCGACCTTGGCCGGCTCGCCGCGCTTGCGCACGCCGAAGCCCTGCGTGGTCAGCACCTTGCCGTCCTTGACCACGGCGATGGCGATGCCCGGCACGTCGAATTCCTTCATGACGCGCTCGACGTCGGCCTGGAGGTTGTAGGCGGGTCCGTGCGCGGCTGCGCCGGCGGCGGCGCTGGTGGCCGGCGCCGATGCGTCCTGCGCGAAGGCCGCGCCGGTGGTGGAAAACGCGATCAGGACCGCGGCTGCAAGTCGATTCATCGAAAACACTCTGTCTATCCCTTTTGTGTATTGTGTTTATTTGGCGGCCATGGCCTTGTCGACGCTGCCCTGCGTCTCCGGGTGGTAGCGCTCGCGCGCCGCCTTGTAGATGCGCTCGGCCCAGGCGCGGTCGTCCGGCTTGGCGCGCAGCGCGGTGTACAGCGGCACCACGAACTTCTGGCGGCCAACGCTCATCAGGAATGCCTCCAGGTGCGGACGCACGCCCTTGTAGCCGGCATGCACCGCCGCGCGGTAGAAGCGGAAGGCCACTTCGTTGTTGCCGGTTTTCGCCAGACCGAAGGCCTTGTCCAGCTCTTCCAGCCTGGCGGCGTCGGCCTTGTTGTCGATATCGTTCAGGAACTTCATCCACTCCTCGGCCTTCCAGCCCTTGGTGTCGAGCTGGGCGGTGGTGAGGTCGCCCTTGAGCCAGCGTGCCGTGGTGTCGTTCAGCTTTGCCAGGCGCGTCGAGACAGCCTTCTTGGCGCTGGACGGGATGCCCGGGCCATACAGCCATTCGTCGAGCTCCGCGTCGCTCATGATCTTCGGATTTTTCGCCAGCAGGTTCGCGCGCAGGAAGGCCACGAACTGGTCGGTGGTCACGCTCTGGAACGCGTGCTGGTCGAACCAGCTGCGCAGGAAAGGATCGAAGGCGGCGCGGCCGGCGCGCTGCTCGAGGGTGCGCAGGAACCAGGCACCCTTCGGATAGGCCAGGCCTTCGTCGGTGTAGTGCTTCGACGAGGTGTCCGGATCGCGCGTGACCAGGGCCTGCTTCTCTTTCGGGATGCCCTTCAACGATTCGAGCGCCTCTTCCTGCTCGAGCTGCAGGTTCATGGTCGCCACTTCCTCGCCGTACAGCTTCTCGAGGATGCGGGTGGTGACGTAGGTGGTGAAGCCTTCGTTGAGCCACCAGTGCTTCCACGAGGCGTTGGTCACCAGGTTGCCCGACCAGCTGTGCGCCAGCTCATGCGCGATCAGGTCGACCAGGCTGCGGTCGCCCGCGATCATGGTCGGGGTCAGGAAGGTCAGGCGCGGATTTTCCATGCCGCCGATCGGGAACGACGGCGGCAGCACCAGCATGTCGTAGCGTCCCCAGCGATACGGGCCGTACAGCGATTCGGCGGCGGCCACCATCTTCTCGGTGTCGGCCAGTTCGTATTCGGCGGCCTTGATGCGCTGCGGCTCGGCGTACACGCCGGTGCGCCCGCCCAGGGTGCGCGCTTCCAGCTCGCCGATGCCGATCGCCACCAGGTAGGACGGCACCGGCTGCGGCATGGTGAAGGTCCAGCCGCCCTTGCCGGTGGCTTTCGGGTCGTTATCGGCGCTCATCACGACGCGCATGCCTTCCGGCGCCTCGATGCGCGCGGTATAGGTGAAGCGCACCGCCGGGGTGTCCTGCACCGGCATGAAGGAACGCGCGTTGATCGGCTGCGACTGGCTGAACATGAAGGGGTACTTGCCCGACATGGTCTGCTTCGGCGTGAGCCACTGCAGGGCGGCGGCGGTCGGCGCGGTCCTGTAGTGGATGCGCACCTTGCCCGGCTGGCCGGGCAGCGCCACGTGCAGGGCCTGGCCCTTTTCGGCATCCAGCTTGTCGAGCGTGTACTTGACGGGCGCCCAGGCGCCTTTCGCATCCTGCGCCTCGATCTTCGAGATCGCCAGGTCGCGGGTGTCGAGGTCCAGGGTGGCGGCCTTCTTGTCGATCCAGTTCAGCGTCAGCTCGGCGTAGCCGCCCAGCGTCTTCCGGGTGAAGTCGGCCTTCAGGTCCAGGTGCAGGGCGGTGGTCTTGACCTGGTCGTACTTGGCGTAGCTGAGGGGATCGAGTGCGAACGCGTAGGCGCTCCACTGGCTGAGGATGGCGCAGGCCGTGGCGCGCAGCAGAATGCTAGTCTTCATGGTCTCTCGCAGGAGTCTGTCGCAGGATTGCCAGTCCGGGAAGGATGAGGGCGCGAGCAGAATAGCATCTTCGACCGTGGCGGAAAAGCACAAGGAAGCCGCAGCGCCGCGCCGTATTGACGGCGTCCTCTGCTATGATCGGCGCCCTTCGCTTCGTTTTACCGCCGCATCATGGACGCCTTTCTCGTATCGACCGGCATCGTGGGACTTGCCGAGATCGGCGACAAGACCCAGTTGCTGGCTTTCCTGCTCGCCGCGCGCTTCCGCCGCCCGCTGCCGATCGTGTTCGGCATCTTCCTCGCCACCGTCGCCAATCACGCCTTCGCCGCCGCCGTCGGCGCGCTGGTGAGCGAGCTGCTGGGACCGAACGCGATGCGCTGGGTGCTGGGCCTGTCCTTCCTCGGCATGGCGGCATGGACCATGGTCCCCGACCGGATCGACGAAACCGAAACCCCGCTGGCCGGCTACGGCGTCTTTGTCACCACGCTGGTCGCCTTCTTCGTCGCCGAGATGGGCGACAAGACGCAAGTCGCCACCGTGGCCCTGGCGGCGCGCTACGAATCGATGGCGGCGGTCGTGGCCGGCACCACCCTCGGCATGATGCTGGCGAACGTGCCGGCGGTGGTGTTCGGAGAGCGGATTGCGAACCGGGTGCCACTGGCGCTGGTGCACGGGATCGCGGCCCTGATCTTCGCGGTGCTGGGCATCGCAACCCTGTTTGGAGCCGGCGAGCCACTCGGGATGTAGGGTGGGCGGGTTTCCCGCCCACGCGTTCACATCACGGCAGCGACCAGATGCGCGTCAAATCACCGGATAGTCGATGCGCGGCCGGCACGGCGTGATCATTCTTGCGTCACCCACACCGGCGCCGACCACAGCACGTTGCCATCCTCCTGCGTCACCTTCGCATAATAGAAATGCTCCCCCTTCTCCGGCGTGAAGGTGGTCGTCGCCGTCGACGACAGCTGCGTCACCGTGCCCCTGCGCCCCGGAACGCCTTCCATGATCGCCACCGCCGCCACCTTCTTGCCCGCGGCCGAAGCGAAGTTCGCCTGCAACGTCAACGGTCCCTTGTTGGCAAACCGCTCGCCCATCAGGCGCCCGTTCGCGGTGAACACCAGCTGCGCGGTCTTGTCCATGGTCGCGAACACGCGCCGCGCCTTGAGCGCCTCGACGAAGCTGTCGCGGCTCAAGGGTGTCCCGTCGGGCAGCAGCACGCCGGTGCGGTTGCCGTACGAGGCGCCCCAGTTGGCGCAGTGGTTGTCCTGGTTGGTGCTGAAGGCCAGGTGGTAGCCGGCTTCGAGCAGGCGGTTGCAGGCCTGCTCGAAGTTGCTGCGCCGGGTCTCGGTCTCGGTGTCGTTGGTGGAGAAGGCGGTGCTGTTCATCACCTCGCACAGCACCATCGCCTCGTCGCCGTCGGGCGAGTACCCGAGCGGCACGCCGTTCACGACGAACTGGCCGCTGTGCGCCGGATGGTTGAACTGCCCCACCCAGCCGCGCTGGCGCATCAGGGTGTAGAGCGCGGCGTAGTCGCTGCGCGGACTCAGGGTGTCGGCCAGCAGCTCGCCCTTGCCGTTCTTTTCCCAGCCGAGCAGCTCGTCGCTGTTGAAGATGTTGACGTGGCCGCCCTTGTTGATGACGCCCCACTCCATGCCGTACAGCGCCAGGAAGCCGGGCTTGGTGGCGTTGAACGCGGCGGCGCTGGCCAGGCCCGAGCGGTACAGGGCCCTGGCGGCGGCCGGGTCGGCGTCGGCATTGGTGCCGTCCGAGCCGTCGTACATGTGGTTGTGATCCGAGACGGCCAGCACGTCGAGGCCGTGGCCGCGCGCGTAGGCGAAGGCCGCTTCCGGCCCGTACTTCGACGCCAGTGGGTCCTGGGCGCCCTTGCATTCGTCGAGCGCGGCGCCGCCGTCGCTGTGGTTGCTCTGGCTGTGCAGGTTGCCGAGATAGACCGTATACGGCAGCGCGCCGGTGGCCGGCGCCATCCCGACCCGGCCGCGCAGGTCGCGCACGCCGGGCAGCGCGGCAAAGCGCGGGGTGCGCTGCGGGCTCGGC
>DAMCRY010000214.1:0-7075 GCA_032115075.1 Massilia sp.
CTACCTGGATGTGCTGCGCGAACGCGGCGACATCTACAACGGCTACAACCTGGTCCTGGGCGACCGCGACACCCTGTACTGGTACTCGAACCGCGGCGCCGACGACCCGCGCAACGGCCAGCCGCTCGAACCGGGCCGCATCTACGGCATCTCGAACGGCCTGCTCGACGCGCCCTGGCCCAAGGTGCTGCGCACCAAGGCGCAGTTCGCGAGCCTGCTGTGCCAGGGCGCGCCGGAAGACGCCTATTTCGAGATGCTGGCCGACACCACCCGCGCCCCGGACCTGCGCCTGCCCGAGACCGGCATGCCGATCGAGGTCGAGCGCATGCTCTCGCCGGTCTGCATCGAGTCGCCCGGCTACGGCACCCGCACCTCGACCGTCGTCAAGCTCTACGGCGAAGGCGAGCCGGAACTGCACGAACGGATCGTCCAGCCGGACGGCCAAGCGGTCGCCTGAGCGTTCGCGAGCCGCGCCCGGAACGACGGTGCCTGGCTTAGTTAGCCAAAAGACCGTCGCCCCCGCGCAGGCGGGGGCCAAATTTTTTGCATGCAATACGACAGCGCTTACAAACTTGGGCTCCCGCCTGCGCGGGAGCGACGGTTTTCCGGCCAACGCAGCAGGTCGGCGGCCCGATGCTCAACGGATCGTCCAGCCGGACGGCCAGGCGGCCGCCTGAGCGTTTGCAGGCGCGGCCAGAACGACGGTGCGGGGCGCTGCGCCAGCTACCAAGGCCGTGGCTTAGCTAGCCCAAAGACCGTCGCCCCCGCGCAGGCGGGGGCCCAATTTCTTGCATGTAGCACGACGAACTTGGGCTCCCGCCTGCGCGGGAGCGACGGTTTTCCGGCCAAGCCATCGAAGGTCAGTCGCCGCTACTCAGCGCCGCCCCTTGATCGCCGCCTTGAGCATGTCCCGCAACTGCGGCGTCGCCGCATACGGATCGGCCGGCTGCGCGCCCTGGACCACCGCCTCGAAGCGCTCGGCCACGGCGTCCAGCGCCTGCGGGTGGGAATAGATATAGAACCGCCCGCTGCGGATCGCATCGAAGGTGAGCCGCGCCACGTCCTGGGCCGTGACCTTGCCCGAACCGACCGCCTTTTCCGTCATCATCTGCGCCGCCATCTGGCTGGCCGTCACCCGCTCCTGGCTGGACAGCTCGTCGGGCCGGTTGCGGTGCGACTGCGCGATGCCGGTCGGGACATAATACGGGCACAGCACCGAGGCCTTGATCGGCGCCCCGACCAGTTCCAGGTCGTGATGCAGGGTCTCGGTGAGCGCCACCACCGCGTGCTTCGAGACGTTGTAGACGCCCATCGCGGGCGGCGTCAGCAGCCCGGCCATCGAGGCCGTGTTGACGATGTGGCCCTCGTAGTCGGCGTCGCGCGCCGCGCATTCGAGCATGGCCCGGGTGAACACCCGCACGCCGTGGATCGCGCCCCACAGGTTCACGCCCAGCACCCACTCCCAGTCCTGCTCCGAGTTCTCCCAGACCAGGCCGCCGGAACCGACGCCGGCATTGTTGAACACCAGGTGCACCGCCCCGAAGCGGGCGATGGCGGCGTCGGCCAGCTCCTGCACATGGGCGCCCTTGCTGACGTCGCACACCATGGACAGTACCTCGACGCCCTGCCCGAGCAGCTCTTCGGTGACGTGCTCGAGCGCCTTGGCCTGCACGTCGGCCAGCACCAGCTTCATGCCGAGGCCGGCCGCCAGGTTGGCGATCTCGCGACCGAGGCCGCTGGCGCCGCCGGTGACGACGGCCACCTTGCCCTTGAAATCCTTCATGCTCCGCTCCCGTATCTTGTGCGTATCTTGTCCGTATCCCGTCCGTCCCTACACCGCCGAGACGCCGCCGTCGACCGCCAGCGTCTGGCCGGTGATGTGCTTGCCGGCGTCGGAGGCGAACAGCACCACCGCGCCCTTCAGGTCCTCGTCGTCGCCCAGGCGGTTGAGCGGCGCGTCCTTGGCCAGGTTCTCGGCGCCGAAGGCGGCCAGCACGCCCTTGGTCATCTTCGAGGGGAAGAAGCCCGGGGCGATCGAGTTCACCGTGATGCCGTAGCGTCCCCATTCGCCCGCCAGCGCGCGCGTGAAGTTGACCACCGCGCCCTTCGAGGTGTTGTAGGCGATCGTCTGCATCGTCCCCGGCGGATTGCCGGCCAGGCCGGCGATCGAGGAGATGCTGATGATACGCCCGGAACGGCGCGGGATCATGGACAGTTTGCCGACCGCCTGGGTGACCAGGAAGATGCTGCGCACGTTCAGGTCCATCACCTTGTCCCAGGCCTCGATCGGATAGTCCTCGGCCGGCGCGCCCCAGCTGGCGCCGGCATTGTTGACCAGGATGTCGACGTGGCCGAGGTGGGCGATCGCGCGCTCGACGAACTCGTGGGCCTGGGCCTCGTCGGACAGGTCGGCGGCGATCGCCCAGGCGTCGATGCCGCGTTCCTTCAACTGGGCGACGGCCAGGTCGAGCTCGTCCTGCTTGCGCGACGAGAGCACGAGGCGGGCGCCCTGTTCGCCGAGCGCCTGGGCCATCTGCAGGCCGAGGCCGCGCGAGCTGCCGGTGACGATGGCGGTCTTGCCGTGGAGGGAAAAGAGTTCCTGGGTGGTGCGCATGTGGATGTCTCCGATGGTCTTGTTTGTTGTAACGCTGCGGCGTGGAAAATTGGGTTCCCGCCTGCGCGGGAACGACGGTCTCGAAGCCGGCAGTCCGCGGCCACGCTTGTGGCCGCCCTCCAGGCACGTCATTCCCGCGCAGGCGGGAATCCAGCGGTTGTGCTGCTTACACTTCGTAGTCCATGCACTGCCGTCCTTCCCGGATCGCCCCGATGAAGGGCACCACCGCCTTGTGGGTCGGATGGTTGGCATAGGCTTCCAGCGCCGCCTTGTCGGTGAACTCGGAATACAGCACCACGTCGTAGGTCGCTTCCAGTCCCGGCTGGGCCAGCGTTACCTCGAAGACCAGCTGCCCCGGCACGATGTTGGCGCACGCGTCCAGGCGGCGCTTCATCTCGCGCGCATTGGTCCAGCGGTCGGCGCCTTCGGCCTCGTCCTTCAGTTTCCACATCACGATATGCTTCAGCATTGCTACTCCATTCTTTCGATTCAAACGACTTCGAACAGTCCGGCCGCGCCCTGGCCGCCGCCGACGCACATGGTCGCCACCACGTACCTGACGCCGCGGCGCTTGCCTTCGATGAGCGCGTGGCCCACCAGGCGCGCGCCGGACACGCCGTAGGGGTGGCCGACCGCGATCGCGCCGCCGTTCACGTTCAGGCGCTCCATCGGAATGCCCAGTGTATCCGCACAGTAGAGGACCTGCACGGCGAAGGCCTCGTTCAGCTCCCACAGGCCGATGTCGTCGACCGTCAGGCCGGCGCGCTTCAACAGCTTGGGGATCGCGAACACGGGACCGATGCCCATCTCGTCCGGCTCGCAGCCGGCTACCGCATAGCCGCGGAAGATACCGAGCGGACTCAGGCCCTTGCTCTCGGCCATGCGGCCGCTCATCACGATGGTGGCGGCGGCGCCGTCCGAGAACTGGCTGGCGTTGCCGGCGGCGATCACGCCGCCCGGCAGCGCGCTGCGGATCTTCGACACGCCCTCGATCGTCGTATCGGCGCGGATGCCCTCGTCGGCGGCGATCGTCACTTCGCGGGTGAGCAGCATGCCGGAGGCCTTGTCGGCCACGCCCATGGTCACCGTCATCGGCACGATCTCGGCGTCGAAGCGGCCGGCGGCCTGGGCCGCGGCGGCGCGCTGCGGGCTGCGCACGCCGTATTCGTCCTGGCGCTCGCGCGGGATCGCATAGCGCCGCGCCACGGTCTCGGCGGTCTGCAGCATCGGCCAGTACAGCTCGGGCTTGTGCCGCTTCAGCCAGACCTCGTACAGCATGTGGCGGTTCATCTCCTGCTGCACGCAGGAGATCGACTCGACCCCGCCGGCGGCATAGATCTCGCCTTCGCCGGCGATCACGCGCTGGCTGGCCAGCGCGATGGTCTGCAGGCCGGACGAGCAGAAGCGGTTGACGGTCATGCCCGGCACCGTGACCGGGCAGCCGGCGCGCAGCGCGGCCTGGCGTGCGATGTTGACGCCGGTCGCGCCTTCCGGATTGGCGCAGCCCATCAGCACGTCCTCGACCTCGCCCGGCTCGATGCCGGCGCGCGCGATCGCGGCCTGCAGGACGTGGCCGCCGAGGGTGGCGCCGTGGGTCAGGTTGAATGCGCCTTTCCACGACTTCGCCAGCCCGGTGCGGGCGGTCGATACGATGACGGCGTCTTGCATGCTTGTCTCCTTCGGTGGGTGTCTGGACCGGTCGAGAATAGCATAAGCCGGCGGCAATTAAGTACGGTCGTTCGTAAATAAATTTGCAAGTCATCCGGTGCGGCGCAGCATGCCGTGCTCCAGAGTGTAAACACGCCGGAAGGCGAGCTGTTGTACGTCTTGCCATACCCAGATGTAAGCTTCGTGTAAGTTTGGAGAAAGCATCGTGTAAGGAAAGCGGCACACACTCCGCGACAGCTGACAAACAATCAGCATCCGGTGCATACCAATTACTATACGGAGACACACATGGCAATCACACCCGGCATGACCGCCGGAGGGAAAGCTGCACCTTCCTCCGCCGGACTCACCAAGGAAGAACGGAAAGTCATCTTCGCTTCCTCCCTCGGTACCGTTTTCGAGTGGTACGACTTCTACCTCTACGGCTCGCTGGCCGCCATCATCGCCAAGCAGTTCTTCATCGGCGACCCCACCACCACCTTCATCTTCGCCCTGATGGCCTTCGCCGCCGGCTTCATCGTGCGTCCCTTCGGCGCGCTGGTGTTCGGCCGCCTGGGCGACATGATCGGCCGCAAGTACACCTTCCTGGTCACGATCCTGATCATGGGGGCCTCGACCTTCCTGGTCGGCCTGCTGCCCAGCCACGCGCAGATCGGCATCGCCGCACCCATCATCCTGGTCACGCTGCGCATCCTGCAGGGCCTGGCGCTGGGCGGAGAATACGGCGGCGCCGCCACCTACGTGGCCGAGCACGCGCCGGAAGGCAAGCGCGGCTACTTCACCTCTTTCATCCAGACCACCGCGACCCTGGGCCTGTTCCTGTCGCTGCTGGTGATCCTGGGCACCCGCACCGTCGTCGGCGAGGAAGATTTCACGGCCTGGGGCTGGCGCATTCCCTTCCTGGTCTCGGTCCTGCTGCTGGGCATCTCGGTGTGGATCCGGATGTCGATGAACGAGTCGCCGGCCTTCGCCAAGATGAAGGCCGAGGGCAAGACCTCGAAGGCGCCGCTGTCGGAAGCCTTCCTGAACTGGAAGAACGGCAAGATCGTGCTGCTGGCCCTGATCGGCCTGACCATGGGCCAGGCCGTGGTGTGGTACACCGGCCAGTTCTACGCCCTGTTCTTCCTGACCCAGACCCTGAAGATCGACGGCGCCACCGCCAACATCCTGATCGCCATCGCCCTGCTGCTGGCCACGCCCTTCTTCATCGTGTTCGGCGCGCTGTCGGACCGCATCGGCCGCAAGTGGATCATCCTGGGCGGCTGCGTGATCGCCGCGGCGACCTACTTCCCGATCTTCAAGGCCATCACCCACTACGGCAACCCGGCGCTCGAGCAGGCCATCAACAACTCGCCGGTCGTGGTGGTCGCCGACCCGGCCTCCTGCCACTTCCAGGTCGACCCGAGCGGCACCCGCAAGTTCCCCTCGTCCTGCGACATCGCCACCCGCATGCTGACCAACGCCTCGGTGAACTACACGACCGTCGCCGCGCCGGCCGGCTCGGTGGCGCAGATCAAGGTGGGCGACCAGGTGATCAACTCCTTCAACGCGACCATGACCCAGGACGGCCTGGACTTCGTCGCCGAGGACAAGGCGCGCCAGACCGCGCTCAACAAGGAAGTCGTCGCCACCCTGAAGACCGCCGGCTATCCGGACAAGGCCGATCCGGCCCAGGTCAACAAACCGATGCTGGTGCTGCTGCTGTTCATCCTGGTGCTCTACGTGACCATGGTGTACGGCCCGATCGCGGCGATGCTGGTCGAGATGTTCCCGACACGGATCCGCTACAGCTCGATGTCCCTGCCCTACCACATCGGTAACGGCTGGTTCGGCGGCCTGCTGCCGACCATCTCGTTCGCCCTGGTGGCGGCGAACGGCAACATCTACTACGGCCTCTGGTATCCGATCATCATCGCACTGGTCACCGTGGCGATCGGTGCGCTGTTCGTGCGCGAGACCAAGGACAACAACATCTACGCGTCGGACTGAGCTCCCGGCCGGAACAGGGAAAATGCCGCTGGAGACAGCGGCATTTTTTTATCGGGCCGGCGCGGGCCGCCAGCGCTAGGCGCCGGTACGGCGCGGCGGCGCCGTGTCCAGCAGGGGGCTGGACGGCCGGGCCAGCAGCACCGTCAGCCAGGCCAGGAAGGCGAAGCAGCGCGAAAAGCCGACGAAGCAGAAGAAGTAGACGGTCCACTGCGCGAAGCCCCACGGCGCCCCGACGCCGGCATGGTGCAGCACGAACAGGGTGCACAGCACGCTGACGCCGCTCGACAGCGCGGCAAACCACCAGGTTCTTTCGAGTTTCGACATATTCCCCTGCGATATTGTGATCGAGGGGCGGATGGTAGCACCTCCCGGGTGGGCAGATTTCCACACAAAATCACAGCGCGCCGCGACGTCGGCGCCGCGCACGTCTCCCGAAAGCCGGAGGCGCGCCGCTTCCTGCCATGATTTAATTCTACATCGTAGATTTACGGGAGCCGCCATGACCACCGCCCACGTCTTCATCGCCGCCAGCCTCGACGGCTACATCGCGCGCCCGGATGGCGACATCGACTGGCTGCTCGCGCGCGACGCGCCCGGCGAAGACCACGGCTACGAGGCGTTCATCGCCGACAAGGACGCCATCGTGATGGGACGCGGCAGCTACGAGAAAGTGCTGACCTTCCCGCGCTGGCCCTACGACCTTCCGGTGCTGGTGCTGTCGCGGCAGCTCGCCGGCACGCCGGCGCCGGCCGCGCTGGCGGGCAAGGTCCGCTTCGCGAACCTGGAACCGGCCGCCGCGCTGCA
>DAMCRY010000215.1:0-7070 GCA_032115075.1 Massilia sp.
GCCCCGGCCCCGGCGATCGCCGCCGGCGCCACCGTCACCGCCAGCGACGACGAGAAGCTGAGCTGGATGTGGCCGGCCGACGGACGCATCGTCGCCACCTTCGACGAAGGCCGCAACAAGGGCATCGACATCGCCGGCCGTGCCGGCCAGGCCGTGGTCGCCGCCGGCGCCGGCAAGGTGATGTACGCTGGCAGCGGTATCCGTGGCTATGGTAACCTTGTTATCGTCAAACACAGCAACAGCCTGCTGTCGGCATACGCGCACAACCGCAAGATCGTCGTCAAGGAAGGCGACAACGTGGCCAAGGGCCAGCAGATCGCGGAAATGGGCGATTCGGACGCCGACTCGGTGAAGTTGCATTTCGAGATCCGCCAACAGGGCAAACCCGTCGACCCGTCGAGGTTCCTGCCCGGCCGTTAAAGGGTTGAAGCAGGGTATGACGCAACCGCCGCATTCGCTGGAGCCGCAGGATACGGACGAGTTTCCGGACGAACCGGAGAGCGAGGGCGCGCTTGCGGCCGCCGACGGCAGCGACGTCCTGCCCGGCGGCCCCGACGTCGACACGGTGGACGAGCTGCGCAAGGTCTTGCAGGCCGAGCTTGCCACCGACACCACCCAGCACTACCTGAACCAGATCGGCACCCGGCCGCTGCTGTCGGCCGCCGAGGAATCGCGCGTGGCCACGCTGGCCAAGAACGGCGACTTCGCGGCGCGCCAGAAGATGATCGAGCATAACCTGCGCCTGGTCGTGTCGATCGCCAAGCACTACATCAACCGCGGCGTGGTGCTGCTCGACCTCATCGAGGAAGGCAACATCGGCCTGATGCGCGCCATCGACAAGTTCGAGCCCGAGCGCGGCTTCCGTTTCTCGACCTACGCCACCTGGTGGATCCGCCAGAGCATCGAGCGCGCCATCATGAACCAGGCGCGCACCGTGCGGCTGCCGGTGCACATGGTGCGCGAGCTGAACGCGGTGCTGCGCGCCAAGTACCACCTCGAAGCCTTGACGCACGACGGCAAGGAAGCCGCAGCCGAGGACATCGCCAGCCTGGTCGGCCGGCCGGTGGAAGAGGTGCAGGACATCCTGACCCTGTCCGAACACGCCGCCTCGCTCGACGCGCCGCTCGACAACGATCCGCAATCGAGCCTGATGGACATGTTGCCCGACGAGGGCGAAGCCATGCCGGACGCGCTCGCCGAGCAGCACGAGATGACGGTGCTGGTGCGCGACTGGCTGGCGCGCCTGCCCGACAAGCAGCGCCTGGTCGTCACGCGGCGCTTCGGACTCGACAACGACGACCCAGCCACGCTCGAGACGCTGGCCGAGGAGATGGGCGTGACGCGCGAGCGGGTGCGGCAGATCCAGCAGGAAGCGCTGGTCAAGCTCAAGCGGGCGATGGCGGCGCGCGGGGTGGTGCGCGATTCGCTGCTGTAGCGGCCACCCCATTTCCTTGCTATCATCCCCGCCGGGCGTTTTCCGCCCATTTTTTATTTGCGAACTCCCCGCGCAGCCTGTCCTGCGCCCCTTTCCCGCCTTTTCCTTTACCTCACCACCATGCAAGAAATTTTCATCGACATCAAAGCCCTGGATGCGGACGCGCGCGGCGTCGGCCACCTCGAGAACGAAGACGGCACGCCGGGCAAGGTGATCTTCGTCGAAGGCGCCCTGCCGGGCGAGCGCGTCAGTTTCGAGACGCTGCGCAAGAAGAAGAACTGGGAATCGGGCCGCATGGTCACCCTGCAGCGCGCCTCGTCGATGCGCGTCGAGCCGAAGTGCCGGCATTTCGGCTACTGCGGCGGCTGCTCGATGCAGCACCTGGAGCCCTCGGCCCAGGTGGCGATGAAGCAGCGCGTCCTCGAGGACAACCTCTGGCACCTCGGCAAGGTAAAGGCCGAGAACATCATGCGCCCGCTGTACGGCCCGACCTGGGACTACCGCTACCGCGCGCGCCTGTCGGTCCGCCACGTGGCCAAGAAGGGCGGGGTGCTGGTCGGCTTCCACGAGCGCGCCTCGTCCTACGTGGCCGACATCACCTATTGCGAGATCCTGCCGGACCACGTCGCGCGCCTGATCGTGCCGCTGCGCGAATTCGTCGGCAAGCTGTCGATCTACAACCAGATGCCGCAGATCGAAGTCGCCATCGGCGAGGAAGTCACGGTGCTGGTGATGCGCATCATGGCGCCGCTGACCCCGGCCGACGAAGAGCTGGCCAGGGCCTTCGCCGACCAGTGGGACATCCAGTGGTGGCTGCAGCCGAAGGGCCCGGACACCGCCTATCCCTACTACCCGTTGGGCAAGGAGCTGTACTACACGCTGCCGGAATTCGGCATCCGCATGCCGTTCAAGCCGACCGACTTCACCCAGGTGAACCACCAGATCAACCGGGTGCTGGTCTCGAAAGCCCTGCGCCTGCTCGAGGTCCAGCCGAACGACCGCGTGGCCGACCTGTTCTGCGGCCTCGGCAACTTCACGCTGCCGCTGGCGACCCAGGCGCGCGAGGTGGTCGGCATCGAGGGCAGCACCGCCCTGACCACGCGCGCGCTGGAAAACGCCCAGCACAACGGGGTGGCGGCGAAGACCTCGTTCTCGACCCGCAACCTGTTCGAGGTCAGCAAGGACGACCTGGTCGCCCTCGGCAAATTCGACCGCATGCTGGTCGACCCGCCGCGCGACGGCGCCATGGCCCTGTCGCTGGCGCTGGCCGACCTGCGCGAGACCCACGAGGAGCTGATGCCGCAGCGGATCGTCTACGTGTCCTGCAGCCCGTCGACGCTGGCGCGCGACGCCGGCATCCTGGTGCACAAGGCGGGCTACGTGCTGAAGAGGGCGGGGGTCTGCAATATGTTCCCGCATACCTCGCACGTGGAGTCGATCGCGGTGTTCGAGCTGGGCGAGAAGCCGTCGGCTTCGGCGGCTGCTTACGAGGTGCCGGCCGAGGTAGCCTGACACGCAAAATTGGGTTCCCGCCTTCGCGGGAAGTCGTAGGCGCCAGTGGTGCGTACGACGGTCTCGGGGCGCCGGCCAGAAGCAGGCTGCCGCTGTTCTTCCGCTAACCTGAAAACCGTCATTCCCGCGCAGGCGGGAATCCAAGTTCCTCGCGTCTTGTTGGCCGAAGAGTACAGATGAAAAAAAGCCGACCTCAAGGGTCGGCTTTCTCATTCCAGTTGAACCCGCTTAGTCGCGGTCGCCGCCGGCAATGCCCAGCAGGTGCAGCAGGCTGGTGAAGATGTTGTACACGTCCAGGTAGATCGCCAGGGTCGCGGTGATGTAGTTGGTTTCGCCGCCGTTGACGATGCGCTGCACGTCGTACAGGATGAAGGCGGAGAAGATGCCGATCGCCAGCATCGAGATCACGATCGACAGCGCCGACATCTGCAGGAAGATGTTGGCCACGGCCGCCAGCAGGATCACGACCACGCCGGCCATCAGCCAGCTGCCCATGCCCGAGAAGTCGCGCTTGGTGGTGGTGGCGATGCTGGCCATCACGGCGAATACGCAGGCGGTGCCGCCGAAGGCGGTCATGATCAGGCTGCCGCCGTTGCTGTAGCCGAGGGTGTGGCGCAGCAGCGGGGTCAGCATCAGGCCCATGAAGAAAGTGAAGCCGAGCAGCACGGCGACCCCTAGCGCCGAGTGCTTGGTCTTCTCGATCGCGAACATGAAGCCGAAGGCGATGGCCAGGAAGATGATGAAGCCGAAGCCGCCGCTCAGCATCGGCAGCTCCATGGAGACGCCGATGTAGGCGCCCAGCACGGTCGGGATCATCGACAGCGCCAGCAGCCAGTACGTGTTGCGCAGTACATTGTTGCGGGATGCGACCCTGGAGCCTTTGCTCAGGTCGACGGTGCGTTGCGATTGCGTGTTAGGGAACATGGTGCCTCCGGTTAGTGGATGAGCGTCACTGACAAAAATAGGGCCACAAACTTAGTTGTCGCTTAAATCTCGACCGAATCAGGACGAATTGTCGCCGCAACTCTACCACTTTGCTTGCCAGTGCCGCAATATCGGCTATATGAGGGATGTATGGTAAAATTAAAGGTTGATTGAGTTCCAAAATTCTTCTCAAGTTCTTGATCCAAACCTTTCTTTTTATTGGAGTTTTAGCATGGCAATCGAACGCACCCTGTCGATCATCAAACCGGACGCAGTTGCAAAAAACGTGATCGGCCAAATCTATAGCCGCTTCGAAGGCGCTGGCCTGAAGATCGTCGCTGCACGCATGACCCAGCTGTCGCAAGCCGAAGCCGAAGGCTTCTACGCCGTGCACGCCGCACGTCCGTTCTTCAAGGACCTGGTCAACTTCATGATCTCGGGTCCGGTCATGATCCAGGTGCTCGAAGGCGAAGGCGCCATCCTGAAGAACCGCGACCTGATGGGCGCAACCGATCCGAAGAAAGCCGACGCCGGCACCATCCGCGCCGACTTCGCCGATTCGATCGACGCCAACGCCGTCCACGGTTCGGACGCCGCTGAAACCGCTGCCGTGGAAATCGCCTACTTCTTCCCGGCACTGAACGTCTACTCGCGTTAATTAGTAAGGGGGAGCGCAGTCCGGGCGCGCCCCGGTTGATTTTCCCCCGGACTAATTTAAATGAGTAAACCACTCGCCCGCGGCCCCGGGCCGGCGCGAGTGGTTTCAGGAAATAAAGGATTTTGCCATGACGACTCTCACCAACCTGCTGGACTTCGATCCCGCGCAACTCGTTGCGTACTGTGCCGAGCTGGGTGAGAAACCGTTCCGCGCCAAGCAGCTCCAGCGCTGGATCCACCAGTTCGGCGCGTCGAACTTCGACGACATGACCGACCTGGCCAAGTCGCTGCGCGAGAAACTCAAGACCCGCGCCGAGATCCGTGCGCCGGGCATCATCAGCGACCATACGTCGAGCGACGGCACCCGCAAGTGGCTGGTCGACGTCGGCAACGGCAATGCCGTGGAAACCGTGTTCATCCCGGAAGAGACCCGTGGCACGCTGTGCATCTCGACCCAGGCCGGCTGCGCCGTCAACTGCCGCTTCTGCTCGACCGGCAAGCAGGGCTTCAACCGCAACCTCACCGTGGCCGAGATCATCGGCCAGCTGTGGATGGCCGAGTTCGAGCTGCGCCGTACCAAGGGCATCGAGCCCGGCCCGAAGGGCGAGCGCCAGATCACCAACGTGGTGATGATGGGCATGGGCGAGCCGCTGCTCAACTACGAGCCGACCGTCACCGCTCTCAAGCTAATGCTGGACGATAACGCCTACGGCCTGTCGCGCCGCCGCGTGACCCTGTCGACCTCGGGCGTGGTCCCGAACATCGACAAGCTGTCGCAGGACGTGCCGGTGGCCCTGGCCGTGTCGCTGCACGCGTCGAACGACGCCCTGCGCGATGTTTTAGTGCCGTTGAACAGGAAATACCCGCTGCGCGAGCTGATGGCCGCCTGCAAGCGCTACCTGGAATTCGCCCCGCGCGACTTCATCACCTTCGAATACTGCATGCTCGACGGCTTCAACGACAGCGACGAGCATGCGCGCGAGCTGATCGCCCTGGTGAACGACCCGGTGGTCGGCGTGAACTGCAAGTTCAACCTGATCCCGTTCAACCCCTTCCCGGAATCCGGCCTGACCCGCTCGAAGAATCCGCGCATCAAGGCCTTCGCCGAAGTCCTGATGAACGCCGGCATCGTGACCACCGTGCGCAAGACGCGCGGCGACGATATCGACGCCGCCTGCGGCCAGCTGGCCGGCGAGGTCAAGGACCGTACCCGCGTGGCCGAGCGCATGGAAAAGATGGCCGAGTACCAGAAGAAGTTCGGCGCCGACTTCGGGCGCATCGTGGAGATCCCTTCCTGATGCCAAGCAAAGCCGGCCGCGCAGGGCTCGCCGCCGCCTTGACTGCCCTGGCGGTCCTGGGCGGCTGCGCCAGCCATGGCGGCGGCGAACTCAAGACCGCGTCCGACCAAACCGCGGTGGAGAAGCGGGCGGCGATCCGCCTGCAGCTGGCGGTCGGCTACTACCAGAACGCGCAGTACGAGACGGCGCTGGACGAGGTCAAGCAGGCCCTGGCCGCCGAGCCGGACAATGCCGAAGCCCACGGTCTGCGCGCGCTGGTCTACACCGCCATGGGCCAGCTCCAGCTGGCCGACGACAACTACCAGCAGGCCCTGCGCCTGCAGCCGGGCAGCCCGGACCTGGCCAACAACTACGGCGCCTTCCTGTGCCAGTCGCTGGACAGGCCGGCGCAGGCCATGCCGTACTTCGAGCGGGCGCTGAAGAACCGCGCCTACCAGACCCCGGTGAGCGCGCTGGTGAACGCTGGCGTGTGCAGCATTCGCAACAAACAGTTCGACGCGGCCGAGCGCTACCTGCTCGAGGCGCTGCGCTACAACCCCGACCTGCAGGCCACCAATGCCGGCCTGGCGCGGGTCTACTACGAGCGGCGCGATTTCCAGCGCGCCGGTTTTTTCATCAACCGCCTGATCGAGACAGCGAAACTCGACACGCTATCGGCCGACGCGCTGTGGCTCGCCATGCGGGTGCAGCGCAAGCTGGGCGACCGTACCCAGGAAGCCAGCATGGCCGCCCAGCTGCGGCGGCGCTTCCCGGGTTCGCCCGAGTACGCGGCCTTCGAGCGCGGCGCATTTGAGTGACAACAGCAGAGTGAGACGAGCACAATGAACGAGCATGCAGACCAGCCGGCAACCCCGGGCAAGGACACGGGCATTCCCGGCAAGACCCTGCAGGCCCAGCGCGAAGCGATGGGCTGGAGCGTGGAGCAGGTGGCCGACCAGCTGAAACTGGCGCCGCGCCAGGTGGTGGCGCTGGAAGCGGGCGACTACGCCTCCCTCCCGAGCCCGGCCGTGACGCGCGGTTTCGTGCGCGCCTACGCCAAGCTCCTGAAGATCGACGCCGCGCCGCTGGTGTCGATGATCGAGATGAACATGCCGCCGGAAGCCCAGGCCGGCGCCGTCCACGCCAGCACCGGCATGCGCCGCGAGCAGCGTCCCGCCTCGTTCTCGGAAAGCCGCTTCCCGGTCGGCGGCAAGCGCACCCGCGTGCCGGTCGGCCTGATCGCCGGCGCCGTGGTCGTGGTGGCC
>DAMCRY010000216.1:0-582 GCA_032115075.1 Massilia sp.
GCCGATGTTCGTCGTGACGGCGGCGGTGCTGGTCATGCCCGAAACCGCGGCGGCGCTGCTGGCCGACGACCCGCAGAAGCTGCTGCCGACGCTGGTGCTCGAGCGCATGCCGCTGGCGCTGGGCGGCTTCGACGACGACGACGCCCTGGCGCCGCTGCGCCCGGGCGAGCACGCCGCCTACCGCCTGCTGAGCGAATACTTCGCCTTCCCGGAAAAATTCCATTTCATCGACATCGACATGGGCCAGCTGGCCCCGATGCTGCCGGCCAGCGCACAGCGCTTCACCCTGCACCTGGTGGTGAACGGCCTGCATGGCCTGAACGGCGACGGCGGCGCCGCGCGGCTGCTGGGCACCCTGTCGGCGGCCCACCTGGTGCCCGGCTGCGCCTCGGTCGTCAACCTGTTCCACCAGGCGGCCACGCCGGTACGCATCACGCACCGCAGCGCGATGTACGACGTGGTTCCCGGACGCCATGAAGAGGACGTCGAGGTCTACAGCATCGATGCGGTGCGGGTGCTGCGCACGGTCGACGGCCGGGTGCAGTCGATCGACTACCGCCCTTATTACGGCTTGCGGCACGG
>DAMCRY010000216.1:595-7052 GCA_032115075.1 Massilia sp.
CCCGCCGCGACGACCGCGCCCTGCAGCGCCACCGCATGAAGATCGGCTTTTCCGATGCCGGCTTCTCGCTCGCCGCCGACGAGCAGTGCGTGGCCTCGATCGAGCTGACCTGCACCAACGGGCCGCACGCGACCACCGTCGGCGTCGGTGCGCCCGGCGGCGACATGGTCAGCGAGACCGCGACCGGGGGCCTGCCGGTGCGCCTGTTGCGCAAGCCGACGGCGCCGCACCGCTTCCCGTCCTCCGGCGGTGCGCACTGGCGCCTGGTGGCGCAGCTGGCGCTCAACCACCGCTCGCTGGGCGACCTGGACGCCTTCCGCGAAGTGCTGACCCTGTACGACGTGTCGCGCTCGGCGGCGACCCAGCGCCAGATCGCCGGCGTCACGGGACTGGAAACCCTGCCCTCGACCGCCTGGATGCGCAGCGCGATCGGCACCACCCTGGTGCACGGGCTGGAAGTGCGCATGACGGTGGACGAAGACGCTTTCGCCGGCGCCAGCCTGGTCGTGTTCGCCGAGGTGGTGAACCGCTTCTTCGGCCTCTACGTGCACGTCAACAGTTTCACGCGCCTGGTGGTGCGATCCAGCCAGTCCGACCGGGAGCTCCTGCGATGCGCGCCGCGCAATGGCAGCCTGACTTTGGTGTGATCGAACGGCTGCTCGAGGAGCCCTGGCGCTACGAGCTGTTCCAGGCGATCCGGCTGCTGGCGCGCTGGCTGCGCCGCCACGGCGGCGGTGCGACCCTGGAGACGGCGGTGCGCTTCGAGAATGTCCTGTCGCTGGCCTTTCCGCCCGCCGAGATCGAGGGCCTGCGCCTGGAACAGGACGGCAACGGCGCGCTGCGCCTGCGTGTGCGCACCGCCGTCATGGGCCTGCTCGGGGTGAACGGGGCGCTGCCCCTGCACTACACCGAGCGGATCGCGGCCTGGGAGCACGCCACCCACGACGCGGGGCCGCGCGCCTTCTACGATGCCTTCTCCAGCCGCCAGGTCGCGCTGTTCTACCGCGCCTGGTGCAAGTACCGGGTGCGCGGCGGTCCGGACGAGCACAACCGCGACCGCTTCCTGGCCCAGCTCGCGGCGCTCGGCGGCGTGATCGGCCACGGCCAGCTCGAAGCGGGGCTGTCCTTCGAGAGCCTGGCCTACTTCGCCGCCCAGTTGCGCAGCCGGGTCGTGCCGGCCGGCCTGGTGGCGAGCGTGCTCGGCGAATACCTGGGCGTACCGGTCCGGGTCGAGCAGTTCGCCGGCCGCTGGGACGTGCTGCCGGTCGGCGAGCGCAACCGGCTGGGCGAGCACAACTGCGAGGTTGGCATGGTCGCTACCCTCGGCGAACGGCTGCCGCGGCCCGAGCTCGGGATCCGCATCCGGGTCGGTCCGGTGCCGGCGGCCGTGTTCGAGCGCTTCCTGCCGGGCGCCGCCGGCGCCCAGGCGATCTCCGCCATGCTGCACCAGTTCGCCATCGAGATCCCCTACCGCGAGCTGCAGGTGGTGTTGCGCCGCGAGGATGTCACGGGCGCCACCCTGGACGGCAGGAAGCGTCTCGGACTCGACGGCTTCCTGTGCACGCGCGCGCCCGGCCGCGACCGCGACGACGTCTGCTACCTGCTGCCCTGAACGCCGTATACTCCGCGGACCTCACGCCGATGCGCGCGACGCGCGCGCCCCGTGCGACCTACAATTGTCCCGACTAACGATGAACCGTACAGGAGGGAATATGGGCGATGCAGTCGATCTGGTAAGCGAACAGGATGTGCTGGGAAAACGGGTCGCGGTCCTGATGACGGACGGCGTGGAGCAGGTCGAATATACCGGTCCGCGCACCTTCCTCGAAGGGAAGGGCGTGCGCGTGACCCTGATCTCGCCGAAGGCGGCGGGCGAGGATGTGCAGGGCATGAACCACGACCAGCCGGGCGACAGATTCAAGGTGGAGCTGAGCCTGGCGCAGGCCGACGTGGCCGACTACGACGCGCTGCTGCTGCCGGGCGGCGAGGAGAATCCCAGGAAGCTGCGCCAGATTCCGGAAGCGATCGCCTTCATCAAGGCCTTCGACGAGGCGGACAAGCCGATCGCGGCGATCTGCCACGGCCCGTGGCCGCTGATCGAGGCAGGCATTGCGGAGTCGAAGCACCTGACGAGCTATCCGGCGATCAAGGATGACCTGGTGGCCGCAGGCGCGGAATGGACCGACGACGAAGTGGTCGTGGACGGCAAGCTGGTCACGAGCCGCAAGCCGGACGATATTCCGGCGTTCAATGATGCGCTGATGAAGGAGTTGATGGTGATCCAGCAGGCGGGGGCGGATCCGGGGCCGACGTCCTGAGCCAGGCCATGCCCCATCAGTGCGGAGTGCGGGCGATCGCCGGATCGCTCGTATCGCGCATGATGTATCCATCTAAGGAAGGTTTCGCTCGGTGGCTCCCGCAACGTTCCTGCCGCCTTGCCAAGTAAACTGCCCGGGGATGGCAAGCATGCAGGCCACGATAACAAGGTGTGACCCCAGATAGCAGGAATGTATCCATTTCGTGGCCATCTTGATCCTTGTGCCCATGACTAGTCCTGTCGCGATAAGGTAGGCCGGTAAGGAAAAACTCGGGCCTGCACCATGGGCAAAGGCGGAGGCGACACCTGTGTGCCCCATCGCCGCAATCTCCATGAAAAGAATAAGCAGTACATATGCCTGAATCCCTATGCAGATGCAATCGCTGCCAATTTGAATGCAAACTTGGTGCTTGCTCGAATCGAGATGAAATTGGTTCCATAGCTAAGCAGAAAGTGGATTCGTACGAGACTTTTTTTTCACATGCCTTCGATTACCAATCGCCGGTTACTATGGGAAGGAACTTGTTAGATACGTTGCGAAGACCGTGAAGAGGACAAATAGAACTAGTCCAATTAAAACAAGTGAATTGATGAGTCGGCTGTGGAATAGAGGGCTCAGGCCTGAGCTGTCCCTTACAAACACCCAGTACGGTGCAATCAATAGCAGTGCCAGGATATGCAGTTCAACGTGAACGAGCCATCCGAAACCCCATCCAAGCATATTTCTGAAGTGCCACTCATGTCTGATGCCCCAAGCTAATATTTCCGACATTTGCCAGAACACGTTTAATACGATAATGGCGCAGCCTAGTAGCGCAATCGTGGCAAGTGCTTTCGATAGAATGGCGAGGGATTTCACCGCAAGCCTTGCTCAAAGAGATATCTCGCCAGTTGACGACGTCGTTTCTTTCCTTCTTCCGAGGCTGGCCGATAATAGAAGTGCCCAACGCCTTTGGAATCGCCTGACTCATTATCCTGCTGCTTCAGGGTCCATGCTGCGAACGTCAATCGCCACCCGGACATTCCGGCAAAAATCGGGTCGTTGAATTGGCGGAGATCGATGATGATGACGCGCTTGATATTCTTGTTGCGCTGTAGATTTAAAAGAAAGTTTGCATCGATTGGCGAGGCGATCAATACCAAGTGGTCGACAATGTGGCCATTACTCGCATAAACATGGGCTGTCTGGGCCGCCATGAGGGATCCATAAGAATAACCGATCAAGTTGAATTGGTCGGCAGGGACCTTCTCCATCCCTTCGACCATCCAGTATCGATCATCACTGCGACGCTCAAATCGCAGCTCTGCCCAGGACCTCAGTGCGTCGGGGAGATCGCCATAACTGCGCTTGCCTATCCAGACACGTTTGATCCCGATTTCCTGGAGCGCTGCAACTTGGTCGGCAATATATGGCCCATTCAGGCCAGCCCCGCCCCAGTAGACCGTACCACGCGGTTTGTTTACCGCGATTCTAACCGGCTTGGAATCGGACCTCAGCGTCAATGCGGTAGTGGTTGCGACGACGGCCACACCGACCGCAGGAATCATGCGGGGCCTCCCGCATAACCTTCGGGCATTACTTCAATGCTGACCTCGGCAGGGTCGTCTGACTCGACCTTCCGGGTTTTTCCGTTCGCGTCCGTCTTGCCTTCAATGGTCTGGCCTTTGAAGGTCAATCGGTAATAGCGATTGGGCAGCGGCTCGCCAGTCTGTTCGTCGTGTAATACGAATTGTTGGTCGTACCCATCATTCGCCTTGCCCGCCCAATTCCCCGCAGCGTCTTTCACAAACCGGACCGGGCTTTCTTCACCGCCCTTGTTGTCGATCCCATCGATGTCGTTGAGCGTCGACAGGAGCGGGCACCCGGCACTCGTCTTCATGCCGTGGAGGACGCGACTGGATCCATTGCTAAGTTTCCAGGACGCGTGCCCCTCCGCGATGACACAGTTTCCTGGACAGTCCATGCGGGCACCTTCGAAGGAGTAAGGTTTCCCCATGCTGATACAGCGATGGTCGCCTTCGGCAACGGTGCCGCCGCATGCGGCCTGGTCGCCCTGCCTGATCCATCCGACGATTCTCATGACCTCTCACCTCTACTGGGCTGAACGGAAGAAGCCCAATGTAGTGGGAGAGGTATGAGAGATCTTGAGATGGCCTAAACAAGCAGGATGCGTTGTCGAGGCTCTGTTGAAATGCAGCGGGACAGCAATCACCGACTAAGAAAATGCCTGGGAGGGCGCTGGAGGCGGCGATGGATGTCCCTCCTGTTTTCTTACCGGCCAGGGGGGGAATGTCGACAGAAAATAAAAAGCCGCTGACGAATCAGCGGCTTTTTGGAAGAGGTTGGTGGAGGCGGCGGGAATCGAACCCGCGTCCGCAAGCACTCTACAGACAGTTCTACATACTTAGCACTATCGATTGATTTAACCTGGACAACGGGGATGTGCACCCTTTGGACAGGCGAGTCACCTATTATTTAACAGTCGACCAAGTGACCCGGCCTACTGCGAGCCCCTGTAAATGACTCCACGAGCCTTGCGGCACACCCCAGGGGCGAGGTGTTGTGGAGCTAGCAGCAATTAAGCTGCGAGTGCGTACGAGTTATCGTTTGCAGTTATTGATTTCTGGATGTATTTACGAGGTAACCAGTCCTCGGTATGCCCTGCGCTGCTTTGCAACCCACGTCGAAACCAGGTCGCCCCCAACGAGAGAACAGACATTGTACTCCAATTCGTCGGTACGTGCAGCCTAACTGCTTAAACCGCGCTTAATGTCAAGTAGGCCAAGTTTATGTGCACAGCGTGCCGAAAGTGCAATATCATGACCCGGCTACACCGTCTGCATCAGCTCTTTCGACAAGGAATCGGAATGGTTTGTATCGTCTGCGGTAACACTCAAACGGCTGGACTCGCTTCTTGGCATGCGACCTGTCCGGCATGTCACTACGAGAGCGCGGCCCTGTCCGTCGCCATCAACCAGCACACCGGTCCCAAGGTCAACGAGGCCGAGCGCGAAGCGGGGCTCAAGGCGCTGCGGCTCGAAAACTTTCGCGCCATCGTCCAGTATGCCAAGCGGCACGTGCGGCCCGGCGGACGCAGCCTGCTCGACGTGGGCAGCGCCCATGGCTGGTTCCTGGAGACCGCGCGCGAGGATTTCGACGTGCTCGGCGTCGAGCCCGATGCCGTCGTCGGCTCGCGCGCCGCGGCGCGCGGCCTGCCGGTGCGGGCCGGCTTCTTTCCCGACGTGCTGAAAGAGGGCGAGCAGTTCGACGTCATCGTCTTCAACGACGTCATCGAACACATCCCGGACATCGGCAGCGCGCTCGACGCCTGCCGCGAACGCCTGAACCCGGACGGCATCCTGATCCTCAACCTCCCGAACAGCCGCGGCTTCTTCTACCGCCTGTCCAAGGTGATCGCACGCCTGGGCTGGCGCACGCCTTTCGAACGGCTGTGGCAGAAAGACCTGCCGTCGCCGCACGTGCATTACTTCAGCACCGGGAACCTGGCAAAACTGGTTGCGGGACGCGGCTTCGCCCTGGTCGACAGCGCCGAGCTGCCGGCCCTGCGCGCCAAGGGCCTGCGCGAGCGCCTCAGTTGCGCCGGCAACGTGCCGACGCTGTCGCTATGGGTGCAGTACATCGCCATCCTGTGCGCGATTCCGGTGCTGCGCGTGTTCCCTAGCGACATCATCGTCTGCATCTTCCGTAAAAAAACCGCAGGCTGACGGCGCCTGCGGTTTCGGGAGGAGGGCGGCCCCACGCGGGCCATGCGAGGATCAGCGGTTGCGGTTGGCGATCTCGTTACCGATCATGCCGCCGCCGATGATGCCGGCGACCGTCGCGAGCTTCTTGCCGTTGCCGCCGCCGATCTGGTTGCCGATCAGGCCGCCGATGACGGCACCGGTACCGATGCCGACGTAGTTCGGCTGGGCTGGAGCAGGGGCCGGAGCCGGCTGCGGATAGTAGCGCGGCTCACTCGGCTTGGCATGCACCACGCGGGTCTTCTCGACCACCTTCACCACCGGTTTTTCCTTGATCACTTCCTTGATCACCACCGGGGCCGGCTGAGGCGCCGGCTGCGCGTAGGCGACCGGCTGGGCCGCGGCGACAGGCAATGCCATCTGGGGCGCTGTGCCGGC
>DAMCRY010000217.1:0-7012 GCA_032115075.1 Massilia sp.
CGCGCGACGTTGTCGCGGTAATCGAGGCGGAAGCGCGCGAGCACGCGCAGGTACATCGCAGCGTCGCCCATCATCCGTTCCAGGCCGGCGGCGTAGTCCAGTGTCGGCGGTTGTGGAGCGGGCGCCGCCTGGCTGTCCGCGCCGCCGAAGGAAGGCAGCCCGCTCACCGCGTCGTAAACGACCATTCCCGGGCGACCGGGGCGCCATTCACCGTGCCGGCGAAACTGACGTCGTAGGTGGTGGCCGCGCGCAGCGGCGCCAGCGGGACGATGGCGACGGCGGTACGCTGGGAGGCGTCGCCGGCCGGGTACACGACCTTGACTTGCAGGTTGGCGCCGCCGCGCGGGCGCACCGAGAAGGCTTGCATCGTCACCGGCGCGTCGATGTTGGCGTGCACGCTGATCGGGTAGCCCACCTCATTGATGTTCTCGACCGGGTCGGGCTGCTCGCTGTCGCTCATGAAGTTTGGCGTCACCGCGGCCTGCCCGCTGAACGGCCAGGTGACGACGGCGTTGGATGCGATGCCGGGGCCGAAGCCGCCGCGCGTCGCGAAGTCGGCGGTGAAGTAGTTGTAGCCCCTGCTGGTGGTGGCGGCGCCGGTGCCGATCTCGCGGAACTTCGGCTCGAACATGACGAAGCGGTGGTAGATCGCGGTGACCAGCTCCTCGGCCATGTAGAAGCCGCTGCCGTTGCTCGTCCCCGAGATGATTTCGCCGTAGGCATAGCCGTTGCGGGGGAGGGTGTAGCCGGCGGCGTTCAGGCGGTCGCCGACCGAGGCGCCGGTGAAGCCGGGCCGGCCCGCGACCTGGTCGTGGCTCATCACGTTATTGGTGCGCAGGTATTCGGAGTGGCCGAGGGCGGCGTTGTTGAGCTGTGCATTCTCGGCTACCTGCGGCACGCCGGCCTGGGCGCGGCGGTAGTTGATCCAGTTGCGGCCATCGACGGCGATGTCGTTGGTCTGCGCCGGCGCATTCGCGCCTGCGACGACGCTGCCGCCGGAGTCGGGCGTGACGGCGGTCGGGTTGACCGGCGACCCAGGGTTGGCAATCGCGCCCTGGCCGCCGCTTCCTCCGCCTCCGCACGCGGCCAGGGCGGCGGTGGCCGCCAGCACGGCGATGAGGGAACGCCAGCGAGGCACATATCTCATGTTGCAACTCCTGTCAACACGTCGGAAAGGAATCACATTCTAGAACAAAAGGGCCTCATGCGCTGTGCATGCGTCGTGCGGGCGTTGCGCGAGCCTCCCTTATTTCGGTCCCTGTAGAATAGCGCCATTCCCTCTCTTGTCGAGCCGTCAATTGAAGCCTTCCAGCCAGCAGCGCCTTGCGCGTGCCAAGTTCGCCCTGCCCAGTTTCGTGACCCTGCTGTCGATCGCCTGCGGCTTCGGCAGCATCGTCATCTCGGTGGACAACGCCCACATCGGCGCCCCCGACGACTACCGGCTGGCCGCGATCCTGCTGGTGCTGGCCGGCGTGTTCGACGCCCTGGACGGCTTCGTCGCGCGCGCCACCAACACCCAGTCCAGCTTCGGCGTGCAGCTCGACTCGATCGCCGACGTGATGAACTTCGGCTGCGCACCTGGCCTGCTGCTGTACTGCTACGGCTTTGCGCAGATGAACGAGGCGCACCCGACCCTGGTGCGCATGGGCGGCCTGGCCTGCTTCATCTTCGTGGCCTGCGGCGCGCTGCGCCTGGCGCGCTTCAACGTCATGGTCGGCCGTACCGACCCGCGCTACTTCGTCGGCATGCCGATCACCGCCGGCGCGGCCTGCGTGGCCTCGGTGGTGGTGGCCTGGCCGGATCCGGCCACCACCATGGCGCAGTGCTTCGCCATCATCGCGCTGATGGTCGGCGTCGGCACATTGATGGTGTCGACCATCCGCTTCCCGAGCTCGAAGCACCCGCGCGGCAAGGTGATGCTGGCGCTGCTGGCCGCCTGCCTGGTGCTGCTGGCGGTGCTGCAGACGCGTTTCTTCGTGCTGTTCTTCCTGCTCTACGTGTGCGCGACGCTGCTGCTGAACATCGCCTGGCGGATGGGCTGGAACGGCATCGCGCGGCCCAGGGTTTACGAGGACTCGTAGGGTGGGCGGTCTCCGCCCACGCGGTGATCGTCAGCGGTTGAAGACACGCACAGGACGATCCGGCTTGAGTTGACCGCGTGGGCGGGAAACCCGCCCACCCTACGTCAGGCGAACTTGTCGAGCAGCGCCGCCAGCTGGGCAGCCCGAGCCTGTGCCTCTTGCAGGTCGGCGGCGTTCATGGACTGGGTCTGGATGGAGTTGGTCAGCAGCTGCACGAAGGAGCGGTCGAGCGCCTTGCGCGCGGCCGCCATCTGCTGGGCCACGGCGTCGATGTCCGACGGGTCGGCGGCCAGCGCCACCAGTTTCTGCACCCCACGCAGCTGGCCCTCGATGCGCGCCAGCCGGTTCAGCAGATCCTTCTTCTGCTGGGCGGTAAGGGTGCTGCCCTCGACGATCTTCAGCGCGCCGTCGGCCATGTCGGTTCCGTCTCTCGTTTTCGTCTTTTATGCTACTTCGTGACCGCGCGCCGCGCGCAGGATGCGGAACCAGTCCTCGCGCGCCAGCCTGACGCCGGCGCCAATGACGGCTTCGCGGATGCCCGCGATGCGGCCGGTGCCGGTGAGCGGGATCGGGCGGCTCGGCAGCATCATGATCCAGGCGAACAGCACGCTGCCGAAAGGCTGCTGCAGGCGGTCGGCGATCTCCTGGATGGTCGCGCGCACGTTGGCCGCGTTCGCGTCATCGGAGGTGAACAGGCGCCCCCCGCCCAGCGGCGACCACACCATCGGCGCGATCCGCAGGTCCTGCAGGCCGTCGAAGGTCTCGTCGAACATTGGCGCCGTGACCATCGGCGAGAACTCGACCTGGTTCGTCGCCAGCGGGATGCGGCGGTTCAGGCATTCGAACTGGTGGCGCGTGAAGTTGGACACGCCCACGTGACGCACCTTGCCGGATTGCTGCAGGCGCGTGAAGGCTTCGGCGATCTCGTCGAAGTCCATCAGCGGGTCGGGGCGGTGGATCAGCAGCAGGTCGAGGCGATCCGTTCCCAGCTGGCGCAGCGATTCCTCGGCGGACGCCACGATGTGGGCGGCCGTGGTGTCGTAGTGCTGGATGCCGTGCCCCGGGCGTTTCGACGAGATCAGCCTGATGCCGCACTTGCTCACCAGTTCGATCCGGTCGCGCAGCAGCGGCTGGGCGCACAGGGCCTCGCCGAACGCGCCTTCGACGCCGTAGTCGCCGTAGATGTCGGCATGGTCGAAGGTGGTCACGCCCATCTCGAGGCACTGCTCGATGAAGGCCACCCGCTCCTGCACCGACATGCCCCATTCGTTCATGCGCCACATGCCGGCGACGATGCGGGACAGCTCGGGGCCGTTGTCGCGGGTGGTGATGCGGGGGCAGTGCGGGGTGGGGCTCATGGCGCGGGGTTCCTTTGGTTTGCTTGTAACGATTATAAGGGTGTGTGAAAACAAAAAGCCCGTCCGGCTTGCGCGCGGACGGGCTTTGCTTAAACTGCAAGAAGGATCACTGCATCCACAGGCGCATCGCATCCCACGCGCGGCCGAAGATGCCGGCTTCCTGCACCTCTTCCAGCGCCACCACCGGCAGCGCGATCAGCGGCTTGCCGTCGACCATCATCTTGAGGGTGCCGACCTGGCCGTTGCGCGGCAGCGGCGCGACCAGCGGGTCCTTGCGTTCCAGCACCGGCTTCATCTTGCCGGCCACGCCCTTCGGCACGGTCACCAGCACGTCGCGGGTGAAGCCGATCTTCACGTTCGACTGCGAACCCTTCCACACTTCCGGGGTCGCCACCGCCTGGCCCTTCGAGTACAGCTTGACGGTGTCGAAGTTCTGGAAGCCCCAGTTCAGCAGCTTCTGGCTTTCCTGGGTACGCACCGAGTCCGAGGTGGTGCCCAGCACCACCGAGATCAGGCGGCGCTGGCCGGCGTTGCCGTTCTGGCGGCGCGCCGAGGCGATCATGCTGTAGCCCGAGGAGTCGGTGTGGCCGGTCTTCATGCCGTCCACGGTCGGGTCCAGCCACAGCAGGCGGTTGCGGTTCTGCTGGGTGATCTTGTTGTAGGTGAACTGCTTGATCGAGTCGATCTTGTAGAACTGCGGGAAGTCGCGGATCACGCTGGCGGCCATGATCGACAGGTCGCTCGCGGTCGAGTAGTTGTTCGGGTCCGGCAGGCCGTGCGGGTTGGCCCAGCGGGTTTTCTTCATGCCCAGGCGCTCGGCCTCGCGGTTCATCAGGGTCACGAAGGTGCCTTCGTCGCCGGCCACCGCTTCGGCCAGCGCCACCGCGGCGTCGTTGCCCGACTGGATCATCAGGCCGTGCAGCAGGTCGTTGACCGAGACCGGGACCTTCGGGTCGATGAACATCTTCGAGCTGCTCGGGTCGACCTTCCAGGCGCGCGTCGAGACGTTGACCATGGTGTCCAGCGTCAGCTTCTTGTCGCGCAGGGCGGCGAAGGTCACGTAGGCCGTCATCACCTTGGTAAGCGAAGCCGGTTCCACGCGGGCGTGCGGATCTTGGGCGGCGATGACCTGGCCACTCGTCGCGTCGAGCAGCAGCCACGACTTGGCTGCGATGGACGGCGCCGGCACGGTCTGTGCACTGGCCGAGGCCATCAGCAGGCTGGCGGCCACGGCCGCTAACAGTTTTTTCATGGGAGCAATATCGTCTATAAAGAGGTGGAGCGGTAGTGCGCAGGGCAATACCATACAGGAATTGCCCCAGGAGAAGAGACTAATTATTGCACAGTGAGCGTATCAATTGTCACGGCGCCACATTTGCGCGACAAGATTTTTGATGTGCCCGAGCTTGCGGTGGAAGAAGTGGTCGGCGCCCGGGATCACGGTCACCGGGATGTCGAGCGGACGCGCCCAGTCGAAGACTTCCTGCAGCGTGATCGTATCGTCGAGTTCGCCGTGGACCAGGATGGTGTCCGCCGGGACCGGCGGCATCGGCCACTTGCCGGCCGCGGTGCCGACCAGCACCAGGCGCTCGGCCGGGCGGCCTTCCGCGATCAGGCGCTGCTGGAACTGGGCCTGCACGAAGGTGCCGAAGGAGAAGCCGGACAGCGCCACCGGCAGGCCGGGGTATTCCTTCGTCATGTGCCGGTACATGACGTCCATGTCGTCCACCTCGCCGCGGCCGTCGTCGTGCACGCCTTCCGACTCGCCCACGCCGCGGAAGTTGAAGCGCGCGGTGGCGTAGCCCAGGTTCACGAAGGTGCGCGCCAGCGTTTGCGCCACCTTGTTCTCCATGGTGCCGCCGTACAGCGGGTGCGGGTGGGCCACCAGGGCGATGCCGCGCGGCGCGTCTTCCGGCAGGTCGAGGATGCACTGCATCTTGCCGGCGTGGCCGTCGAGGGTGAATTTGTGCGAATACTTGTTCATTACGTCTCTAGAAGATCAGATTTTCAGGCGCTCGACGACTTTGCCGCCCACCAGGTGGGTGTCGATGATGTCGTCGATGTCGGCCGTGTCCACGTAGGTGTACCAGGTCCCTTCCGGGTAGACCACGACCACCGGGCCTTCCTCGCAGCGGTCGAGGCAGCCGGACTGGTTGATGCGCACCTTGCCGGGGCCGTTCAGGCCGAGTTCCTTGATGCGTTTCTTGGCATGCTTCTGCGCTTTCTCGGAGCCGCAGTTGCCGCAGCTCTGGCGGGCATCCTTGCCCTCGCGCACGTTCATGCAAAAAAAGACATGGTGCTTGTAAAAGGATGGATCGTTCGTGTCGCTCATGTCGGTCTCGTTCGTCGAAGATGTGCCGGGCACAATGATACGGCATTCGTTCCGGGGCGGCGCCCGAAGGGAGCGCCGCAGCTGTTGTTCAGTTATTGCTCGGCTGGTGGTGCGGCCTGCGGCCGCGGTTCCTGGCGGTTCAGCTTGTGCGAGGGCAGCAGCAGGAACCACAGGGCGAAGAAGGGCCACAGCAGCGAAAGGAATTGCGCCGCCCCGTTGAAGTTCAGGAATTTCCCTTGCACCCAGCCCTGCAGGGTGGAGACGAAGTACGGGTTCACGGGAATCGTGTTCACTACGATCAGGCTCAGGACCAGGGTCACCACGGCCAGGCGCCGCTGCGCGACCTGGGGCGCGAACACCAGGCCGGCCAGCATGATCAGGCCGATGATGAAGCCCCCCTCGGCACCCGGGGTCACCCACACGAAGGCGTTATCGGGACGGAACAGCAGCGAGCTGGACAGCGCCTTCACCAGCAGGGCGATCCACAGGAAGGTCACCATCAGCAGGAAGCGCGGCGCCCCGCGGCGCACCAGGCACATCAGGGTGAGCGCGGCACCGGTCATGCCGCAGGCGGTGATGATGGTCTCGGACAACCAGTACTGCTCGACCGTCATGATGTCGTCGCCGGGGCGCAGCATGGCCACCAGGTCGATGTCCATGTCCAGCCAGCGCGACAGCCAGCCTGACACGATCGGCAGCACCTGGCCGTGGCCGAACAGGTAGCTTTGCGGGTAGATCTGGGCCAGCGGCCACAGCGCCACCAGCACTAGGCCCTGGCTCGCATGCGGGGCGAACCAGCGGCGGCGCAGCTGGAACAGGCGGCTGCGGTCGAGCAGGCCCGGCGCCCACCACGCGCCCAGGATGGCGCCCAGCAGGCAGCCGCCGGCATTCGTGACCAGGTCGAGGTTGGAGGGCACGCGGCTGGGCAGGAAGTTCTGCACCGTCTCCATCGTGCCGGTGATCAGCACGCCGGCCAGCGCCGCCACCAGCACCGCCCACACGCCGCGCACGCGCGGGTACATCGACAGCACCAGCAGCGTCCCCAGGGGGATGTAGCCGACGATGTTGACGCCGACGTCGAAGCCGGTCCAGTAGCGCGGCCAGGCGGTGTTCAGGAAGGTCAGCAGCGGCAGGCCGTTGTCGCGCCAGCCGCTGAACGGATACCAGCTGGCGTAGACGATCAGCAGCAGGTAGGCCAGCAGCGCCGCGCGCGAGATCGGCGAGCCGCGTCCCTCGCGCGG
>DAMCRY010000218.1:0-6998 GCA_032115075.1 Massilia sp.
TCGGCGCCGCCGCTGCGCGTGAAGAGCGAGGGAGAGGACGGGCCGGGAACGGTGGTCGGGCCGGGGCCGGTATCGATGGAGGCGCCGACGCCGTCCGCCGCGGCCATGGCGGCGGCGCGCAACCGGCCGGAACATCCGGACGAGCTGAAGGCGCTATTGCAGAGCGACGACTTCCTGCACTTTTAACGGGCCGATTGCGCAGCGCAACAAAAGCCGCCCGGTTGTCTGTTTCTGGAAACGGTTCCTTGGCGAAACAAGCCCCGTAGTTCTACTGTATTGCAGTGCACAAAAAGTTGCGTTATATTGGAACCGTCTCCTCCAGTTTTCTCCGAAAATTGGATTATCGCCCGCCAGCCGCAAGGTTCGCGGGCGCTTTTTTTTGCGCTGGCGGGTGGATGTGGGGTGGTCGGCGAAGCCGACCACCCCACAAAATCGATCAGGCGTCGGCGCCCTGGAAGGAACCGGCGCGCCAGGTCAGCACCAGCGTATCGCGGTGCCCATGTTCTTCCAAAGGCTGGATCGGCGTCGACTCGTGGATCACGGCGGCATCGTCCAGCAGCAGCAGCGTCCACGGTTCCAGCATCGTGAAGCGCTTGCCCGCCGGCCCGTCGGCCTCGAACACGCGCGTCTCGCCGCCCTTGATGCCGGTGCGGCCGATCAGGATCACGGCCACGAAATCCACGCCGTCGCGGTGCGCGCCTTCCGGCGTCGGGCGCCCGATGCCGTCCGCGGTGTCGATGCGGAACTGGTGCGCCTCGACGTACCAGGCCTGGCGGCCGCCGCGTACCTCGGAACAGACGTTGCCGAGCGCGCGCAGCAGGCGCTCCCAGGCCGGCGTCGCCACCGTGCCGGGTTCGACCGGTTCGAACAGGCGGTGCATGCCGCCGTGCAGGGCGTTGTACTCGACCGGCTGCCAGTGCGCGCGGTGCGGGGTCTGCGCCAGGGTCTCGCCGTCGTCGATGAAGCAGGAGTGGCGGCGGCGCCGGTAGCGGCCGCCGTCCTTGAGGTAGTTGTCGAGCTCGAGCCGGTCCCAGCTCGGGACGAGGGCCTGCAGCTGGTCGAGGGTGCACCCCGCCAGGCGGGCGACGTCGAGGGGACGCAGGAGGGCGTAGCCCTCGCTGCGCAGCGCATCCGTCAGCTGCGACGGAGCGGTGAAGGGTAGTTCGCGTGTAGTCATCCGGTTAGCGTAGCATCTTTCTACACCTCCGGTCTGACCATGCTTAATTCCTACCAGTTCTTGACGAAGGTGAGACGGAAGGTCCGCGGCTCGATCGGGTGGAAGTGGATGTCCTCGACGCCTTGCGCCTCGTTCGCCAGGCGCGACTCGTAGTAGTAGTCGATCGCCGAGTCGCGGCGGTCGGTGAGGTTGAAGCCTTCCAGTTCCAGGCGCATGTCCTTGCCGAGGCGGTAGGCGATGCGGCCGTTGAGCGTGGTGCTCGCGTGCGAGCGCACGCTGTCGTCCTCGATCAGCGGACGCGGGCCGAAGTAGCGCAGGCGCAGCGCGCCCGACCACGGGCCGACGCGGTCCACCGTCAGCCCGAGCTGGGCCACGCCTTCCACCGCGCCGGGGATCCTGTCGCCATCGGGGGTGCCGCCGCGCGAACGGGCGCGCGCATAGGCCGCGTCGACGTTCAGCGACAGCCATTTATTGGCGCGGTAGATGTTCGACAGCTCGACGCCGTAGCGGCGGCTCGGGTCGCCCGCCTCGGTATTGCCGGCGTCGCCGATATAGGTCAGCTCGGAGTCGAAGTCGAGGCGGTACAGCGACACCGTGGTCTCCATCTTCGGGATCGCCACCGTGCGCAGGCCCAGCTCCATGCCGCGCGAACGCACCAGGCCCGGCGTGCGGTCGACCGGATCGAGCGTCTTCGGGTCGACCGAGGCGACGGTGCCGCGCGCGTCGTTGCTGTGGAAGCCGTGGCCGTAGTTCAGGTAGAGCTCCGTGTGCTTCCACGGCGCGTAGGCCACGCTCAGGGTCGGCGTGACCAGCGTGTCGTGGGCGCGGCCGGCGTTTTCGAGCCGGTCGCCATCGACATCGAAGCGGTAGTTATTGGCGCGCACGCCGACCACGGTGCGTAGCGCGTCGTTCCACATGGTCGCGTTTTCCAGGTAGACCGCGCCGCTGGTCTCGACGATGTGGTCTTCGCGGGTGGTTGCGATGCGCTGGCGCGCGCGGGTGTCGTAGAGGCCGTTGAAGATGTTGTCGTTCTGGAGCTGGAAGCCGACCGTCATGTCCGAGGCCAGCTTGCCGTCCGCGCTCTTCCAGGCGTGCCAGGTGTGGCTGCCGTCCAGGCCCGTCGTCACGCGGCGGTCCGGCTGGGCGAACTGGTCGCCGTTCACCGGGTCGTTCAGGAAATAGGTGAAGTTCGAGTACAGGTCGAGCCGGTTGCGGATCACGTAGGCGCTCAGCGCGCTGGCCGAGTCCTCGGTGGTGCGGCGCCAGCTGCCCGAGATGCTGCTGCGCTGGGCTTCGCCGCCGTCGCTGAGGTCGATCGCATCGAAGCGGCCCAACTGGCCGTTCTGGACGGCGCGCAGCGGGATCTGGTCGGTGCTGTTCCAGTGGCCGCGGTAGTGCATCGCGGTGACGGTCCAGCCGTTGTTCGAATAGCCGCGGCTGTAGCGCAGCACGGCGTTGACCTTGCGGTAGCCGTCCGGACGGGTCCACGGGCCGTCGTTCTTCATCAGCTCCAGCGCATACAGCAGGTTGCCCCCCAGCGCTTGCGGCGAGCCGGCCAGCACCGTGCGCGCATACGCGTCCTCGCCAAGCGTCACGCTGGCCACCGGCGCCACCAGGCGGTTGGCGTAGGACAGCGAGGCCTTGCCGGCCGAGGCGAAGTCGCCGTCCGCCGAGGAATAGGGGCCCTTGCGGTAGTCGAGGCGGGTGACCAGTTCCGGGATCAGGAAGTTCAGGTCGGTCCAGCCCTGGCCGTGGGCGTGGCTGCGCTGGTTGACCGGCATGCCGTCGACCCAGGTGGCGAGGTCGGTGCCGTGGTCGAGGTTGAAGCCGCGCAGGTAGAACTGGTTGGCCTTGCCTTCGCCGCTGTGCTGGCTGGCGATCAGGCCCGGCGTGGCTTCCAGCAGTTCGCCGGGACGGTAGACGGTGCGGTTTTCCAGATCCCTGGCGCCGACGGTGCCGGAGCTGGCCGAGTCGGTCAGGCCGATCTGGTTGATGCGCGAGCCCTCGACCAGCACGCGCTGCAGGACGAAGTCGTCGGCGCCGGCGGAAGCATGCAGGAAGAGCAGGGCGAGCGCGCCGGCGATGGGGGTGATGCGAATCTTGTTCATTGTGCGTGCTGCTGTACGGCCCGGGCGGTCGGCTGTTCCGGCGCGCCGGCGGAGAAGGTCAGCGAGCGGATCTTGCCCGCGTCGTTGAGGTTCACGGTGTTGATCTGGTCCGGCAGGAAGTCGACCAGCACGCTGTGGCGGATCGCGATCGTCTTCGACAGCGGCGTGTTCGGCAGTTCCTGGTAGATGACGACGCTCTGCGAGTCGGCCGTCATCCCGACCCAGCGCACCGGCAGGCGCGCATTGTTCGGGCCCTTGAGGGCGAAGCGCTCCTCGACGTACTTGCGCAGCACTTCCTGGTCGTCCGGGTCGCCCAGGTCGAACTGGCGCTGGTACATGTTCATCAACAGCGCCTCGATGTCGTGCGCCATATAGGTGTGGACGATCTCCGTGCTCTTGGTGCGCGGATTGAACGCGACCTCGGTGATCCCCATGTGGAAGCGGTGCGCGCCGGCCGCCGTGCTCACGCACAGCAGCGCGGCGGCCAGCAGCGCTTTCAGGTTGAGGCTGAAGCGCTGGAAGCTCATTGTGCGGCCTTCTTTTCAGCCGGCGCGGCGTTCTTCTGCTCCGGCGTCTTGAGCTTGGTATTGAAGTCGCGCATCAGGTTGGCGCCGGCATCGCGGTTGGTCTTGAACAGCTCCAGGCGCGACGGCACCGGCCTGGCCGGCCAGGCGTTGTTGCCCACGTCGATGTCGGCGGTTTCCCAGTACGGGTCCTGCACCAGGCCGACGATCGGCTCGTCGGTGACGAACAGCTTGGTCACCTTCTTCGGCGAGTAGCGCCAGATCTCGGCCGGGATGCGCTCGATGACCTTCTTGCCGCTCTTGAGTTCGATCTCGACGATCAGCGGCGTCACCAGGCCGCCCTTGTTGCTGAAGTCGACCAGCGTGAAGTGCTTGCCTTCCTTGAGCAGCGCCTTCTCCCAGTCCTCCAGGCCCGCCATCGTCTCGTTGTAGGCGTTGCGGTCCTTGTTGGTGACGGTGAAGTCGTCGTGCTCGTTGTAGAAGTCCTTCAGCTCGGGATTGGTCTCGACGCGCCGGGTCATGCCCTTGTTGCGCTGGTCGATCATCGGCACCGGCTCGGCCTGGTGGCGGGCGCGCTGCCAGGCTTTCTCGATTTCCGGATCCTTGGTACCGATCGTGTACTCGCTGACGCCGTCGATGCTCACGTCGACCGCGTCGGTGGTGTAGAACCAGCCGCGCCAGAACCAGTCCAGGTCCGTGCCGGAGGCGTCTTCCATGGTGCGGAAGAAGTCGGCCGGGGTCGGGCGCTTGAACTTCCAGCGCTCCGAGTATTCCTTGAAGGCGAAGTCGAACAGCTCGCGGCCCAGGATGGTCTCGCGCAGGATGTTCAGCGCGGCGGCCGGCTTGGCGTAGGCGTTGTTACCGAACTGCAGCAGCGACTCGGAGTTGGTCATGATCGGGACCTGGTTCTGGCTGCGCATGTAGCCGACGATGGTGCGCGGGTCGCCGCGCATCTCGTCCCAGTTCTCTTCCCAGGCTTCCTGGGCCAGCGACTGCAGGAAGGAGTTCAGGCCTTCGTCCATCCAGGTCCACTGGCGCTCGTCCGAGTTGACGATCATCGGGAAGTAGTTGTGGCCGACTTCGTGGATGATCACGCTGATCAGGCCATACTTGGTGCCCTTGCTGTACGTGATTTCGCCGGTCTTCTTGTCCTTGACCGGGCGGCCCGCGTTGAACGAGATCATCGGGTATTCCATGCCGCCGATCGAGCCGTTCACGGAGATCGCGGTCGGGTAGGGATAGTCGAAGGAATACTTGTTGTATTGCTCGATGGTGTGGATGACGGCGGCGGTGGAATACTTCTCCCACAGCGGGTTACCCTCTTTCGGGTAGTAGGACATGGCCAGCACGTCCTTGTCGCCGCTCTTGATGCCTTGCGCGTCCCAGATGAACTTGCGGCTCGAGGCGAAGGCGAAGTCGCGCACGTCCTTCGCCTTGAAGTGCCAGGTCCTGGTCGCCTTGTTCGACGATGAGCGCGCCTTCTCGGCCGCTTCGGCTTCCTGCTGGGTCACGATGACGACCGGCTTCTTCGAATGCTTCGCCTGGCGCAGGCGCTCGCGCTGGGCGCTGGTGAGCACGGCGTCGGCGTTGGCGAGCTCGCCGGTCGAGGCCACGATGTGGTCGGCCGGGACGGTCAACTGCACGTCGTAGTCGCCGAACTCCAGGGTGAACTCGCCGTCGCCCATGTACTGCTTGTGCTGCCAGCCCTTGACGTCGTAGTAGGCCGCCATGCGCGGGAACCACTGGGCGGACAGGAAGATGTCGTTGCCGTCATCGAACTTTTCGAAGCCGGTACGGCGGCCGACGACGTTCGCTTCGGGGATGTTGAAGGTCCATGCCAGGTTGAAGGAGACGCGCGCGCCCGGCTTCAGCGGCTGCGGCAGGTCAATCCGCATCATGGTCTTGTTGACCGTATGGCGCAGCGGGCGTCCGCCCGCGTCCGTGACGCTGGTGACCTCGATGCCGCCGGCGAAGCGGTGCTGCTCGAGGAGCGAGCGCGCCGCGTCGAACTTCACGCCGTCGTTGCCGCGCGCCTGCCAGGCGTCGCGCGAAGGCAGCGTCGCGATGCGGCGGTTGTCCGAATCGCTGCGGAACATGTTCTGGTCCAGCTGCACCCACAGGTAGGACAGGGTGTCCGGCGAATTGTTGGTGTAGGTGACGGTGCCCGAACCGGTGATCGAGCGCTTGTTCTCGTCCAGGGTCGCGCGCAGGCGGTAGTCGGCGCGCTGCTGCCAGTAGCGGTGGCCCGGCGCGCCGGAGGCGGTGCGGGTGTCGGTCGCGGTCGGGAGCAGTTCGTCGAGCTGGCGGAACTTGTCGTCGAAGGTCGGCGCGCCATGGGCGGCGCCGGCGAAGAGGGCGGCGGCCAGCGCCGCCTGCAGATGCTTAAGTTTCATGTACTCGTTCTTCATAAACAAACGGCAGGGCGCCGAAGCGCCCTGCCGGTATGAGGGGGCGAGGCCTGCCTCGCCGTCCCGCGTCAAACCACTTACTCCGCCTTCGGCGCTTCGGCAGCTTCCTTCTGGCCTGCCGGCTTGAGCTTGGTGTTGAAGTCGCGCATCAGGTTGGTGCCGAATTCGCGGTTGGTCTTGAACAGCTCCAGGCGCGACGGGGTCGCTTTCGCCGGCCACGAATTGTTGCTCACGTCGATGTCGGCGGTTTCCCAGTACGGGTCCTGCACCAGGCTGACGATCGGCTCGTCCGTGATGAACAGCTTGGTCACCTTCTTCGGCGAGTAGCGCCACACTTCGGCCGGGATGCGCTCGATGTACTTCTTGCCGCTCTGGGTCGTGATCTCGACGATCAGCGGCATGACGAGCCCGCCCTTGTTCGAGAAGTCGACCAGGTAGAAGCGCTTGCCTTCCTTGAGCAGCGCCTTTTCCCAGTCTTCCAGGCCGGCGTAGGTCTCGTTGTAGGTGTTGCGGTCCTTGTTGGTGACGGTGAACTCGTCGTTCTCGTTGTAGAAGTCCTTCAGCTCGGGCTGCACGTCGACCTTGCGGGTCATGCCCTTGTTGCGCTGGTCGGTGATCGAGATCGGTTCCGACTGCTTGCGCGCGCGGGCCCAGGCCTTCTCGACTTCCGGATCCTTGCTGCTGATGGTGTACTCGCTGATGCCGTCGACGCTGATGTCCACCGGATCGGTGGTGTAGAACCAGCCGCGCCAGAACCAGTCGAGGTCCGTGCCGGAGGCGT
>DAMCRY010000219.1:0-6982 GCA_032115075.1 Massilia sp.
GTTGGGGAACCACCGCTGCGGGTAGTCGACCCGCACCGGCAATGCGATCCGGTTGGCGCCGGCATGCAGGTCGACGCGCCTGGAAGCAGCCAGCGTACGCTGGCCGTCCGGCGCGGTCTGCCACAGGCGCAGCTCGACCGCGCCGGCCTTCACCGCATCCAGCGAGGCGATGGCCGCGAGCTCGGCGCGCGCCGCGTCGACGCGGTCCTGGCGCAACTGCAGGTCGTCGATGCGCACCGCATCCCAGCTCTGCAGCACGACGGGCTGCGAGATGCCGGCGGTGACGTAGCGCGGGCCCCAGTCCCAGCCGTAGTGATAACCCGGCTTGCGCACGAAGTTGCCGGTCATCGCGTCCTTCGGCTCGTCGCCGTAGGGGGACGGATAGTTACCGGCGATCTTGTGCGGCATCGCCTGCACCCGCGGCAGCATGGTCGCGATCGGCGAGCGGAACACGATGCGCAGCGCGTTGCCCCGGTCGCGCAGCTTGCCCTGGACCGGCACGCGCCAGGTACGGAAGGCGTTGTCGGCCGCCAGGATCTTCTCGTCGTTGAGCCAGACCTCGGCGAAGGTGTCGAGGCCGGCGAACACCAGGTCGCTGCGCGCCTTGCCGACGGCGCCGCGCGGCGCATCGAAGGTCGTGCGGTATTCCCAGTCGGCCAGGCCGATCCATTGCAGGCCGGCTTCGGGTGCGCCGACGTAGGGGTCGGGAATCGCCTTGTGCGCGAACAGGTCGGTATGCACCGTGCCCGGCACCGTCGCCGCGCGCCAGGGGGTCGCTTCGGGGTGGGCCGCGGCCTGGCTGCTCTCCGGCAGCAGGCGGAAGGTCCAGCCCTTGTCGATGACGAATCCGTCCGGCGCCTTCGCCATGGCCGGCGCCTGGACGAAGGCAAGGCAGAGGCCGATGCAGACGCCGAGGCAGAGCCGCGCGAGCGGCCTCGAGAAGCTAGGCATGTTCATGGCGCCGGCGCCTTCCAGTAGCGGTCGATCCACTCCTGGTGGGTCGGCATGGTGCCGACCGCCTGGGCCAGCATCGTGCGCATGCCCTCGACGTGCTCGACCAGCTTGTCCTCGGGCATCTCGTCGACGATCGGGTGGTAGCTCCGCGGCACGATGCCCTGCCCCAGCATCACCTGGACCCAGCTCGGCAGCGCGAAGAAATCCTCGCCGTTGCGGAAGTAGCGCCCGTCCAGGCGGAACAGGTCGATGGCCTCGCGCAGCGTGTCGGGGATGTCCATCGTGCGGCAGTAGTCCCAGAACGGCGTGTCGCTGCGCTCTGTGACCTTGTAGTGCAGGATCAGGAAGTCGCGGACGCGCTCGTACTCGAACGCGGATTCGCGGTTGTAGCGCTCGACCAGCAGCGGACTGAAGTCGCGCCGCGGGAACAGGCTCAGCAGGCGGGTGATGCCCGACTGTGCCAGGTAGATGCTGGTCGACTCGAGCGGCTCGAGGAAGCCGCTGGCCAGCCCCAGGGCCACGACGTTCTTGTTCCAGAATTTCCTGCGCATGCCGGTGGTGAAGCGCAGTGGACGCGGTTCGGCCAGCGCCTTGCCGTCCAGGTTGGCCAGCAGGGTGGCGCAGGCCTCGTCGTCGCTGATGTGGCGGCTCGAATACACGTAGCCGTTGCCGGTACGGTGCTGCAGCGGGATGCGCCACTGCCAGCCGGCCGCGCGCGCGGTCGAGCGGGTATAGGGGGTGATCGGGTCGACCCGTTCGCTGGGCACGGCCATCGCGCGGTCGCAGGGCAGCCAGTGGGTCCAGTCGACGTAGCCGGTCTTCAGCGTCTCTTCGATGAGCAGGCCGCGGAAGCCCGAGCAGTCGATGAACAGCTCGCCCTCGACGACCTGGCCGCTCGCCAGGGTCACCGATTCGATGAAGCCGTCGGCGGCGCGCTGGTTGACCCCGACGATCTTGCCTTCGATGCGCTGCACGCCGCGCTGTTCGGCCAGCTCGCGCAGGAAGCGCGCGTAGCGGGTGGCGTCGAAGTGGTATGCATAGGCGATGTCGGCCAGCGGCGAGTTCGGCGGCGCATTGCGGTCGCGCGGGGCGAACTTGCCCTGCGGCGCCATCACGGTCTGCGGCGAATATGCTCCGATCGGCGCGGCGCGCCCGGCCTGGCGCAGCTTCAGCCAGAACTGGTGGAAGGGCAGCGGCCCCACCGCGCGGCCGATGGTGCCGAAGCCATGGATGTAGCTGTCGCCGATGCGGCCCCAGTCGTTGAACTGGATGCCGAGCTTGATGGTGCCATGGGTGCGCTTGACGAATTCCGCTTCGTCGATGCCCAGCCATTGGCCGTTGAAGAGACGGATGTGAGGGACGCTGGCCTCGCCCACGCCGACGATGCCGATTTCCTCGGACTCGACCAGGCGGATGGTGGCTCTTCTGCCGAGGTAGGTGGCCAGGGCCGCGGCGGCCATCCAGCCCGCGCTGCCGCCGCCGACGACGGTGATGCTCTTGATATGGTCGTGCTCGTTCATTGGCGCCGTCCAAATGAAGGCGGCCTTGCCCCGAGAAACAGGGCAAAGCCGTTGAAGACAGCTCCCCGGCCCGTCGGGCCGGGGAGGATGCGAGGGCTTAGAACTTGTAGTTCAGGCCGACGTACGCGACACGTCCGGTGTAACCGTTCGAGTAGAAGCGGTTCTTGGTGTCGTTGCCCAGGTAGGCGCGGGTCTCTTCCTGGGTCAGGTTCAGGATCGAGGCGGTCAGGCTGAGCTGCTTGGTGAAGTTGTACGCCGCGTTCAGGTCGACCTGGCTGTACGGCTCTTCATACACGTTCAGGCCGTTCACCAGGCCGTTGACGACCTCGCCGCGGCGGTTGTACGACGCGCGCAGCAGCATCTTGTCGTTCGAGTAGAACAGCGTCAGGTTGGTCTGGTTCTTGGCGCTGCCGACCAGCGGCGACTTGCCGATCTCGGTGCCGTCTTCCAGGGTGATCGCAGCCTGGTTGGTGTCGTTGTACGTGTAGTTCACCTGGAAGCCGATGCCGTTGCCGAAGGTGTGCTGCGCATACAGCTCGACACCCTGCGACACGGCGTCGCGGCCGCCGGCGCTGGTCGAGTAGTTCTGCACGTTGACCGTTTCGCCAGCGATGTTCAGCTGGATGTCACGCACGACCGGCACCGAGAAGTTCTTCACGTTCTTGCGGAACAGGCCACCACCCAGCACCGAGCCGCGCTGGAAGTACCACTCCAGGCCCAGGTCGTACTGGTCGGCCTGGTACGGTTCCAGGCTCTTGTTGCTGCCCGAACCATACCAGCCCTGCTGGTCGCCGCCACCGATCAGGCGGCGGTCGTTGACGTATTCCTCGCTGAAGTAGCGCAGGCTGCCCGGCGAGCCGATGTCGCCGTAGCTCGGACGCGCGATCACCTTCGATGCCGCGGCGCGCAGCAGCAGGGTGTCGCTCAGGTCGTATGCCAGGTTGAAGCTCGGCAGCACGTCGTTGTAGGTGCGGTCCAGCGCGCTGACCTCGAAGGTCGAGATGTGGCGGGTGGCCGGGTTGGTGTTGCTGTCCGGCAGGACGGTGAAGCCGCTGATGCAACCCGAGCCGCTCGGTGCGCCGGTGGCCGGTGCGCCGCCCGGGAGGCAGGGCGCCGGCTTGCCGTCGGGGCCGTCGAAGAAGTAGTCGTTGTAGTAATCGACCTGGTCCGTCGAGTCCGCATGCTGCTTGGTGCGCACGAAGCGCACGCCGACGTTGCCGCGCAGGCGATCGGTCTTGATGTTGGCCTGGAAGTACAGCGCGCTGATCTTCTCGTCGACGTTGTAGATGAAGTTGTCTTCATTACGGGTCTGCATGTCGCCGTAGGTCTGGTTCAGGTAGCTGATGTACGCCGGGAAGTTAATGCCCGGGAAAGCGCTGGCCTTGATGGCGCCGACGATGTTCGGCAGCGACTCGTTGTACATGAACTCCGGACGGAACTTGTTGGCGTTGTTGTCGCAGCCGTTCTGGTAGCGGTTGTCGTAGCCGGTCAGGCCCTGGCAGGTCCAGTAGTTGTTGCCGGTGCTGCGGCTGATGCCGCCGTCGCGGTACTTGGCGCCGAACTGCACCGAATCCAGCCAGCTGCCGTCCGTGTGCCAGGTGAAGTCGGCCTGGGCGTAGTTCTGCTCGGTGCTGTTCTTGGTCCACGAGGAAGCGGTCGAACCGAGGTCGATTTCGGCGATGCCCTTGCGCAGGTTTTCCATCAGCTGCGGCGCGAAGGTCATGGTCGGGGTGCCCGCCAGGCTCCAGGAGGTGGCGGTGTTACCCAGCGACCAGCTGCCGTCGGCGTTCTGCATGCGCGGCTTCATCGGCGCCGAGAATTGCAGCTCCGGACCGCCCTTGGCCCAGGTACGGCCGCCCTTGAAGGTGGCGTCCAGCGACTCGCCCTTCCATTCGACTTCGAAGTCGAAGGCCTGCGACAGCGATTTCTCGCGGTTGTAGCTGCCGGTGATCTGCGGGGTCGGCACCGTGCAGTCGTCCGGACCCCAGCCGCCCGGCTTCTGGCCGTTGGCCGCGGCTTGCGCTTCGCTGCAGTAGTAGGCCTTGCCCGGATGGATGCTGTAGTCGGCGCCGGTGACGATGGTGCCGCTCGGGTCGAAGGTCAGGCCGTCGAGCAGGCGGCCGCCCGGCCAGTTGCCGTCGCCGGCATAACGGGCCAGGTTCCATTCCGGCACCTTCAGGGTATTCGTCTGCGAATTCTGCTTCAGGTCGAAGCGGAAGTAGTTCGCGGTCATGTTCAGGTTGCGCATCGGCTTGAACTGCAGGGTCACCTGGCCACCCTTGCGCTCGCGCTCTTCTTCACGCACGTTGAAGTTGACCGAGGTCGGCATCATGAAGTTGGTGTAGTACTTGCCGCCCTGGTCGTAGAAGCCGGACTCGCCCCACCAGTAGGAGTTCAGGTCGGACGGCTTGCCGTTGACGTCGGTGGCCGGGTGGGCGTCGTAGTCGTCGCCGTACCATTGCCAGTTCTCGGTGGTCGCGCTCATGGTGCGCACGGTGCGCTTCTGCTGGGTGAAGCCGACCAGCACGCCGAAACGGTTGCTCTTGTCGTGCCAGGCGTACTGGCCGGAGAGCTGCGGGTCGGTCTTCTTGGTGGTGTCGGCCCAGGTGCCCTCGGCGTTCACGAAACCGGAACCCGATTCCACGTCCAGCGGACGGCGAGTGCGCAGGATCACGGTGCCGCCGATGCCGCCTTCGTCGAGGCGCGCTTCCGGCGTCTTGTACAGCTCGGCGCTGCCGAGCATGTTCGACGGCATCAGGGTGTAGTTGAAGGAACGGGTCGGGTCGCCGTTCGATTCGGCGGTCGCGATGTAGTTGCCGTTCAACTGGGTCAGGGTCAGTTCCGAGGACAGGCCGCGGACGCTGACGTTCTTGCCTTCGCCGCCGCTGCGGGTGACGACCACGCCCGGCACGCGCTGCAGCGCGTCGGCCACGTTCTTGTCCGGGAACTTGCCGACGTCTTCGGCGGTAACGACTTCGACGATCGCGTTGGCGTCGCGCTTCTGGTCGAGGCTCTTCTCGATCGCGTAGCGGTAGCCGGTCACGACGACCGTGTTGGCCTGCGCCGTGTTGGCCTGGGTGCTGGCCGCCTGTCCGGCCGGCGCCTCGGTGGACGCGGCGGACGTGTTTTGCGCCTGGGCGGCGCCCATGCTCAACAGGGCCAGAGCGACCGCCGTGGCGATCGGAGTAGCGCAAGGACGCGCGGTCTGTCGCGGAGCAAGAACTTTGCTGAACATCATGTGAAGATCTCCTGTTATGCCCAATGGATGGGCTTTTTTATGCGGCGCTACAGAGGTACCCGCCAACTCCGGACTCGGTGGCAGCCCCAGATTGCGACGTGAATCGGCCGGCACCGATGGCCTTCGAACTTCCCCACGCGGTCCTTGACGGCGCATGCAGGGCTCCTGGCACGGGTCGATGGCGTGGGTTTGTTCGGCATTTACTAAACAGCTTTGCCGCTCCCCCCTCTGTGCGTACAGCACCACAGCCTGGTGGGTTTATACAAAAATTGATAGTGGGAACTCAACAATCTTTCGAAAAAAGCGCGCAGTTTAGCCCCTTTTTCCTAAACAAGATTGTTACAGATATGCATTATAAGTGCGCTACAGAAAATGATGACATCTGGAAGCGGTCAGTCGTGCACACTCCGCCTGCATGCTTTTTCACGCACAGCGCATGAGGCAGCGGTGTATTTATCCTGGGAAAAGCATTTTTTTGATCGTCCGACAGGGCCAGGCCTTACAATCGCGCACAAGCACGACGCGTTCCCCACGGGACCGGCGTCTCCCAACCTTCTTCGTTCGAGCCGGATTTCATTCGCATGCCTCCAGCCAGCACCTCCGACGACCCGACCCGCGCCGCCCGGCTGGCGCGCCTGCGCGGCCTGCACCAGTACTACCGCGACGCCCTTTCCAGCAGTTTCGCCTTCCCCGACCTGGGCGACGTGCCGCGCGAACTGGTCGAGTGGGTGGCCCGGACCGACAACGTCGACACGCTGCAGCTGGCGGAATTGCTGCAGCAGATTCCGAACACGGCGCTCCCCGCCGAACACGACCGCGCCCTGCGCCTGATGCTGTTCGGCATCCTGCAGGCCAACGCCTGCACCGACACCAACAACCGCTACCGCGACCACATCGTTCCGGAACGCCTGGCCGACAGCGTGCGCGGCGCGCTCGGACGCATCCTCGGGCTGCATCGCTGCTACGAATATTTCGTCGATGCCGTCCAGCTGCTCTACCGCATGAACCTGCTGGAAGACGTGGACGCCTTCATGGCCGACCATCCCGATTTGTTCGCCGGAGACGCCACCCTGCGCGCCATCGCCGGCTTCATCGAGACCGGCTGCGGCGACTACGCGGCCGGCCTGGCCCACCTGGACCCGCTGGTGGCCAGCCCAGGACGCGAGGGGCTACCGCTGGTGGCCGCGCTGTCCCACATGACCTGCGTCTACCGGCTCGGCGCCCTGCCCGACTGGCCGCTGCGCTTCGACGCCCTGGCGGCGGGCCCGGA
>DAMCRY010000220.1:0-846 GCA_032115075.1 Massilia sp.
GGCAGTCGATGCCGAGACAGGCGCGCAGGCGGCCCGACTTCACCAGCGGCACCAGCAGCACGGCGGCGATCCGGTCGGCGACGTAGGCGCTGCGGTAGCCGGCCGTGCGCACGTCGCGCGCGGTGTCGCGGATGCGCACCACGTCGCCGGCGCGCAGGGCCGCACCCACGGCCGGGCCGAATTCGTCGAGATTGAAGCTGGGTTGGGACATCACCCTGCCGTCGCGCGCCCACCCGCGCGGCACCGAGAAGCGGCCGCTGGACTCGTTCATCTCGGCATACACCACCCGGCCGGCATGCAGTTCGCCGCCCAGCAGCGCACTGGCGGTGGCCACCACCTCCTCGCTCGACGCCAGGGGGCGCAGCGCATCCGAGACGGTCAGCTCGAAGGCCGCGCGGCGCTCGGCGGCGACGCGGCGGGTGGTCTCCATCACGGTACAGAACAGGCCCGCCACCTCGCCGTCGTCGCCGATCAGCGGCGCGTGCGAGAAGGTGAAGGTGGCGCGCTCCGGGTAGCCGCGCCGGTTGACCGTCATCGGCATGTCCTCGTAGTACACCTGCTTGCCCGACAGCGCGCGGTCGATCAGCGGCACCATGTCGGGCCAGACCTCGGCCCACAGCTCGGAAAAGCGCGCGCCCAGCGCATGCCCGTGCTTCCGCCCGAGCAGCGGCACGTAGGCGTCGTTATAGAGGAAGACCAGCTCCGGCCCCCACGCCAGGAACATGGGGAAGGCCGAGTGCAGCATCATGTCCACCGCGGTGCGCAGCGCGCCCGGCCAGCGTTCGCGCGGGCCGAGCGGCGTCCGCGCCCAGTCGTGCCGCCGGATGCGCGTCTGCATCGCATCCG
>DAMCRY010000220.1:856-6955 GCA_032115075.1 Massilia sp.
TCCGGCGGCACGGACCTGGGAGTGTCGGACCTGGAATCGGGTGGGTGGGCCATGTCCGATTGTCGCACAACTTATTGCCTGCGAGCCATTTTTAGCCGGCAGGCGGAGGAAGGCGTTACAGCTTGATGAAATGCTCGCGGTAGTAGCGCAGCTCTTCGATGGACTCGACGATGTCGGCCAGGGCGGTGTGCTTCTGGTGCTTCTTGAAACCCGAGGCCAGTTCCGGCTTCCAGCGGCGGCACAGCTCCTTCAGGGTCGACACGTCCAGGTTACGGTAGTGGAAGAAGGCTTCCAGCTTCGGCATGCCGCGCGCCATGAAGCGGCGGTCCTGGCAAATCGAGTTGCCGCACATCGGCGACTTGTTGGCCGGGACGTACTGCTTCAGGAAGGCGATCAGTTCCTGCTCGGCCTGGGCTTCGGTGACGGTGGACGCCTTGACGCGGTCGATCAGGCCCGACTTGCCGTGGGTGCCCTTGTTCCAGTTGTCCATCTTGTCCAGGGTCTCGTCCGACTGGTGGATGGCGAACACCGGACCTTCGGCGATGACGTTCAGGTCGGCGTCGGTGACGACCACGGCGACCTCGATGATGCGGTCGTTGTCCGGGTCCAGGCCGGTCATTTCCATGTCGACCCAGACCAGGTTGAATTCGTTCGGACGCACGGGCGCGGCGGCCCCTTCGGTTTGTGTGGCTTGTGACATAATTCTCTCTTTGCTTTATCAGGTCGGCGCGTGGCGTCGCGCTGTTGCTTTTACTTGGTAATCCCGCATTTTCTCACAGGCACAGAATGTCTTCACTCGGGTTTTCGGTTTTGTTCGTCGTTTTCTTCGCGCTGACGCTCGCGCTGCGCTTCTGGCTGGCCGGGCGGCACATCCGCCACGTGCTGCGCCACCGCGCCAGCGTGCCGGCCGAGTTTGCGCCGAAAGTCCCGCTCGCGGCGCACCAGAAGGCGGCCGACTATACCGTCGCCAAGACCCGTCTCGGCATCGTCGCGCTGCTGTGGGGCGGCGTGGTGCTGGTCGGCTTTACCTTGCTGGGCGGGCTGCAGGCCTTGTCGACCACGCTGCTGCCGCTGACCGGACCGGGCATCCCGCACCAGATGGCGCTGGTGGTCGCCTTCGCCGTGCTGTCCGGCGTGCTCGACCTGCCGCTCGACTGGTACCGCCAGTTCGTGCTCGAGGAGCGCTTCGGCTTCAACAAGATGACCCCGGGCCTGTGGATCGCCGACATGGCCAAGGGCGCGCTGGTGGGCGCCGTCATCGGCCTGCCGCTGCTGTGGGTGATCCTGGCCCTGATGGAAAAGAGCGGCGACCTGTGGTGGTTGTGGGCCTGGTGCGTGTGGAGCGGCTTCCAGCTCCTGATGATGGTCCTGTATCCGACCGTGATCGCGCCGCTGTTCAACAAGTTCACGCCGCTCGAGGACATGTCGCTGAAAGAGCGCATCGAAGGCCTGATGGCGCGCGTCGGCTTCGCCTCGAAGGGCCTGTTCGTGATGGACGGCAGCAAGCGCAGCGCCCACGGCAACGCCTACTTCTCCGGCTTCGGCAGCAACAAGCGCATCGTCTTCTTCGACACCCTGCTCGCGCGCCTCGACCCGCACGAGATCGAAGCCGTGCTGGCCCACGAACTCGGCCACTTCAAGCTGCGCCACATCGTCAAGCGCATCGTGGTGATGTTCGCGCTGTCGCTGGCCTTCCTGGCGCTGCTCGGCTACCTCAAGACGCAGGCCTGGTTCTACACCGGCCTGGGGGTGACGCCGATGATGGACGCCTCGAACGACGGCATGGCGCTGATCCTGTTCGCGCTGGTGCTGCCGATCTTCACCTTCGTGCTGGCGCCGCTCAATTCCATCACCTCGCGCAAGCACGAATTCGAGGCCGATGCCTTCGCGGCCAGGCATACCGACCACCGGCACCTGGTGTCGGCCCTGGTCAAGATGTACGAGGACAACGCTTCGACCCTGACGCCGGACCCGCTGCACTCGGCCTTCTACGATTCGCACCCGCCGGCTTCGGTACGGGTGAAACACCTGAACATGGCGGCCGCATGAACCTTCTCGACCAACACTCCACCCACGGCGCGCCCGCGCTGGATCCGGGCGCCGTCCCGGCGCTGCTGGCCCTGGTGCCCGGCTGGCGCGCCGCCGGCGGCGCGATCGCGCGCGAATTCGCCTTCCGCGACTACCGCGAGACCATCGCCTTCGTGAACGCCGTCGCCTGGATGGCCGAGGGCGAGAACCACCATCCGGACATGACGGTGGGCTACCGCCGCTGCACGGTGGCCTACACCACGCATTCGGCCGGCGCGGCGCTGTCGATGAACGATTTCATCTGCGCGGCCAAGGCCGACGCCCTGTACGCGCAAAGGACCGGCGCATGAGCCCAGTTTCCGACACCTTGACCGGCACCATCATCGCAGCCCACGGCCGCCATTACCTGGCCGACGCCAACGGCGAGAAGCTGCAGTGCGTCACGCGCGGCAAGAAGACCAACGTGGCCGTGGGCGACGTCGTGGTCCTGAAGCGCACCTCGAACGACCAGGCCGTGATCGAGAAGATCGCCGACCGCACCACCCTGCTCTACCGCTCCGACCAGTACAAGTCGAAGCTGCTGGCGGCGAACATCTCGCGCCTGTTCATCGTCGTCGCCACCGAACCGAGCTTCGCCGACGACCTGGTCTCGCGCGCCCTGGTGGCCGCCGAGGCGGCCGGCATCGAAGCCCACATCATCCTGAACAAGGTCGACGTCGAGGCGCCCCTGGCGCGCGCCCGCGAGCGCGCCGGGCTGTACGCGTCGCTGGGCTATCCGCTGCACGAGCTGTCGGCAAGGGAGCGCCCCGAACACGCGGTCGCGACCCTGATGCCGCTGCTGGAGGGCCAGTCCTCGATCTTCATCGGCCAGTCGGGCATGGGCAAGTCCTCGCTGATCAACCTCCTGGTGCCGGATGCCGACATCGCCGTGCGCGAGATCTCGGAGGCGCTCGACACCGGCAAGCACACCACCACCTTCACGCGCCTGTACTGGCTGCCCGATGTGTCGTCCACCCGGGCGTCGATCATCGATTCGCCGGGCTTCCAGGAATTCGGGCTCTACCACCTGACGGAGGGGATGCTGGAACGGGCCTTCGTCGAGTTCAAGCCCTACCTGGGCGGCTGCAAGTACTACAACTGCCGCCACCTGGCCGAGCCGCAGTGCGCGGTGCTGGGCGCCGTGGCGGAAGGGAAGATCGCGAAGATGCGGCACGAGCTGTATGGGCAGCTGCTGCACGAATCCTCGCAGACCTTGTATTGATCGCTTTCGTCGGGTTTCCCCGGCGCGGATGCGACTTTCCCTTACGTCAAGCGAAAAGCCCTTATAATCGTATGGATACCAGCAAAGCAGACGACATCATGGCAGCACAACCCATCAAGCACTTCCTGCAGTTTTCCGATTTCACCTTCGACGAATTCGAATACGTCATCGAGCGCGCCAAGGTCATCAAGCGCAAGTTCAAGGCCTACGAGGTGTACCACCCGCTGGTCGACCGCACCCTGGTGATGGTGTTCGAGAAAAGCTCGACCCGCACCCGCCTCTCCTTCGAGGCCGGCATGCACCAGCTGGGCGGCGCCGCGATCTACCTGAACACCCGCGACAGCCAGCTGGGCCGCGGCGAACCGGTGGAAGACGCGGGCCAGGTGATGTCGCGCATGTGCGACATCATCATGGTGCGCACCTTCGGCCAGGAGATCATCGAGCGCTTCGCCGCGCACTCGCGCGTCCCCGTGATCAACGGCCTGACCAACGAACACCACCCCTGCCAGGTGCTGGCCGACATCTTCACCTTCTACGAGCACCGCGGTCCGATCGCCGGCAAGACGGTGGCCTGGATCGGCGACGCCAACAACATGCTGTACTCCTGGCTGCAGGCGGCCGAGGTGTTCGGCTTCCACCTGAACGTCTCGACCCCGAAAGGCTACGAGATCGATCCGAAGCTGGTGAACACCCGGCGCTACACCCTGTTCGACAACCCCTCGGATGCCTGCGAAGGCGCGCACCTGGTCAGCACCGACGTCTGGACCAGCATGGGCTACGAGAAGGAAAACGCCGAGCGCCTGAAGGCCTTCGACGGCTTCATCGTGGACGCCGCCAAGATGGCGCGCGCGACCCCGGACGCGCTGTTCATGCACTGCCTGCCGGCGCACCGCGGCGAGGAAGTCGCCGCCGAGGTCATCGACGGCCCGCAGTCGGTGGTCTGGGACGAGGCGGAGAACCGCCTGCACGTGCAGAAGGCGCTGATCGAATACCTGCTGCTCGGCCGCATCGAAGACAAGTAATCCTTTTTACCGATTTAACCCATCACCAACCCAAGCTTGATCGTTGGCCATCCCTCCCGCCCTCGCGGGAGGGATCCACAAAGGCCAGCTGACCATCCGTAACCCCCACCTCCCTCCCATCACTGGAAACATCCATGAGCGACATTAAAAAAGTAGTCCTCGCCTACTCCGGCGGCCTCGACACCTCGGTCATCCTCAAGTGGCTGCAGGATCACTACAACTGCGAAATCGTCACCTTCACCGCCGACCTCGGCCAGGGCGAAGAACTGGAACCGGCGCGCGCCAAGGCGCTCAAGTTCGGCATCAAGCCGGAAAACATCTACATCGACGACGTGCGCGAAGAATTCGTGCGCGACTTCGTATTCCCGATGTTCCGCGCCAACACCGTGTACGAAGGCGAATACCTGCTGGGCACCTCGATCGCGCGCCCGCTGATCGCCAAGCGCCTGATCGAGATCGCCAACGAGACCGGCGCCGACGCCGTCTCGCACGGCGCGACCGGCAAGGGCAACGACCAGGTGCGCTTCGAGCTGGGCGCCTACGCCCTCAAGCCGGACGTGAAGATCATCGCTCCATGGCGTGAATGGGACCTGCTGTCGCGCGAGAAGCTGCTGAAGTACGCGGAAGACGCCGGCATCGAGATCGACATGAAGCACAAGAACGGCGGCGCGCCCTACTCGATGGACGCCAACCTGCTGCACATCTCCTTCGAAGGCCGCCACCTGGAGAACCCGAGCGCCGAAGCCGAGGAATCGATGTGGCGCTGGACCGTGTCGCCGGAACAGGCGCCGAACGAAGCCGAGTACCTCGACATCGAATACGAACAGGGCGACATCGTCGCGCTGAACGGCAAGCGCATGAGCGCCGCCGAAGTCCTGACGGAACTGAACCGCCTGGGCGGCAAGCACGGCATCGGCCGCCTCGACCTGGTCGAGAACCGCTACGTCGGCATGAAGTCGCGCGGCTGCTACGAAACCCCGGGCGGCACCATCATGCTCAAGGCGCACCGCGCCATCGAGTCGATCACCCTGGACCGCGAAGTGGCGCACCTGAAGGACGACCTGATGCCGCGCTACGCTTCGCTGATCTACAACGGCTACTGGTGGGCGCCGGAGCGCGTCGCGCTGCAGACCCTGATCGACCACACCCAGAAGACCGTCAACGGCTGGGTGCGCGTGAAGCTCTACAAGGGCAACGTGATCGTGGTGTCGCGCGATTCGAAGACCGATTCGCTATTCGACATGAACATCGCCACCTTCGACGAGGACGGCGGCGCCTACAACCAGGCGGACGCGGGCGGCTTCATCAAGCTGAACGCACTGCGCATGCGCATCGCCGCCAAGGCGCGCGCAAAACGCGGACAATAATCCGCGCCTGGCGTGGCATCGGAAGCCGCCTTCGGGCGGCTTTTTTCGTTGACTGCCGCGCTTACCGGCCAACGATGCGGTAGCTTGGCGGGGGCGGAAATTGGGTTCCCGCCTGCGCGGGAACGACTTGCTGGCGCTAACCTCTGGAACAACCGCAACTTCTTTCTTGCCGCCACCCTCGATACCGTCATTCCCGCGCAGGCGGGAATCCAATCCTGTTTGCGCCCCATCAGCCCCACCACCGCCCTGGCGCCCGACGATACCGCGATGGACAAACAGTCCTACGCTTGACGGGAGCCGAAATTGGGTTCCCGCCTGCGCGGGAACGACGGGCTGGCGCTAACATCTGGAACGACCGCAACTTCGTTCTTGCCGCCACCCTCGATACCGTCATTCCCGCGCAGGCGGGAATCCAATCCTG
>DAMCRY010000221.1:0-6940 GCA_032115075.1 Massilia sp.
CGCCGCGGTGCTGGTGCAGTGCGCGATCTGGGGCGACCACGCGGTGCGCGCCTGGCTGGCGGCGACGCGCGCCCAGCAGGCGGCCGACCCCGACCGCATCACCTCCTCGGCCGCGATCGCCTTCCTGGTGCGGGTGGTGCTGTGGGCGGTGGTCGGCCTGATGATCCTCGATAACCTGGGCGTCAACATCACCACCCTGGTGGCCAGTCTCGGCATCGGCGGCATCGCCATCGCCCTGGCCGTGCAGAGCATCCTGGGCGACCTGTTCGCCTCGCTCTCCATCGTGCTGGACAAGCCCTTCGTGGTGGGCGACTTCATCATCGTCGACACCATGCTGGGCACGGTCGAGCGCATCGGCCTGAAGACCACCCGGGTGCGCAGCCTGGGCGGCGAACAGATCGTGTTCTCGAACGCCGACCTGCTCAAGAGCCGCATCCAGAACCTGCGCCGCATGGAAGCGCGGCGCGTGGTGTTCCGCTTCGACGTCACCTACGACACGCCGGAGCCGACCCTGCGCCGGCTGCCCGGCCTGGTCGAGGAGATCGTCGTCGCCCAGCCGCAGACGCGCTTCGACCGCGCCCACCTGGCGTCGCTGGCGGCGCCCGGCTACACCTTCGAGACCGTCTACTACGTCGACAGCGCCGACTACCGGGTGTTCATGGACACGCAGCAGGAAATCTACCTGCGCATCGTGGCGCTGCTGGCGCAGCACGAGGTGCGGCTGGCGCTGCCGGTCCAGGCAATCCAGGTGCAGCGGCCTTCCCAGGCGCGGCCGGTCGCGCTGCAGCGCCCCGCCAGGGATGCGGCCTGAAGCAGGACCGGCTCAGGCCTGGGCCGGTCCCACGACCTGCATCCAGGTCAGGCGCCAGCCGCCATCGTGGCGGCCGCCGGCTTCGAAGTAGGGCTGGAAGGTGAGCGGCGCCCGGTAGCCGAGGTTCAGGCGCACCGCCGGGCCGCGGTAGCCATCCGGCACCGGCGCCGTCTCCAGGACGGCATCCGGATCGTCGGGCAGGCGCAGGGTCTCCTCCGTCTTGAAGCCGTCGATCAGGCCGGTAGCGTAGACCAGCGGCCCGCGCGTGATCGCCACATAGTCGTAACGCATCACCTGCTGGGCCACCGGCGAGCCGTCCGGCGCCAGCGATTCCTGGGTATTCTGGCTGACCTGGCGGTGCAGGACCGGCCGCATCGGCATGGCCAGCGACACCGTGTCGCCCGCCTTCCACTCGCGGTCGATGCGGAGCCAGCCGCCCGCCGCCGCCCCGTCGACCACTGCATGGATCGGCACGCCGTTCACGGTTGCGCGCACCATTCCCGCCCAGGATGGCACCCGCAGCGCCAGCGTGAAGCGCGCGGTCCGTTCCGGTGCAAGCGTGATCTGCACTGCGCCGTCGAACGGATAGCCGGTCTCCTGGCGCAGCCCGACCTGTCCGGCGGCCGCCAGCGCCAGGCTAGCCTCGCCCGGCCCGTACAGGTTGACCATGATCTCGTCAGCGCCGCGCACGGCCCAGGCCACGCCAGGCAGTTCTTCCAGCGCCATCGCGCCGCTCGACTTGCAGCAGCGCCAGTAGGTCGTGTAGACGCGCTTGCCGTTCGGGTAGATGTAGTAGCACCAATCCTCGCCGTTCGGGTCTTGCGCGCCCAGCAGGTCATTGTAGGCAGCGCGCTCGATCTCCTCGGCATAGCGCGCTTCGCCGGTGATGGCCAGCAGTTCGCGGTTCAGCTGGATCCAGGAGAAGGTCGAGCAGGTCTCGATATAGCCATACGGGCTGAAGGTACCACGGTGGTTGAACACTTCGCGCGAGCGGTGCGCAACCCCGCCCCAGGGTCCACCGCCGAGGCTCAGGTGATGGGTGCGGATGCTGTCCCAGACCTTGCGCACGGCCTCCAGCAGCGCCGCCTCTCCGGTCGCGCGATACAGCTTGGCCACGCCGACCATGTTCCAGCATAGCTGGTAAGCCTTGCCGGTCGCGATCTCGGCGGCATCGGTGCCGGCCAGCGCCTGCGGCAGCAAATTGAGTTCAATCCTGGCATTGGCTTGCTCCAGCACGCGGCGCGCCAGCGCCAGGTAGCGCGCATCGCCGGTGACCAGGTAGAGTTCCGTGGCCGGGTCGAGCAGGACGGTGGCCGACATGCCGAAATGGTTGCCGAGGGAGGTGATGTCGATCCCGCCTTCGCCCAGTGCGTGCAGGCACAGGTCGCCGATCCTGCGTGCGCATGCCAGGTAGCGCTCCTCGCCGAGGCAGCGCCATGCTTCGATCATGCCCAGGATTAAATAGGCATGGGTCCAGATGTCCCAGGTGCGCTTGCTTGGGGCGCCATCCCAGGTACGCTGCGCCGGTCCCTGAGGCACCATGAAGCGGCGCTCGGGCGCGTAAGTGCCGAGGTAGCCGTTGTCCTCCTGCTGCGCCGCCAGGTAATCGGCCACGCGGCGCACCTGGCGCCCCAACGCCGCGTCGCCGCTGCGGCTGGCCGCGCGCGCGGCCGCATAAAGCCACTTGCCGGCATGCTCGCCATACCAGTCGCCCTCGTGGTTGTGGCATTTGTGGGCATCGCCGAACAACGCGATCGCGGGGCTGGCCTCGTCAGCGATGAAGCGCGTCAGGCGGCCCGCCAGGTTGGCGGCCAGCGCTTCCCCCAACAAGCCATGCATGCGCACGCGCGCCGGTTCGGGGAAAGTGACGGAGGTCGGCATCGCTGGTCCCGGCATCATGCGGCATCGACCACGCAGCGGAAGCCCAGCAGCGCGGAGCGGTCCTTGCACGGCGCCATCAGGAGGTACTTCCCGTGCTGGTCGAGACGGCGCGCTTGCGGGAAGTACCAGTGCGAAGTCTGCGGCTCGTAGAAGCTCCCGCCGCGCAGGCAGGCGGCGCGCGTGTGCTCGTCGACGTATTCATCGGTCCACTGCCAGACATTGCCGACCATGTCCATGACGCCGAACGGGCTGGCGCCGGCTGGATGGGCATCGACGTCACTAGGGGGAGGCAGCTCACGCCCCTTGAAGACGGCCGGTGCGGCCTCCGGTTTCCATTCGTTCCCCCATGGGTACAGGCGCCCGTCCAGGCCCTGTGCGGCATATTGCCATTCCCATTCACGCGGCAGGCGCTTGCCGGCCCAGGCCGCGTAGGCGCGCGCATCTTCCAGTGCCACCCAGGTCACCGGCTTGTTCTCCCAGCCCGCACGCGGGACACCATTGTCCCAGTCGCGCAGGAAGTTGTGGTCGTCCTCCGGCCAATAGCCGCTGGCGTCCAGGAAGCGTTTGAACTGGGCGTTGGTCACCGGATAGCGGTCGATGTGGAAGGGTGCCATATGCATGCGGTGGCGGTGCGCGCGGCGCGCCGTGCTCTCCCATGGGTATTGGAAATCCAGGCCGGCCCAGGTGTAGCCCTCGACTTCGATGCCGGTCACTTCGAAATTGAAGACCCCGCCAGGGATCGCGACCATGCCTTCCGCGACCTGGGCGCTCGGGGCGGTCGGTGCGCTTTCCACCAGTTGCTGCGGCAAGGGGGTCCAGGCCCCTGCGTACGACTGCAGCGGCGTCGCGGAGAAATCGCGCATCCTGGCCAGCACCTCGTCCAGTCCGTCGAAAGAGGCGCCGGCTTCGATGCCCAGCAGCGCACCGAAGCCACGTGCCTCCATCGCAAAGGCGAACGTGGCGGTGGCATCGGCGCCCTTCCCTTCGACCAGTGGTGCGATCGGCACGCCGCTCCACAAGTCGTAATAGCGCCGCCCCGCGACATGGTCGACGGTGAGCTGCTCGCCGTCGACCCCGTACTCGTTGCGGTTGACGACTGTCCACAGCGTCACGCCATCGGCCGGGAACATGCTGGCGAAGACGTTCTGCTGCAACGCCATCGCGTACGGCTGCCAGTCGGGACTGACGGCCTGGCGGTGGAAGGTGCGCAGGATGGTAGCGAGGCGTCGCAACGTCTCGCCGTCGCGCTCCGTGAAGCCGTTCCAGATGCCCCACACGTTTTCCCAGCTGGTGTAGCCGATCGCATTGAAGAACATGTACTGGAAGTCGTCGTTACGGTCGCGGCACCAGCGGTTCTCGATGTTGACCATATGGCGCGATTCCAGCCATTTCACCTTGCTGACGGCCGGGATGATCTCGGTCGACGCCTTGCCCCAGGTCTGGTGGTTCCACTGCAGCAGCTCGTCTGCCGTCAGCGAGCCCTCGGGCTGGAATACCAGGCCGAGGCCGGCGGCGTCGGCGGCATCGCGGAACGCGCGTGGCACGCCGTTGTAGGTGTCGCCGTTGACGCCGTCGGCGCCAACCGCCACCGCCAGGGCGGTAACCGCATCCCAGTCGGTCTGCCGCTGGTCGTGGGTGCCGTTATCCCAAGGCATGGTGGGCAGGAATACCTTCACGCCACGGCGCTGGAAATCCTGCACCGCGTCTTTCAGCCCTGCGAGTCCGCCGGGCATGTCGTAGGCGAGCTGGGTCTGGTTGCGGTTGTCGATGCCGATGTTCGGATAGATGTACCAGACCAGCACGCTGTCGATGCCGCCATAGCGCCGCTCCAGGTCGTCGAGGTAGCGGTCGACCGTGTACTTGCGCGCCACCGGATCGTAGAAATAGCGGTCTTCGACCATCATCTGGGTGTGCACGAAGTTCTTCTGCGCCCATTGCAGCTCCGGACGCCGATACTCGGCGTCGCTGTAGCCCATGCGGATCTTGTGCTCGGTGCGCCAGATCGCCAGCTGTTCGCGCCAGCTCTCGGCGTAGTTGTTGACGTCGATCTTCCACTTGCCGATCGTGAGGAAGGGCCAGTCGGGCGACTTGCCCGGCAACGGCAGGTGGGCGGGGATCGTGTGCGGCAGCGGGGTGTCGTAAAACTTCGGCTCTTTTGATTTGGTCATGGTCTGCGGAGTGGTTACTTGTCTGCGTAGATGGTGAGGCCCGCCAGCGATTGCCTGGGCGCCGGGAACAGGAAGCTGGCCAGGTAGCCGATCACGATGCACAGCATGATCGATACCGGCAGGTAGAAATACGGATGGACCAGCTTGACCGACCAGGCATAGGTGGTCAGGCAGGTGCTGCCCGCGATACCGAGGGCGACACCCTGCCAGTTGGCGCGGCGGGTGAACATGCCGAGGGTATAGGCGCCGGCGAAGCCGCCGCCGAGCAGGCCGGCCAGCTCGATCGAGACGTCGAACAACGAATGCGAATTGAAGCGCGACAGCCATAGCGCCGCCGCGATCCCGATCAGGCCGGTGACCACGGTCGCCACCTCGGCGAACAGCACGCTCTTCTTCGGCGTCGGGTTCTTGACGATCTTCTCGTAGAAATCGACCGAGGCCAGGGTTGCAACGCTGTTCATGATGCCGGACAGGGTCGCCATGGCGGCGGCCAGGATGCCGGCGATGATCAGGCCGGTGATCCCGGTGGGCAGCTCGGCCGCGATGAACAGCGGGAAGGTCGCGTCCACCGACAACGCCGGGTTCATGCGTTCCGGATTGCTCTTGTAGAAGGCGAACAGCGCGGTGCCGATGGTGTAGAAGATGAAGCCGCCCGGGATCGAGATCAGGGCGAAGGTGATGATCGAGCGCGTCGCCTCGGGGGCCGACCTGGTCGACAGCGCGCGCTGCATCAGCACCTGGTCTTTCGGGAAGGTCAGCACGACGTCGAAGATGACCAGGAAGATGAAGCCCCAGACGGTCGGCTGAGTGAGGTCCCAGCTGAAATCGAACAGCCTGGTCTTGTCCTCGGCCATCGAGGTCTGGACGAATTCGGCCACGCCGCCATCCAGCTTCCAGATGATGAATCCGATCGCGAACAGCGCCCCGCCCATCTTCACGATCAGCTGGACGAAGTCGGTCCATACCACCGCCTTCATGCCGCCCATCGCGGTGTAGACGATGGTGAATCCTCCCATTAGCAGGATGCTCCAGGTGACGTCGATGCCGGTGATGGTGGCAATCGCAAGCGAGGGTAGCAGCAGGATCACGCTCATGCGGCTACCGATCTGCACCAGGATGCAGATCAGGCTGGCCAGCATGCGGATGGCCGGGTGGAAGCGGATTTCCAGGTAGTGAAACACCGACATCAGGTTCAGCCGGCGCAACAGCGGTACGATGGCCACCGCGACGAAGCCGAGGGCGATCACGGCGATCAGGTTATTGGTCATGTACTGCCAGTTGGTCTCGAAGGCTTTCGCGGGAATCGCGATGTAGCTGATCGAGCTGGTATTGGCAGCGTACAGGCTGATCCCGGCTGCCCAGAACGGGATCGAGCGGCCGCCCACGAAGAAGTCGGCGGTCGAGTTGCGCTTTTCGCGCGCATAGTAGTACCAGCCGATGCCCAGCATGCCGACCAGGTAGACGACGATCATGAACCAGTCGAGCGGCTTCAGGAGACGCTGGCCGGCTTCCAGTTCACCGAACGTGAAGGCACTCCGGCCTTCCACCGCGTGGGCCCACAGCAGCCCCTTGCCCCAACCCGCCGCGACGTACGGGGCGGCGGCGCCCGCCGATCCCTGGCGCGCCCAGGTGTCGGTGATGGTGTGGTACGTCCATAGTTCGGCGCCGCCCGCGGTCTGCAGCAGGTACAGCAGGTGCGCCTGGCCGGTGGCGCGCGCGCCGCCGTCGACCACCCGTCCACTGGCGCGCACCGCTTCGCGCCAGCCGTTCTTGGCATGCCAGACCAGCACGCGATCGCCCATGCCGGCCTGCGCCAGGGTCACGATCACGCGCGAGTTCTGGGCGCCTAGCGAGGTCGCAGCGCCGCCGGCACCGGGATAGGATGCGACGGTGCTCCAGCCCGCGCCGCTTGCCTTGAGGTCGAGGGCCAGCAGTTGCAGTCCGCCACCGGCGTCGCTGCCCGCGAGATAGAGCGTGTCGCCCAGCAGGGCAAGGCGAGGCGCGGCCAGGGCCCGTGGTGGTGGCGGAAGCGGGCTGCTTCGTACCGTTTCGCCTTCCAGCACCAGGCGCAGCGGCATGC
>DAMCRY010000222.1:0-6921 GCA_032115075.1 Massilia sp.
CGGTGTAGTAGGCGCGCTGGCGCTCGCCGGCCATCGGCGCGACGAACACCAGCTTCGGGTCGCGCTCGGCCAGCAGCTTCGCCGCCGCCGTGAACGGCGCGGCCAGGTACTTCAGCTCGCCCATGCGGCTGCCCGGCATGATGGTGACCACGCGCGCATCCGGCGCGATGCCGAGCGCGGCGCGCGCTCCCGCCACGTCGGGCGCCAGCGGGATCGTCTCGGCCAGCGGATGCCCGATATAGGTCACCGGCACGCCGGCCGCGCGGTAGATCGCTTCCTCGAAGGGAAAGATCACCAGCATGTGCGACACGGCACGCTTGATCTTCTTGATGCGCCCGCCGCGCCAGGCCCAGATTTGCGGGCTGACGAAGTGCACGGTCGGGATGCCTTCACGGCGCAGCTGCTCTTCCAGCCCGAGGTTGAACCCCGGGTAGTCGGCGCCGATGAAGGCGGCCGGGCGTTCGCGCAGCAGGCGGTCGCGCAGCGTGTTCTGGATGCCCTTGATCTCGCGGTAGCGCGGGATGATCTCGAACAGGCCGCGCACCGTGAGCGTCTCGAGGGGCACGTCGGAGACCATGCCCTGCTCGAGCATGCGGGGGCCGCCGATACCGTGGAAACGGGCGTTCGGCAGGTGCGGGCGCAGGCCGGCCATGAGACGGGCGGCGAGCATGTCGCCGGACACCTCGCCGGCGACCATCGCCAGCGAAACACCCGGGAGCGAAACTTCAGCGGACGATGCCACGGGTGGCGGTGCCGAGGAATTCGCGCATCGCGCGGATGTCGTTCGCGGCTGCCGGCAGCGCGGTCTCCTGCTCCAGCAGCGCGGCCTTGGCTTCTTCCAGGGTCAGGCCGCTGCGGTACAGCAGCTTGTAGGCGGCACGGATGCCGTCGATCTGCTCGCGGCTGAAGCCACGGCGCTTCAGGCCTTCGATGTTGATGCCGCGCTGGCCGGCCGGGTTGCCCGAGACCAGCACGAAAGGCGGCACGTCCTGGGTCAGGCTGGTGTACATGCCGATGAAGGCATGGGCGCCGATCTTGCAGAACTGGTGCACGCCGCAGTATCCGGACAGGATCGCGTGGTCCCCCACGTGCACGTGGCCGGCCAGCTGGGCGTTGTTCGAGAAGATCGTGTGGCTCCCCACCTGGCAGTCGTGCGCCAGGTGCACGTAGGCCGAGATCCAGTTGTCGTCGCCCAGCCGGGTGATGCCCTCGTCCTGGGCGGTGCCGAGGTTGAAGGTCACGAACTCGCGGATGGTGTTGCCGTTGCCGATTTCCAGGCGGGTCGGCTCGCCCTTCCACTTCTTGTCCTGCGGCGCGGCGCCGATGGAGCCGAACTGGAAGAAGCGGTTGTCCTTGCCGATCGTCGTGTGGCCTTCGATGACCACGTGCGGGCCCACCACGGTGCCGGCGTCGATGCGCACGTTCGGACCGATGATCGAGTAGGGGCCGACCTCGACCGAGCTGTCCAGCTCGGCCTTGGGGTCGACGATCGCGCTAGGGTGAATCTTGCTCATGTCACTGTCCTGCCGGGGTTGCGGCGGCCTCGTTGGCGCGGATGGTGCACATCAGTTCGCCCTCGACGGCGACCTTGCCGTCCACGCTGGCGACCGCCTTGTACTTCCAGATGCCGCGCGAGACGCGCAGGATCTCGATGTCCATCTTGAGCTGGTCGCCCGGCTCGACCGGACGCTTGAAGCGCGCGTTGTCGATGCCGACGAAGTACACCACCGAGTTCTCGTCCGGCTTCACGTTCATGGTCATGAACGACAGGATGGCGGCGGTCTGCGCCATCGCTTCGATCATCAGCACGCCCGGCATCACCGGCTTGTGCGGGAAGTGGCCGTTGAAGAACTCTTCGTTGACGGTGACGTTCTTGATCGCGGTGATGCGCTTGCCCAGTTCGACGTCGAGCACACGGTCCACCAGCAGCAGCGGATAGCGGTGCGGCAGGTATTCCTTGATCCCGTTGATGTCGAGGGTGGTCTTGGCGGTGGAGGTCTGGACTTCGGTGGTCATTTTTCTTCTGTGAGTGTTTTGATGGTCTTCTCTAAGGAACGGATCTTCTCGCGCATCGAGGCCAGGTTGCGCACAATGGCGGCGCTGCGTTCCCATTCGGCGTTCTTGGCCAGCGGGTAGAAGCCGGTGTACTGGCCCGGCTCGGCCACGGAGCGCGACACCATGCTGCCCGACGAGATATGGACGTTGTCGGCGATCTCGAGGTGACCCAGCACCATGGCGGCCCCGCCGAAGGTGCAGCCCTTGCCGATCTTCGCGCTGCCGGCAACGCCGACGCAGCCGGCCATGGCCGTGTGGGCGCCTACATGGCAGTTGTGGCCGATCTGGATCTGGTTGTCGAGCTTGACGCCGTCCTCGATCACGGTGTCGGCCAGCGCGCCGCGGTCGATGCAGGTGTTGGCGCCGATGTCGACGTCGTCGCCGATCACCACGCGCCCGGTCTGCGGGATCTTGATGTACTTGCCGCCTTCGACCGCGAAGCCGAATCCGTCGGTGCCGATCACGGCCCCCGAGTGGACGATGCCGCGCGCGCCGATGACGCAACCGGCGTGGAAGGTCGCGTTGGCGAACAGGTGGGTGGATTCGCCGATGCGCGCCTCGCGGCCGATGAAGCAGCCGGCGTCGATCACCGCGTGGGCGCCGATCACGGCGCCCGCCTCGATGGTGACGTTCGGCCCGACGTGGGCGGTGGGGTCGACGATGGCGTCCGGGTCCACCACCGCGCTCGGGTGGATGCCCGGCGCCGCCGGCGTCTCGCCCAGCGAGACGAAGTACTGGGCGGTGCGCGCGAAATAGGCGTAGGGATTGGTGGTGACGATGCGCGCACCCTCGTAGGTGGCGCTGACCGTCGGGTCATCCAGCGGCGATAGGATCAGCGCCGCGGCCTGGCTTTGCGCGGCCAGCGCGCGCAGCTTGCTGTTGCTGAGGAAGCTGATGTGGGCGGCGCCCGCGCTGTCGAGCGGCGCGATCGCCGAGACGACCAGCTCCGGGTCGCCGACCAGCTGTCCGCCGAAGCGCTCGACCAGGTCGGCCAGGCGAACGCCGGTGTTGGTGTGTGGAGTAGCAGTCAATGTCGTAATCTGGGTGGCTGCAAGCCGCCGGCGCAGTCGGAAAACTACTTGTCCAGCAGCTTCAGGATCTTGTCGGTGATGTCGATGCGCGGGCTGGTCCATGCGGCTTCCGCCAGCACGGCGTCGAGCTTTTCCTGCTCGGCGACCTGCTCGATGATCTTGAAGGCGCGCGTCGCGATGGCGGCGCGCTCCTCGTTCTTGCGCTGCATGAGGTCTTCCTGGAACTCGCGCTGCATGCGCTGCACGTCCTTGTCCATGTTCAGCAGCTCGCGCGCGCGGCGGGTGCGTTCGATGTCGTTCAGGCTCGCGGCTTCGTTGTCGAACTTCTCCGACATCTCCTTGAGCTTCTTGACCGTTTCCTCGACCACCTTCTGGCGCTTCGAGAATTCGGCCTGGATGCGCGCGTCGGCCGTCTTGGCCATCTTCGACTCGGTCATCAGGCGCTCGGTGGCGACGAAGCCGATCCGGCTCGGGCCGGCCTGGCCCTGGGCATGGGCGAGGCCGAGCGGCGCTGCGCACAGCGCGGCCAGCAGCAGGGGCCGAAGCAGCGGCCGGAGCAGAGGTCGGGGCAGCGAGGCAATCAGCGTTTTCAAGGTCATTCTCCGCAATGCAGGGCAGGCCAGGGGGCCGGTCAGAAGCCGGTGCCCATCTGGAACTGGAAGCGTTCGAGTTGATCGCCGGGCTTGGCGTTCAGGGGCTTAGCATAACTCAACTTGAGCGGACCCACCGGGGAAATCCACTGCAGGCCGATACCCGCCGAGTAGCGCATCCGGTCGAGCAGGATCTTTTCCTTCTCCTGGTAGACCTGGCCGCCGTCGAGGAAGGTGAACCAGCGCAGGCTGCGGTCCTTGCCGCCGCCCGGGAACGGGAACTGCAGCTCGGCGTTGCCGATGATGCGCTTGGCGCCGCCGATCGCGTAGCCGTAGTTCTGGTCGACCACGCCCAGGGTCGAGCTTTCGTAGCCGCGCACCGAGCCGATGCCGCCGGCGTAGAAGTTCTTGAAGACCGGGTAGGCATTGCCGCCGAAGCCCTTGCCGTAGTCGAATTCGCCGCGCAGGGCCAGCGTCATCCAGGACGTCAGCGGGCGGTACCACTGCTGTTCGTAGATCACGCGGGCGTACTTGACGTCGCCGATCGCGTCCAGTTCGAGGTTGGCGCGCTGGAAGCGGCCGCGGGTCGGCGTCACCGCGCTGTCGCGGGTGTCGCGGCCCCAGGCCACGGTGAGCGGGATCGCCGAGGTGCTGGCGCGGCCGATGCCGCTGCGCGGGCCGCCGTTGTCGCGCACGAACTGCAGGTACAGGAAGGGGCTGTTCGCGTCGGTCTCGATCTCGGTGCGTTCCAGGCCGGCGCCGAAGAACACGGTGTCGCTTTCCGAGAACGGCACGCCGAAGGTCAGGTTGCCGCCGGTCTGGCGCGTCGAGTAGGTGCCGTAGCCGTACAGCGGACGCGAATTGCGGTGGAACAGCTGGAACGAGCGCGACACGCCTTCGTCGGTGAAGTACGGATTCGTCTGCGAGACCGCCACCGTGCGGTTGTACTTGCTGGTGTTGATCTCGATGCCGACGGTGTTGCCGCTGCCGGCGAAGTTGGCCTGCGAGACCGCCGCCGTGAAGGTGAACTTCTCGGCCTGCGAGAACGCGCCGCCGATCATGAAGTTACCGGTCGGCTTCTCTTCGACGATCACGTTGACGTCGACCTGGTCCGAGGTGCCCGGCGATTCCGGGGTCTCGATCTTGACGTCCTTGAAGTAGCCGAGGCGGTCGACGCGGTCGCGCGAAAGCTTGACGCGGTTGGCGTCGTACCAGGAGCTCTCGAACTGGCGGAATTCGCGGCGGATCACCTCGTCGCGGGTCACGGTGTTGCCCGAGATGTTCATGTGGCGCACGTAGGCGCGCTTGCCCGGGTCGATGAAGAAGGTGAAGGCCACTTCGCGCTTCTCGCGGTCGATCTCCGGACGCGCGTCGACGTTCGCGAAGGCGTAGCCGAAGGTGGCGAGGCGCTCGGCGATCAGCTTGTTGGTGGCTTCCTGCAGGTCGCCCGAATAGGTGCGGCCGGGCCTGAGCAGGATCAGCTGCTTCAGCTCGTCCTCGCGCCCGAAGGTCTCGCCTTCCAGCTTCACGCTGGAGACGGTGTACTTCTCGCCTTCGGTGATGTTGATGGTGAGGTAGATGTCCTTCTTGTCCGGCGTGATCGACACCTGGGTCGATTCGACGTTGGCTTCCAGGTAGCCGTTCGCCAGGTACCAGGACTTGATCGCTTCCAGGTCGCCGGTCAGCTTCTGCTTCGAATACTGGTCGGCCTTCGAGTACCAGGTGAACCAGCCGGAATTGCGCAGTTCCATCTGCTCGCGCAGTTCCTTGTCGCTGAAGGCCTTGTTGCCGACGAAGGTGATCTGGCGGATCTTCGCGATGTCGCCTTCGTCGACGTTGAACATGATCGTCACGCGGTTGCGCTCGATCGGGGTGACGGTGGTGGTGATCTTCACGCCGTACAGGCCATGCGACAGGTACTGGCGCTTCAGCTCCTGCTCGGCGCGGTCGACCGCCGCCTTGTCGAAGATCTTGGTCTCGCCGACGCCGATCTCGCGCAGCGCCTTGACCAGGTTGTCCTTCTCGAATTCCTTGGTGCCGGTGAAATCCACCGAGGAGATCGCCGGGCGCTCCTCGACCAGCACGACCAGCACGCCGTTTTCCTCTTCCAGGCGGATGTCCTTGAAGAAGCCGGTGGCGAACAGCGCCTTGATGGCGGCGGTGGCCTTCTCGTCGTCGAAGGTCTCGCCCACGCGCACCGGCAGGTAGCTGAACACGGTGCCCGCTTCCGTACGCTGGATGCCTTCGACCCGGATGTCCTTGACCACGAACGGGTTGACGGCGAGCGCGTTGCTGGCGCACACGGCCAGTACGGCTGCGCCGATCATGCTGCGACGGATGAACGGCAGGGCAGAACGAACAGGTTGTAAATTCATTGGCTGGATTTCTGGGTCAGTCATTGGACAACGTACATATTATTTTGCCGGTGCTGGGAATCACTGCATGGATCGCCGCCATGCCACCGGAAGGGCAAGCGCTAAAGCAACCGCACCAGGTCATTGAAGACGGCGAGCGCCATCAGCATGAACAGCAGGCCGACCCCGAAGCGCTGTGCGAATTCTCCAACGCGCGCAGGCAGGGGACGCCCGGTCAAAACTTCCAGCGAATAATACAGTAAATGGCCACCATCCAGAACCGGAATCGGTAACAAATTCATCACGCCTAAGCTAATACTAATAAATGCGATGAACTGCAAATAGGTGGCCAGGCCGACCCGCGCGCTCTGTCCCGCGTAGTCGGCGATCGTGATCGGGCCGGTGACATTCTTCCACGAAGCTTCCCCGGTAACCATTTTCCCGATCATCTTGATCGTCATGACCGAGGTCTCCCAGGTGCGCTCGACGCCCTTGCCCAGGGCCTCGATCGGCCCGGACGACACGGTCACCATTTCGACCGGCTGCGCCAGCATGACCTTGGCGATCCCGCGGCCGTTCGGGTCGCGCTCGGGCGCCAGCGTGACCGGCAGCGTGCCGCCGCCGCGCCGCACTTCGAGCTGGACCGGCCGTCCACCCGACGCCTGCACCGTCTCGATGAAGGCCAGTCCGTCGTCGACCGTCTTGCCGTCGGCGAGCAGGACCGTATCGCCCGGCTGCAGGCCGGCGCGCTCCCCTGCCCCGCCCGGCAACACCTTCTCGATGCGGGCCGGCTTGCGCCACAGGTCCAGGCCGAGGGCCTGCATGACGTCGCCGTCGACATCCAGTTTCGCGATCGCGTCCGCCGGGATCACGGCGTCGTAGCCGCCGCCG
>DAMCRY010000223.1:0-6900 GCA_032115075.1 Massilia sp.
GCTTGCCGGAAACCCCGGCGGCCGGCGCGGCCGACAGCGCGGCGCCGACCCCGGGCCTGCCGGTCGAACCAGGCTTCGAGATGGCCGACATCGACCTCGACCTGCCGTCCTTCGACCGCGCCGACGACACCCCGGCAGCCCTGCCGGAGGTCGGCGAGGCGCTGGCGCCGGCCGCCATGTCGCCCGAGCACATGGAAATGGAAACCAAGCTCGATCTCGCGATCGCCTACCAGGAAATCGGTGACAAGGAAGGCGCGCGCGAACTGCTCGACGAAGTCATCAAGGGTGGCAGCAGCGAACAGGTGAGCAAGGCCAGCGCCATGCGCTCCCTGCTCGCGTGAGGCGCATCGCACTGGGTGTCCAGTATGTAGGCACCAGCTGGAACGGCTACCAGAAGCAGCCGGCGCGCAACACGGTCCAGGACCAGCTCGAGATCGCGCTCGAGAAGTTCGCCTGCACCCCCTTGCACACCACCTGCGCCGGCCGCACCGACGCCGGCGTGCACGGCATCGAGCAGGTCGTCCATTTCGACACCGAACTCGACCGTGCCATGCAGAGCTGGGTGCGCGGCGTGAACGCCTTCCTGCCGGAATCGATCGTGGTGCGCTGGGCGCACGAAGTGAAACCCGACGCCGAAGGCAACGAGTTCCACGCGCGCTTCTCGGCGCGCGCGCGCACCTATCACTACGTGCTGTACAACAATCCGAACCCGTCGGCCCTGCTGGCCGACCGGGCCGGGTGGGTATTCCGGCCGCTCGACGTGGAGCGCATGGTCGAGGCCGGCCAGTACCTGATCGGCGAGCACGATTTCTCGGCCTTCCGCGCCTCGGGCTGCCAGGCCAACTCGCCGGTCAAGCAGATGCACGAGGTCAGCATCCGGCGCTACGGCGACGTGATCGTGTTCACGGTGCGCGCCAGCGCCTTCCTCCATCACATGGTGCGCAACATCGTCGGGTCGCTCATCTATGTGGGCACCGGGCGCAACGAACCGGCCTGGATGAAAGAGGTGCTGGAAAGCCGCTCGCGCGACGTGGCGGCGCCGACCTTCATGCCGGACGGCCTGTACCTGGCCAAAATCGATTACGATCCCAAGTGGGGACTGCCGCAGGAGCCAGCACACCCGCTCCCGTGGCTCTGAGCCACTACCTGGAAACCGACATGCAACGCACCCGTATCAAAATCTGCGGCATCACGCGCGAGGAAGACCTGTGCGCGGCCGTGACCGCCGGCGCCGACGCGCTGGGTTTCGTGTTCTACCCGAAGAGCCCACGCTACGTGACGCCCGCGCAGGCCGCCGGGTTGTGCAAGACCTTGCCGCCCTATGTGAGCGCGGTGGCGCTGTTCGTCAACGCGACGGTGGACGAGGTGAGGGCGGTGGCGGCCAGTGCGCCGCTGTCGCTGATCCAGTTCCATGGCGACGAAACGGTCGAGCAGTGCGCGGCGCTGGCAGCCGCGGTGCAGCGGCCCTTCGTGAAAGCCTTCCGCGTCAGGCCGGACACAAGCCCGGATGAACTGCTAGAATACGAGCGCACATACCGCGCCGCCAGCCCCTGGTTCTCCGGCCTCCTGCTGGATACCTGGGTGGACGCCTACGGCGGCGCAGGAAAGGTCTTCGATTGGTCTCTCGTCCCAAAAGAGCTCGCGCCTCGGGTCGTTTTGAGTGGTGGGTTGAACGTACACAACGCGACTGACGCGGTGGTACGTGTTCGTCCCTTCGCGGTCGACGTCAGCAGTGGCGTCGAGGCGCGGAAGGGCATCAAGGATGCCCGCAGGATTGCCGATTTCGTCGGCGCCGTGCGGGCCGCCGACGCCATCATATCGAGTGAGAACCATCATGAAAGACCGTCCGAGCGGCAACAGCCCGCTGTTCCAGACTCCTGACTACCAGCTGCCCGACCAGACCGGGCACTTCGGCCCCTACGGCGGCAGCTTCGTCGCCGAAACCCTGTCGCACGCGCTCGCCGAGCTGAACGACGCCTACGCGCGCTTCTCCAGCGACCCGGCATTCCTCGAGGAGTTCCGCTACGAACTGGCCCACTTCGTCGGCCGTCCGTCGCCCGTCTACCACGCCAAGCGCTGGTCCGAACAGCAAGGCGGCGCCCAGATCTTCTTCAAGCGCGAAGACCTGAACCACACCGGCGCGCACAAGATCAACAACGTGATCGGCCAGGCCCTGCTGGCGCGCCGCATGGGCAAGAAGCGCATCATCGCCGAGACCGGCGCCGGCCAGCACGGCGTGGCCACCGCCACCATCTGCGCGCGCTTCGGCATGGAGTGCGTGGTCTACATGGGCAGCGAGGACGTCAAGCGCCAGGCCCAGAACGTCTACCGCATGAAGCTCCTCGGCGCGACCGTGGTGCCGGTCGAGTCGGGCTCCAAGACCCTGAAGGACGCGCTCAACGAAGCGATGCGCGACTGGGTCACCAACATCGAAAGCACCTTCTACATCATCGGTACGGTGGCCGGTCCGCACCCGTATCCGATGATGGTGCGCGACTTCCAGTCGGTGATCGGCGAGGAATGCCGCGTCCAGATGCCGGCCCTGACCGGGCGCCAGCCGGACTACGTGGTGGCCTGCGTCGGCGGCGGTTCCAACGCCATGGGCATCTTCTATCCGTATATCGACGAGCCGGGCGTGAAGCTGGTCGGCGTCGAGCCGGCGGGCGAGGGACTCGAGACCGGCAAGCATGCGGCGTCCCTGAGCGCCGGCATCCCGGGCGTGCTGCACGGTAACCGCACGTATTTGCTGCAGGACGAGAACGGCCAGATCATCGAGACCCACTCGGTGTCGGCCGGCCTGGACTACCCGGGCGTGGGTCCGGAACACGCCTGGCTGAAGGACATCCAGCGCGCCGAGTACGTGACGATCACGGACGAGGAAGCCCTTAGTGCCTTCCACGACTGCTGCCGCATCGAAGGGATCATCCCGGCGCTGGAGTCCTCGCACGCGATCGCCTACGCGACCAAGCTGGCGCCGAGCCTGCCGAAGGACCAGCTCATCCTGGTCAACCTGTCGGGACGGGGCGACAAGGACATGCACACGGTGGCGCAGAGGATGGGGCTGGATTTCAGCTGACCGTCCTTGCCCGACCATTCGTGAACCTTTTTGAACAGAAAGAACAGCATGTCCCGTATTGCTTCGACCTTTGCCGCCCTCAAGGCAGCCAATAAAACCGGCCTGGTCACCTTCATCACCGCCGGCGACCCCGGCCCCGAACTGACCGTGCCCCTCATGCACGCGCTGGTGGAAGGCGGCGCCGACGTCCTCGAACTGGGCGTCCCGTTTTCCGACCCCATGGCCGAGGGCCCGGTGATCCAGCGCGCCTGCGAGCGCGCGCTCAAGTTCAACGTCGGCCTGCAGGACGTCTTCGGCTTCGTGCGCGAATTCCGCAAGACGAACGCGACGACGCCGGTGGTCCTGATGGGCTACGCCAACCCGATCGAACGCATCGGTCCGGACAACTTCATCCGGTGCGCGAAGGAAGCCGGCGCCGACGGCGCCATCGTGGTCGACTATCCGCCGGAAGAGTGCGCGGCCTTCGCCGAGGCCATGCGTGCCAACGACCTCGACCTGATCTTCCTGCTGGCGCCGACCTCGACCACCCAGCGCGTGCAGCAGGTGGCCCGCTACGGCAGCGGCTTCAGCTACTACGTGTCGCTGAAGGGCGTGACCGGCGCCGGCAGCATCGACACCGAGGACGTGGCGCGACGCGTGAACGCGATCCGCGAGCACGTCAAGCTGCCGATCGGGGTCGGCTTCGGCATCCGCGACGGCGCCACCGCGCGCGCCGTGGCCGAGGTGGCCGATGCGGTGGTGATCGGCAGCCGCATCATCCAGGAGCTGGAGTCGGTGCCGAAGGAGCAGGCCGTGGAAGCGGTGCGGACCTTTACGGCCGGCATCCGCAGCGCGCTGGATGCCTGAGTTGTCGGCGTGATGTTCTATTGCCGCTACGCAATGCGCGGTTTGCGCTGACGCGTCTTGCTTAGCGGAACGCGGCGGTACATTGGGGTGGGTATTCCGATCATCACTCCTTTGGATCCGCCATGAAAATTCAGATCGTCAACGTGTCCGTCGCCCAGTCCGCCAAAGTCGTGGCCGTGTTGTACACGGTATTTTCCTTGCCCGTGCTGGCCATCATGGCGCTCGCAGGGGCTTTCCAGGGCAGCCTTGGCCTGGTCCTGCTGGCGGTCGTGGTCGCGCCGCTCTTCTATGGACTGATCACTTTCCTGTTCACGGGATTGGCGGCCTGGCTGTACAACGTCGTTGCCCGCCGGGTGGGCGGGCTGGAGTACAGCATCAAGGAAATGTCCGATACCGGCGCCAAGGGGTGATCCGCGCCGGCCATCCGGCGTCGACGACCGGCAGGGACGCCTACGCGGCGTCCCTTTTTCATTGCACCTTCCCGCAGCCGTTCCGGCCCCGGCGTTGATGTCGGATTGCTAATTGGCATGCCGACATGATTCGACAAGCCGGGCGCTTGCGGCTACACTACCGCCACCTCGAAGATACGCCGCAAAGGAGAACACATGAGTTGGCTAGAAAAACTGCTGCCCCCCCGGATCCAGCGCTCCGATGCCGCCAAGAGCAAGACCATGCCGGAAGGGCTGTGGGTGAAATGCCCCTCGTGCGAATCGGTCCTGTACCGTGCCGACCTGGAGTCGAACCAGCATGTCTGCCCCAAGTGCGACCACCACATGCGCATCCGCGCACGCGAGCGCCTCGATGCGCTGCTCGACGAGGGCGGCCGCTATGACATCGGCCAGGAAACGCTGCCGGTCGACACCCTGAAGTTCAAGGATTCCAAGAAATACCCGGACCGCCTCAAGCAGGCCATGGACGCCACCGGCGAAACCGATGCCCTGATCGTGCAGGGCGGCTCGATCATGAGCCTGCCGGTCGTCGTCGCCTGCTTCGAGTTCGAATTCATGGGCGGCTCGATGGGCTCGGTCGTCGGCGAACGCTTCGCCAGAGGCGCCCAGGTCGCGCTGGAGCAGAAGGTGCCCTTCATCTGCATCACCGCCACCGGCGGCGCGCGCATGCAGGAAGGCCTGCTGTCGCTGATGCAGATGGCCAAGACCACCGCCATGCTGACCAAGCTGTCCGAGAAAAAGCTGCCGTTCATCTCCGTGCTGACCGACCCGACCATGGGCGGCGTCTCGGCCTCGTTCGCCTTCATGGGCGACGTCGTCATCGCCGAACCGAAGGCCCTGATCGGCTTCGCCGGCCCGCGCGTGATCGAGAATACCGTGCGCGAAAAACTGCCGGAAGGCTTCCAGCGCGCCGAGTTCCTGGTCCAGAAGGGCGCCGTCGACATGATCGTCGACCGCCGCAAGATGCGCGAAGAGATCGCGCGCCTGCTGGCCCTGCTGCAGAACCAGGCCGCCGACGTCCTGGCCTGATCCATCCGCATCGGTGCGGGCGCCGCGCGTCCGCACCGGCGCTCCGTCCGGCTCCGCACCACCGCACCAGCACCTCACCGAAGTTCCCACCTATGTCCACTCTCCCGACCACCTTGTCCGACTGGCTGGCGCTGCTCGAGTCGCGCCATGCCGAAACCCATATCGACATGGGCCTGGACCGCGTGCGCGCCGTCAAGGAACGCCTGCAGCTCGCCTTCGACTGCCCCGTGATCATGGTGGCCGGCACCAACGGCAAGGGCTCGACCTGCGCCATGCTGGAAGCCGTGCTGCTGCAGTCCGGCTACCGCGTGGGCCTGTACATCAAGCCGCACTTCCTCGACTTCAACGAGCGCGCCCGCATCAACGGCGAGATGGCTTCCGATGAAGCGCTGGTGGCGGCCTTCGATGCGGTGGAAAGCGTGCGCGGCGACGTGTCGCTGACCTACTTCGAGTTCACCACGCTGGCGATCATGCACCTGATCTCGAAGGCCGGCGTCGACGTGGCCATCCTGGAGGTCGGCCTGGGCGGACGGCTGGACGCCGTCAACGTGGTCGACGCCGACGTATCCATCGTGACCAGCGTCGACATCGACCACACCGACTACCTGGGCGACACCCGCGAGCAGATCGGTTTCGAAAAGGCGGGCATCTTCCGCCCGGGCAAAGCGGCGATCTGCAGCGACCCGGTGCCGCCCCAGTCGCTGATCAAGCACGCCGAGGACATCGGCGCCGACCTGTGGCTGCTGGGCCGCGACTTCAACTACCAGGGCGACCAGCAGCAGTGGAGCTATGGCGGACGCGGACAGCGCCGCAATTCGCTGGCCTATCCGGCCCTGCGCGGCGCCAACCAGCTGCTCAACGCCGCGGCCGCGCTGGCCGCGCTCGAGGTGCTGCGCATGCAGCTGCCCTGCGGCGCCCAGGAAGTGCGCGCCGGCCTGGCCATGGTCGAGCTGCCGGGACGCTTCCAGGTGCTGCCGGGCCGTCCGACCCAGGTGCTCGACGTGGCCCACAATCCGCACGCCGCGGCGGCCCTCGCGCACAACCTCGGCAACATGGGCTTCCACCGCTACACCTATGCGGTGTTCGGCATCATGGAGGACAAGGACATCGATGCCGTGATCGCGCCTTTGCGCGACATCGTCGACCACTGGTGCGTCACCGCGCTGCCTTCGCCGCGCTCGAGCGACCCGCGGCAGGTGGCGCAGAAGCTCGCGGCGCTCGCGCCGGCCGGCGCCAAGGAAGGCGATTTCTCGGTGACCGCGTTCGATACGCCGGCGGAGGCCTATGCGAATGCCGTGAGCCGGGCAGGGGAGAATGATAGAATTGTGGTCTTTGGCTCGTTCTACACGGTCGCCGGCGTGATGGCGGCCCGCAAACACTCTCTTCACTGATTCCAGATACGCATGGGCTTGTTCTCGTTCGGTAGCAAAAACAAGGGAGACACTGTCCGGGACAGCGGCCATTTCGTCAAGGACGACGATGCCGCCTATGGCGAACGCG
>DAMCRY010000224.1:0-6881 GCA_032115075.1 Massilia sp.
CGCAGGCCGAGGGCGTCGTTGAAGGCTTTGTCCTGCTCGGCGGCTGGCTGGGCCTGCGCAGCGTGCTGCGCCAGCCGCCGCTGCAGACCTTGCGCGAAGCGTAAGGGCGCATCGGTTTACGCCGCCAGGCTGGCCGGGCCGCCTTCCAGCAGCGCGCGGTAATGCCGGTACCAGTCGCTCTGGAAGCGCTGCTCCGGATCGAAGCGCCGTTTCGCTTCGAAGAACCGATCGATCCGCGGATGGCAGGCGCGCACCTGTTCCGCACTGGCGGCGCGCGAGTAGGTCAGGTAGAAGCTGCCGTCGCGCGCGATCGCCAGGTCGATCAGCCGGCGGAAGCTCCGGTGCGTCGCGGCGATGCCGTCCGGCGTGTGCCGCGTGTGCAGGTTGAAGATCACGCAGGCGTAGTCCTGGCGCGCCCAGGGCAGGAAGCTTTCGGTGTCGCGTTCGATCAGGCGGACGGTCCCATAGACGAGATCCGCGCCGTGCCGCCGGAAGTCGTCCGCGGCGGCGCGCATGAAGTCCACCAGGCGGTCGCGCGGCACGTAGAGTTCGCCGATCACCTCGGAGCCGCAATGGCGCAGGGCGCGGTCGATGTCGCCGTGATAACCGTCCAGGTAGACGCTCTGCTGCAGCCGGCCGTTCCAGTAGGTCTGGCCGTCGGTCGCCAGGTAGTGGCGCGCGTAGCAGGCGAAGGCCCGGCTCTTGTCGGTGTGGGCGAGGTGCAGCAGGTCGCGCCAGTCCTGTCCGGACAGCTCCCTGCCGGCCTGCGGCGTGACCCCGTGGACCGGCACGTAGCAGGAGAACACGCCGCGCTCCATGAAGTCGGGCGATGCCGGATCGATGGCGAACTGGAAGTCGCCGAACACATGGCCGGCCGCGATGCGCCCGGCAAACGCGGGCATGAGCTGGTCCAACTGGAGCAGCATCACGTCGCGCCGCATGGCGTGGCGCGGCGCCAGGCGCAGGGTCAGGCTGGCGATCACGCCGAACAGGCCATGGCCGCCGATCGCCAGGGCGAACAGGTCCGCGTTGCCGGTCCGGCTGCAGTGCCGCAGCTCGCCATTCGCGTCGACCAGCGTGAAGGCTTCCACGTCGTCGATGAAGGGACGCATGCGCAGGCCGCGTCCATGGATGTTGGCGGCGAGGCAGCCGCCGAGCGACAGCCGGTCAGCGCCGGTCTGCTTCTGGCGGATGCTCCAGCGCCGGCCGTCCGGCGCCGGCGCCGCGTCGAAGTAATCGATCAGTTCGGGCCACTGGATGCCGGCCTCGACCTCGACCAGGCCGGCGCCGTGGTCGAAGGCCAGCACGCGGCGCATCTGCCCCATGTCGAGCAGCATGGCGCCGCCGGCGAACTGCTGGCCGCCCATGGCGTGCCGCCCGCCGCACACGGACAGCGCCAGGCCCTGCCGCGCCGCCTCCGCGATGCAGGCGCGGATCCCGTCGATGGAGCGTGGTTGTCGGATCGTCGCAACGCGCGTCGCGTTGAGGGCCGAGTGGATGTCGTTGACCAGTGGGGAGTCGCAGGTTGGGCGCATGGCGTCGCTCCGGAACGGGAATGCGGCCATTATTGGCAGGCCGTCGCGCGCTTGCCAGCGCTTCCCGCCGGGTAGCGCGGCATGCCACCGGACGTATCGCCGGCAGCGACAAATCCGCCGGTCGCGGCCTCCCCGCCGCGCGCCGGCTGCGCTATCATGCTGGCATGTCCGAATCGAACACCCCCGAAACACAAACGCTCTACGAGGTCATGGGCGGCGCGCAGCGCCTGCGCGAACTGGTCGACCGCTTCTACGACCTGATGCAGCTCGAACCCGAGTTCGCCGACATCCACGCCATGCACCCGCAACCCAACGACAGCTCGCGCGAGAAGCTGTTCATGTTCCTGTCCGGCTGGATGGGCGGTCCCGACCTGTTCGTGGAGCAGTACGGCCACCCGCGCCTGCGCGCGCGCCACCTGCCGTTCGCCATCGGCACCAAGGAGCGCGACCAGTGGCTGCGCGCCATGGCCTGGGCGATGGAAGACCTCGGCTACGACGACGCGCTGCGTGTGCGGATGATGCAGTCCTTCTTCCACACCGCCGACTGGATGCGCAACAAGGCCGACTGACATGGGCATCGCCGAGATCCTGATCCTGCTGGCGATCGTGGCCGTGATCGTCCTGCAGCTCCTGCTGCTGGCGCGCGCCCGTTCCAACGGCGACGGCCGCCACATCGAACGCCTGGAGCGCGAACTGCGGCTCGAGATGCAGTCCACCGCCCAGGCCACGCGCCAGGAAGTGGCGGGCCACATGGGCCAGTACCACGCCGCCAGCGTGCAGCAGTTCGACAGCATGCGCCAGCAGATGCAGCTGCAGTCGAGCAGCGGCCGCGAGGAGCAGGCGCGCGCCCTGAAGCGCTTCGCCGACACCCTGCAGCTGACCCTGTCGAACCTGACCGAATCGAACGCCCAGCGCATGCTGGAAGTGCGCGGCACGCTGGAAACCAGGATCCGCGACCTGCAGGCGGATAACGCCAAGCGCCTGGAAGAGATGCGCCAGACCGTCGACGAGAAGCTGCACGCGACGCTGGAGACGCGCCTGACCGAATCCTTCCGCCAGGTCAGCGAGCGCCTCGAAAAGGTGCACCAGGGCCTGGGCGAGATGCAGGCGCTGGCGATCGGCGTGGGCGACCTGAAGCGGGTGCTCACCAATGTCAAGACCCGCGGCACCTGGGGCGAGGTGCAGCTCGAGATGCTGCTCGAGCAGGTGCTGACGGTCGACCAGTACGCCAAGAATGTCGAGACCGTGGCCGGCTCGAATGCGCGCGTCGAATTCGCGATCAAGCTGCCGGGCGTGGTGGACGGTGGCCCGCCGCTGTGGCTGCCGATCGACGCCAAGTTCCCGAAGGAGCAGTACGAGCGCCTGCTGGAGGCGGCCGAGACCGCCGACGCCGACGGCGTGGCGCGCGCCGGAGCCGAGCTGGAGCGCGCGGTGCGCGGCGAGGCCAAGACCATCTGCGAGAAATACGTGTCGCCGCCGCAGACCACCGACTTCGCCATCCTGTTCCTGCCGACCGAAGGCCTGTACGCGGAAGTGATGCGCCGCCCCGGCCTGGCCGACGACCTGCAGCGCTCGCTGCGCGTGACCATCGCCGGCCCCTCGACCCTGAGCGCGCTGCTCAACAGCCTGCAGATGGGCTTCCGCACCCTGGCGCTGGAGAAGCGCTCGTCCGAGGTGTGGCAGGTGCTGGGCGCGGTCAAGACCGAGTTCACCAAGTTCGGCGACGTGCTGGCCACCACCAAGGCGACCCTGGAGAAGGCGGCCAAGAACATCGAAAGCGCCGAGGTGCGCAGCCGCCAGATGGCGCGCAAGCTGAAGTCGGTGGAGGCGTTGCCGAGCGAGGCGGCGCAGCTGATGCTGGGCTCCGAGCAGCCGGATCCGTAAGGTGGGCGGGTGTCCCGCCCGCCCTACATCAAACCCTCGAACACCAGGACATCGACGGAATCGCCCGCCGCGACGTTGCCCTGCTCGTCATGCAGCACCACCATGCAGTTCGCCTCCGACATCGAGCGCAGGATGCCCGAGCCCTGCGAGCCGGTGATCCGCACCTCCGGTTCGCCGTCCGCGCCGCGCGACAGGATGCCGCGCTGGTATTCGGTGCGGCCGGGCTTCTTGCGGATCGCGCCGGATGACCTGGCACGCAGCAGCGGCAGGGGGGCATCCGCCCCCATCATGCGCAGCAGCGCCTCGCGCGCGAAGAAGTAGAAGGAGACCATCACCGCCACCGGATTGCCGGGCAGGCCGAACAGGAAGGCGCTGCGGCCGGCGGAACCGATGCGGCCGAACGCCAGCGGGCGCCCGGGGCGCATGCCGATCTTCCAGAAGGTCACGTCGCCCAGCTTCGCCATGATCTGCCTGGTGTAGTCGGCCGCGCCGACCGACACGCCGCCCGAGGTGATGATGGCGTCGGCATTCTCGCAGGCGCTTCTCAATGCCTCTTCCAGCGCGGCCGGGTCGTCGCGCACCACGCCCATGTCGATGATGTCGCAGCCCAGGCGCTGCAGCATGCCGTAGATCGTGTAGCGGTTGCTGTCGTAGACGCAGCCCTCGCCGAGCGGTTCGCCGACCGAGCGCAGTTCGTCGCCGGTCGAGAAGAAGGCCACGCGCAGGCGGCGCTGGACCGCGACTTCGGGGATGCCGAGCGAGGCCAGCATGCCGAGGTCGGGCGGTCGCACGACGCGCCCCGCCTTCAGGGCCGGGCTGCCGGCCTTCAAGTCTTCGCCGGCGAAGCGGCGGTTGTCGCCGGCGCGGATGACGCCGGCCGGCAGGGTGATGCTGCTGCTTTCACCGAGACCGTCCTGGGTGACGAATTCCTGCGGCACCACGCTGTCGCAGCCCTCGGGCATGACGCCGCCCGTCATGATGCGCATGCATTCGCCCGGCGCGGGGACGAGCTCGGAAGCGTTCCCGGCGAAGGTGGTGCCGATGACGCGCAGCGTGACCGGCGCGTCGGCGCGCAGGTCGCTGCCGCGCAGCGCGAAACCGTCCATGGCCGAGTTGTCGTGGGCCGGCACGTCGATCGGCGAGATCACGTCCTGCGCCAGCACGCGGCCGAGCGCGGCGCGCAGCGCGACCTGTTCGACGGCGCGCACGGGCTGCACGAATTCGCGGATGATGCGCTGGGCGTCGCGCACGGGCAAGGCGTCCGGGTCGTAGCTCGAGAGGCAGCTGACCACGCTCGCCAGGCTCGGGGACCGCGGGCTGTCCAGGTCCTGCAGCTCCGCGCGCGTGTTGATGTTGCGGAAGGCATCGGTATCCTCGAACAGCACCTCGACCGCTTTTACATCCTTGTACCAGCCGTCCATGCGCCGGCCACCTTCTGCCAGGTATTGCGACAGGATCTGCAGCCGGCTCGCCTTCACCAGGCAGAACACCGGGTGCGGTTGCGGGCGCATGCCCGGCTCCCGGGTCACGGCGAAGGCAAGGTCGGCGTCGCCGGCTTCGACGGCGGCGGCGAGCCGCTCGGCCAGGTCGGGCGGCAGGAAAGGCGAGTCGCACGGCGCGGCCAGCAGCCAGGGCGTGGCGCAGTGGCGCAGGCCGGCTTCGAGCCCGGCCAGCGGGCCGGCGAAGTCCGGTGTCTCGTCCGGCCACACCGGCACGTCGAAGGCGCGCCAGGCTTCCAGGTTGCGGTTGGCGTTGATCATGATGGAGCCGACCTGCGGCGCGAGGCGCTCCAGCACATGCTGCGCCATCGTGGTGCCGCGGAAGGGTTGCAGGCCCTTGTCGACGTTGCCCATGCGCGAGCCGCGCCCGCCCGCCAGGATCAGTCCCGTGATGAGGTGTTTGTCCATGCTCTTTTTTTTGGGAGTTAACCGCCGATATACGACATTTCGACCTTCCTGCCGCCGCGCGCCAGCCCCGCCGTATCGACGGTGCGGGTTTCCGAATAGCGGTCCGCGCGTCCGCGCCACAGCCGCGCGACGGCGCCGAGGATCTCGGCATCGCTGCGCCCTTCGCGCAGCAGGGCGCGCAGGTCGTGGCCGCGGGTGGCGAACAGGCAGGTATACAGCTTGCCCTCGGTCGACAGGCGCATGCGCGAGCAGTCGTGGCAGAAGGCCTGGGTGACGCTGGAGATGAAGCCGACCTCGCCGCCGTCGCCGCGGTCGTCGACATAGCGCCAGCGGGTGGCGGTCTCGCCGCTGTAGTTGGCGCCGACCGGCGCCAGCGGCATCTCGGCGGCGATGCGGCGCACCACCTCGGCCGAGGGAATCACCTCGTCCATGTTCCAGCCGTTCGAGGCGCCCACGTCCATGTATTCGATGAAGCGCAGGATGAAGGGCGAGCCCCTGAAGTGGCGCGCCATCGGCAGGATCTGGTCCTCGTTGGTGCCGCGCTTGACCACCATGTTGACCTTGATCGGGCCGAGCCCCGCCGCGTGCGCGGCGTCGAGCCCGTGCAGCACGTCGCTGACGGCGAAGTCGACGTCGTTCATGCGCCGGAACACCGTGTCGTCGAGCGCGTCGAGCGAGACGGTGACGCGGTCCAGGCCGGCGTCCTTCAGGGCGCGGGCCTTGCGCGCCAGCAGCGAACCGTTGGTGGTGAGCGTCAGGTCGAGCGGGCGGCCGCTCGGCGTGCCCAGGCCACGCAGCATCGCGACCAGGCGCTCGAGGTTCTTGCGCAGCAGCGGCTCGCCGCCGGTCAGGCGGATTTTCTCCACGCCGTGGGCGACGAACAGGCGCGCCACGCGCGTGATCTCTTCGAAGGAAAGCAGCTCGCCGTGCGGCAGGTAGGCGTAGTCCTTGTCGAACACTTCCTTCGGCATGCAGTAGACGCAGCGGAAGTTGCAGCGGTCGGTGACCGAGATGCGCAGGTCGTGCAGGGGCCGGCCGAGCGCGTCGGCCAGCAGGCCGCTGGGCGCTTCCAGCACTGCCGGCACGGCCATCGTGGGCGTGCGCAGGTCGTTGATCGGAATGATTTTTTCAGGCATGCCAATACGATAGCACGAGGCCAGCGAGCGCACAGGCCGCGATCAGCCTGATCGGCCCCAGCGGGGTCAGGTCTGACATTTGGACACGGGCTCAACACTAAGCGAGTGGTTATGCTTGAGTTCGTGTCCGTTTGTCAGACCTGACCCTCTCAGTATGACCCTCTCAGTACTCCCGGCATGTCAATGCGAAAGCAGCAGGCCGGCAAGCGCACAGGCCGCGATCAGCCTGATCGGCCCGATCCGGTAGCGCAGCAGGGCGATGCTGGCCGCCGCGCCGATGGCGATCGCCGCCGGCTGCGCCTGTCCGCCCGCGAAGAACACGTGCTGGCCGAAGAACACGGCAAGGCTGGCGACCACGCCGGCCACGGCCGCCGAGATCGCGGTGAGCGGCGCCGTCAGCCGCACGTTGCCGCGCCCCG
>DAMCRY010000225.1:0-6879 GCA_032115075.1 Massilia sp.
CTGGCCGCAGGCGTCGAACGCCGGATCGCCACCACCACCGGCAGCTTCGCCGCCGCGCTGGCGCTGGCGCGGGGCAGCGAGCTGGTGGCCACCGTGCCGGAGCGCCAGACCGGCATCCTGCGCGCAGGGATGCACACCTTCGCCTTGCCGGTCGAGGTGCCGCCGGTCACCGTGTCCTTGCTGTGGCATCCGCGCATGGATGCCGATCCGGCGCACCGCTGGCTGCGCGGCGTGGTGCTGGAAACCTGCGCGCCGCCGGACTAGTCCATGCCGAGGGCAAGCGCGAGATTGCGCCGCGCCCGCATTTTCCATCGGCTTTCCTCGCAAGATGTGCCCGGGAGGGCAAGCCCATCTTACAAGAATCCAGCCGGCGGCGAGCGCTTCCGACGATTACCTTGCCGCATCGCCCAGGACCTGCCTGAGCGCGGCTTCCATCGACTCGTAGGGAACGGCGCCGCGCAGCGCGAAGGCCTGCTCCCAGCCGGCGCCGGCCGGACGCAGGACCATGATCGGCACGCCCGCCACGCCCAGCGCATGCGCCTGTTCCTGGTCGGCGCGCACCGCGGCGGTGTAGCGTCCGTTGGCCAGGGCCTCGGCCAGGCCCTGGCGGTCGAGGCCGCTTTCAGTGGCGATATCGGCGAGCACGCCGGCGTCGCCGATATCGCGGCCGTCCTCGAAGAAGGCGCGGAACAGCGCCTCGTGCATGGCGTCGAAGCGTCCCTGCTCGCGGGCGTAGGCGACGGCTTCGAAGGCCAGGCGGCTGCGCGGCTGCACCGGCGGCAGCCGCAAGGTCATGCCGCGCTCGGCCGCCATCGGGTAGACCGAGCGGTTCCAGGTGGTGTGCAGGTAGTCGCCGTCGGGGTCGAGCGTCGGCTTCGGCTCCGGGCGCAGCTCGAAGGCGCGCCAGGCGACTTCCACCTGCCCGGCGTAGCGCTGCTGCAGGCGCCGGATCGGCGGCAGCTCGAGATAGCAGAAGGGGCAGACATAGTCGCTCCAGACGTCGATGCGGATGGGGGCAGGTGGGTGCATGCGGCCCATGCTACACCCGGACGGGCGAGGGCCGCGCGCCGTATCGTGCCAGGCTCACATCAGGATGACGTCGTACTGTTCCTGGTGATAGCCCTTCTCCACCTGCAGCGAAATGCGCTTGCCGATGAAGTCCCCCAGCATCGCCAGGTGCTGCGATTCCTCTTCCAGGAACAGGTCGACCACTTCCTGCGAGGCGACGATGCGGAACTCGCGCGGGTTGAACTGCTTGGCTTCGCGCAGCAGTTCGCGCAGGATCTCGTAGCAGATCGTGCGCGAGGTTTTCACTTGTCCCTTGCCGCCGCAGGCCGGGCAGGGCTCGCACAGGATGTGGGCCAGCGATTCGCGGGTGCGCTTGCGGGTCATCTCGACCAGGCCGAGGGCCGAGAAGCCGCTCACCGACACCTTGGTGCGGTCGCGCGCCAGGGTCTTCTTGAGTTCCGCGAGCACGGCGTTGCGGTGCTCGTTGTTCTCCATGTCGATGAAGTCGAGGATGATGATGCCGCCCAGGTTGCGCAGGCGCAGCTGGCGCGCGATCGCGTGCGCCGCCTCCAGGTTGGTCTTGAAGATCGTGTCGGCGAAGTTGCGCCCGCCGACGTAGCCGCCGGTGTTGACGTCGATGGTGGTCATCGCCTCGGTCTGGTCGACGATCAGGTAGCCGCCGCTCTTGAGGTCGACGCGCCGGCCGAGCGCGCGCAGGATCTCTTCCTCGACGCCGTACAGGTCGAACAGCGGGCGCTCGCCGGTGTAGTGGGCCAGGCGCGCCAGCACGCTCGGGGTATAGACCTGCGCGAACTCGACCAGCATATTGTAGTTCTCGCGCGAGTCCACCTGGATGGTGGCGGTCTCGTCGTGGACGAAGTCGCGCAGCACGCGCTGGGCCAGGTTCAGGTCCTGGTAGAGCAGGGAGGTGGGCGGGCGGGTGCGCGCACCCTGCACGATGGCGGCCCAGGTCTTGCGCAGGTAGTCGATGTCGGCCGCGAGGTCGGCGTCCGACGCTTCCTCGGCCTGGGTGCGCACGATGTAGCCGCCCTTGCTGTCCTTCGGCAGCAGGCCGGCGAGGCGGCTGCGCAGGAGTTCGCGGTCGGCCTCCCTTTCGATCTTCTGCGAGATGCCGATGTGCTGGTCCTGCGGCAGGTAGACCAGCATGCGGCCGGCGATCGAGATCTGGGTCGACAGGCGCGCGCCCTTGGTGCCGATCGGGTCCTTGATGACCTGCACCGTCAGGACCTGGCCGTCGAACAGCAGCTTTTCGATCGGGGTGGGCGGCGCCGACGCGGCATTGCCGCCCTCGTGGCTGCGCGCTTCCCAGATGTCGGCCACGTGCAGGAAGGCGGCGCGCTCCAGCCCGATGTCGATGAAGGCCGACTGCATGCCCGGCAGGACGCGCACGACCTTGCCGAGGTAGACGTTCCCCGCCAACCCGCGCGTCAGGGTGCGCTCGATGTGCAGCTCCTGTACCGCGCCCTGCAGGACCAGCGCGACGCGCGTTTCCTGCGGGGTGATGTTGATGAGGATGTCTTCGTTCATGGCCGGCCGTGCAGTATTGTTCAGAGCGACATCATACACGGACGGATGCCCCGCCGTGGGGCGAAAAAAAGGGGCGCGGGCGCCCCATTCAGACCGGGTAGCCGGCCTTGCGCAGCAGGTTGGCGGTCTCGAACAGCGGCAGCCCCATGATGCCCGAATGGCTGCCCTCGATATGCTCGACGAACAGCGCCGCCAGGCCCTGGATGCCGTAGCCGCCCGCCTTGTCGTAGGGCTCGGTGGTGGCGCAGTAGGCCCGGATCTGCGCCGGCGTGAGCCTGGCGAAGCGCACGTTCGACACCTGGGTGACCTGCTCGGCCACGCGCTCGGCATGCACCGCCACCGAGGTCAGCACCTGGTGGGTGCGGCCCGACAGGCGTTCCAGCATGGCGATGGCTTGCGCATTGTCGGCCGGCTTGCCGAGGATCTCGCCGTCGATGGTGACGGTGGTGTCGGCCGTGAGCACCGGGCGCAGCGGCTGGCGCCGCATCTGCAGGATGTTCCAGGCGAAAGCGCCTTTTTCCCTGGCCACGCGCGCCACGTAGACGTGCGGGTCTTCGCCCGGCAGCACGTCTTCGCTGACGTCGGCGCCGCGCGCCGGGTCGCTGCGCAGCATCAGCAGCTCGAATTCCACGCCGACCTGGCGCAGCAGTTCGCGCCTGCGCGGGCTCTTCGAGGCGAGGTAGATTTTCTTGTCGGTGGGTTTCATCTGGAAGCGCGAGGGAGATCAGACGCGGTGGTACGGGTGGTTCTGGGTGATCGACCAGGCACGGTACAACTGTTCCGCCAGCATGACGCGGACGATACCGTGCGGCAGCGTCATGCTCGAGATGCGGATCATGCCTTCGGCGCGCGCCTTCAGCGCCGGGTCGAGCCCGTCGGCGCCGCCGATCAGGAAAGCCGTGTCGCGGCCGTCCTGCTGCCATTGTTCGAGCATCTGCGACAGCCCGACGCTGGTCAGGTCCTTGCCACGCTCGTCCAGCGCGATGATGCGTACGCCCTTCGGCAGCACGGCCTCGATGCGCTCGCGCTCGAGCGCCATGGCGGTGGCGGCGGTCTTGCTGCCGGAGCGCTCGACCGGCTTGATTTCCTTGAGCACGATGCGCAGCTCGGGCGGCATGCGCTTCGTGTACTCGCCGAACCCGGATTCGATCCAGGCCGGCATCTTGTGCCCGACTGCGGCAATGATCAGCTGCATAAAGTGAGGAAAACCCGTCTTATTCGGCGGCCTTCTTCACGCGGCGGATCACCTTCTTCACCGGCTCGGCGTCCGCCGGAGCCGCAGCCTTCGGGGTGCGCTTCGGCGGCTTGGCCTTGGTCGCCTCGACGGCGGCGATCTCGGTCTTGCTCGGCGCGACCTTCACGGTCTTGCCGGTCGGGACCTTCCTGGCGGCCGGCTTCTTCGCGGCGGCGGCGCCGGTCGCGGTCTTGGCGGCGGCTTTGCGCGCGGCAGGCTTGCGCTCGTTGACCGGCTGGGCTTCCGGCTCGGCCTTGTTGGCGGCCAGGTGCTTCGATTTGGTCTTCGACTCGGCTGCCTCGGCCGCTTCCGGCGTCGACTTGCGCTTGGCCGCGCCCAGCTTCACCGGCTTGTCGCCCCAGATTTCTTCCAGGCGGTAGTACTGGCGGATCGCCGGCTGCATGATGTGGACGATCATGTCGCCGAGGTCGACCAGCACCCATTCGCCGGTGTCCTCGCCTTCCATGCCGACCACGTCGCCGCCCGCTTCCTTGACCTTGTCGCGCACCGAGGCGGCCAGCGCCTTGGTCTGGCGGTTCGAGGTGCCCGAGACGACCGCGATGCGGTCGAACAGGCTGGTCAGGTGCGTCGTGTCGAACAGGACGATTTCCTGGCCCTTGACGTCTTCGAGGGCGTCAACGACGAGGGTCTGCAGTTTCTTGATATCCATTAGCTTTTATATAAGTTATGTTGTTGAATATAGTCTAGCACTCCGCGCGGAACGAGCGCGCTTATGTCGGCGCTCCGGTCCGCACCGGCATGCAGGAGGTTTCGAACCTGGGTGGCGGAAATATCCACCGCCAGGGTGTGGGCCAGGCATACCTTGCCGTGCGGGCTGGCGCGGACCTCGTCGGGCGTCGCCAGCCGTCGTCCGAGTTCCCGCGCCACGCTTGGGGGCAGCTTGTCCTGGTCCAGGTCGTATCCCGGGCGTGCCGCCACGCCGAGGTTGCACAGCGCGAACAGCTCCTGCCAGTCGCGCCAGGTGTCGAGCTTTTGCAGCTGGTCGGCTCCCATCAGGAAGACGATCGAGGCCGCTTCTCCCAGTTCCGCACGCAGGCTGCGCAGCGTCTCGACCGTATAGGTCGGGCTGCCGCGGTCGATCTCCTGGGTGTCGATCACGACCTCGAAACCCTGGCCGGCAAAGGCCAGTTCGAGCATGCGGATGCGGTCGGCGTCGCCGGCCCGCAGGCTGGCCTTCTGCCACGGCCGCGCCGGCAGCACGCGCAACTGGTCGGGATGCAGGAGATCGGCGAACAGCGCGGCCAGGGCCACGTGGCCGCGGTGCACCGGGTCGAAGCTCCCACCCAGCAGGGCAACGCAGCGGGTCACGACGTGAGCCAGTCCCGGTGCGGGAGGAAGTCGGTGTACAGCGCGGCTTCCGGGCTGCCCGCTTCCGGATGCCAGTCGTAGCGCCACTTCACGACCGGCGGCATCGACATCAGGATCGCCTCGGTGCGTCCGCCCGACTGCAGGCCGAACAGGGTGCCGCGATCCCACACCAGGTTGAACTCGACGTAGCGGCCGCGCCGGTAGGCCTGGAAGTCGCGCTCGCGTTCGCCGTAGGGCTGGTCCTTGCGCGCCTCGACGATCGGCAGGTAGGCGTCGAGGAAACCGTCGCCGACGTTGCGCACCATGGCGAAGGCATCGTCGAAGCCGATCTCGTTGAAATCGTCGAAGAAGATGCCGCCCACGCCGCGCGCTTCCTTGCGGTGCTTCAGGTAGAAGTATTCGTCGCACCAGGCCTTGAAGCGCGGGTACAGGTCGGCGCCATACGGGGCGAGGGCGTCGCGGCAGACCCGGTGGAAGTGGCGCGCATCGTCCAGGTTGCCGTAGTAGGGCGTCAGGTCCATGCCGCCGCCGAACCACCATACCGGCTCCTTGCCCTCGGCCGTGGCTTCGAAGAAGCGCACGTTCATGTGCACGGTCGGCGCATAGGGATTACGCGGGTGCAGCACCAGCGACACGCCCATTGCTTCCCAGGCGCGGCCCGCCAGTTCCGGACGCGCGGCCATCGCCGAGGGTGGCAGGCTGGCGCCGCGCACGTGCGAGAAATTGCAGCCGCCGCGCTCGAACACATTGCCTTCCTCGATCAGGCGCGAGATCCCGCCGCCGCCTTCGGCACGTTCCCAGGTGTCGGCCAGGAAGGGCTTGCCGTCGACTTCCTCGAGCGCCTGGACGATGCGCGCCTGCAGGTCGAGCAGCCAGGCCTTGACGGCTTCGGGGTTCGGGGTGGACATGTGTATGGGAACGAATCGGCGTGAAAGTGGGCGATTGTACACTGCCGGGGTCGGGCCGACAAAAACGGACACCATTATGCTACGCGAGCCATCGGGCGGGATGGCGCATGAGTGCCTATGCAAAATAAATACTTCTGTCGGGAAACTTTACAATGTTTTTCCCATTGGAATAAAACTAAAAGTAAGGCATTGATTGGTAACTTGTTTTAAAAATTGGCATGATGTTTGCTTGATAATGGGCTCCACTTTTAGGAGAACACGATGCTCAAGAAAATCATTGCCTTCGCCCTGGCATGCGGCGTTTCGCTGTCCGCCTCGGCGGGTTGGGTCCAGTACGACTTCAAGGATGCCTATTACGACAACGGCCAGAGCCTGGAGGGATACTTTATCCGGAACACCGACAACAACGCGATCTCGTTCTGGAACATCACGGGAGCGAACACCTTCCTCACCGGTTCCGCGTATGGGAGCGACTCCCGCGTTCTCGACGCCTACATTACCGTGCCTGGCGGACCGACCGGCTTCGTCGCGGACAGCAAGCATCATGAGGACTTCTTCTCGATGCTGTTCCTGGACTTCGGTGCCGGCGCGACGCCGAACACGTGGACCGTCAGCGGTATGGAGATGAGGCAGGTGATCAACGGGATCGACCAGGGAAGCGTTTACTACCAGCAAATCGCGGCTGGGACGGTCGAGCTGGGACAGATCGACGCCGCCATTCTGGAAGAGCTGGAGGCGGGCTTGCTGGACTGGGCCGAAGTCGTTCCCGAACCCTGGAGTGGCGAAGTGCCGGGCGAAGTGCCGGAACCCGCCAGCCTGGCCCTGTTCGCCGCCGGCGCCTGCGCCGCGGCC
>DAMCRY010000226.1:0-359 GCA_032115075.1 Massilia sp.
GCGGCGCGTCGTGCGCTGCAGCAGCTTGACCCCCAGCCGGGCTTCGAGCGCGTCCAGCCGCCGCCCGATCATGGCCGGGGCGATGCCTTCGGCACGCGCCGCCGCCGACAGGCTGCCGCGCGCCACCACCTCCACGAAGGTTTCGATCTGTCTGAACTTGTCCATGCCTGTCCATTCGAAGTGCAATGCGATTTGATACAAAAACGCACAGATGTAGTGAGAAAATGTATCGTTTAGCTATCTTCTGGTGAATATACTTGATGGTATGACAAACGCCTAGGTCGCTTGGACCGCTGGCGTGCACCGGTTTCCCCATTTACAGGAGCAAGCGCATGACGATCGCCACCCCAGCCGGCATG
>DAMCRY010000226.1:449-6870 GCA_032115075.1 Massilia sp.
CGCCGAGATCAAACCCGGATACGAACAGATCCTCACGCCGGAAGCGCTGGCGCTGGTGGCCAGGCTGTCGCGCGCCTTCGAGCCGCGCCGCCAGCAACTGCTGGCTGCCCGCGCCGAGCGCGCCCGGCGTCTCGATGCCGGCGAGCGCCCTGACTTCCTGCCCGAGACCGCCCATGTCCGCGAGGGCGACTGGACCATTGCCCCGATCCCCAAGGCGCTCGAATGCCGCCGCGTCGAGATCACCGGCCCGGTCGAACGCAAGATGGTCATCAATGCGCTCAACTCGGGCGCGGATAGCTACATGACCGACTTCGAGGATTCGAACACGCCGAACTGGGACAACCAGATCACCGGCCAGATCAATATGCGCGACGCCGTGCGCCGCACCATCTCGCTCGAGCAGAACGGCAAGACCTACCGGCTCAACGACAAGGTCGCGACCCTGGTCGTGCGCCCGCGCGGCTGGCACCTCGACGAAAAGCACGTGCTGGTCGACGGCAAACGGGTGTCGGGCGGCATCTTCGACTTCGCGCTGTTCATGTTCCATAACGCCAAGGAACAGCTGGCGCGCGGCGCCGGGCCGTATTTCTACCTGCCGAAGATGGAATCGCACCTGGAAGCGCGCCTGTGGAACGACATCTTCGTGATGACCCAGGAAGAACTCGGCCTCCCGCGCGGCACCATCAAGGCGACCGTGCTGATCGAGACCATCCTCGCCGCCTTCGAGATGGACGAGATCCTGTACGAGCTGCGCGAGCACAGCGCGGGCCTGAATGCCGGCCGCTGGGACTATATCTTCTCGTGCATCAAGAAGTTCAAGCTGGACAAGGATTTCTGCCTGGCCGACCGCGCCAAGGTGACGATGACGGCGCCCTTCATGCGCGCCTACGCGCTGCTGCTGCTCAAGACCTGCCACAAGCGCAATGCGCCGGCCATCGGCGGCATGTCCGCCCTGATCCCGATCAAGAACGACCCGGCGAAGAACGAGGTCGCGATGGGCGGCGTACGCAATGACAAGGCGCGCGACGCCACCGATGGCTACGACGGCGGCTGGGTCGCGCACCCGGGCCTGGTCGAGCTGGCGATGACCGAATTCGTGAAGGTGCTGGGCGACCAGCCCAACCAGATCGGCAAGCAGCGCCCGGACGTGAACGTGACGGCCGCCGAGCTGCTCGACTTCAAGCCGGAAACCCCGATCACGGAAGAGGGCCTGCGCTACAACATCAACGTCGGCATCCACTACCTCGGCGCCTGGCTGGCGGGCAATGGCTGCGTGCCGATCCATAACCTGATGGAAGACGCGGCGACGGCCGAGATCAGCCGCTCCCAGGTGTGGCAGTGGATCCGCACGCCCAAGGGCGTGCTGGAAGACGGCCGCAAGGTCACGGCCGAGATGGTGCGGGCGATGATCCCGGAAGAGCTGGCCAAGGTGAAGGCGGTGGCGCCGAACGGCGACAATCCGAGCTACGCGCGCGCCGCCGAGATCTTCGAGCAGATGTCGACGTCGGACACGTTCGCCGAGTTCCTGACCCTGCCGCTGTACGAAGAGATCTGAGCCGGTCTGCGCGGGTGGCCGCTGTCCCGGCCGCCCTGCGCGGCGTCAGAACACGTTCTTCCACTCCCTCAGCGCCGCGAACGCCTCCACCGGCGGCGCCCCTTCCTGCAGGCGTCCGGCCTCGACCAGGCTGCGCACGATGGCCGGCTCCGTATAGCGCAGGAAGGGATTCGTTCCCTTCTCCAGTCCGATCGTCGACGGCACCGTCGGCAGGCGCGTCCCGCGCTTTTCCGACGCGTCGCGCATGCGCAGGGCCAGGCCCTGGTTGTCCGGCTCCACCGCCTGCGCGAACTTCAGGTTCGACACCGTGTATTCGTGCGCGCAATAGACCAGCGTATCGTCGGGCAGCGCCGCCAGCTTGCCCAGCGACCCCGTCATCTGCGCGGGCGTGCCTTCGAACAGCCGGCCACAACCGCCACCGAACAGGGTATCCCCGCAGAACAGCCAGTGCGCCCCCGGCGTACTGCGCACGTAGGCGATGTGTCCGAGGGTATGTCCGGGCACGTCGAGCACGGACAATTCCAGGTCGAGCCCGTCGACCCGCACCCGGTCGCCTTCGCCCAGCGCGTGCGTAATGACCGGAATGCCGTCGTTGCGGGGCCCGTACACGGGCACGCTCCATTCGGCCAGCAGGGATGCTACGCCGCCGATATGGTCAGCATGGTGATGGGTGAGTAAAATGCAGGTAAGGGCCAGGCCGTGCGCGCGCAGGGCCTCGCGGACCGGGCCGGCATCGCCGGGGTCGACCACCGCCGCGTTCACGCCGTCGTGGATGAGCCAGAGGTAGTTGTCGTCAAATGCGGGAACGGTCAGTACAGAAAGCGCCTGGGGCGAAGATGTCGTCATGGTGAATTGAAAGAAGGGATGGAATGGACGCGGCATCCGAAAAATCCATTATAGCGCTCGACCTCTGGCTGCAATCGCCGGCGGGCGCCTACGTGCGCGCGTTCGAACAGGCCTGCCTCGACGAGCTCACCGCGGATATCTTCGGATTCAATGCGCTGCAGATCGGCGTGCCGCAGCTCGACGCGCTGGCCGCCAACCGCATGCCCAACAAGTGGCAGGCCGCCACCCGCACCTCGACCGCCGACGAACTCGCCTTTGCCGCCAGCGGCAAGCAGATCGCCGTCGCGCTCGATTTCGCGGAGTTGCCGTTCGCCTCGCACAGCATGGACCTGATCGTGCTGCCGCACGTGCTCGAGTTCGCCGCCGAGCCGCACCAGGTGCTGCGCGAAGTCGAGCGTGTCCTGATCCCGGAAGGGCAGGTGATCATCTGCGGCTTCAACCCGGCCAGCCTGTGGGGCATGCGCCAGGGCGTCGGCAAGGTGACCAACAACGGCTACCTGCCGGCCTCCGGCGAGTTCATCTCTATGCCGCGCCTGAAGGACTGGTTAAAATTGCTGAATCTCGGCGTCACGCGCAGCCACTTCGGCTGCTATGCGCCGCCGTGCCGGACAGCCCACTGGCTGAGCCGGTTCTCGATGATGGAGTCGGCCGGCCGGCGCTGGTGGCCCTACCTGGGCGCCGTGTACGTGGTCCACGCCATCAAGCGGGTCAAGGGCATGCACATCATCGGACCTGCATGGAACAAGAAAACGAGCAAGCGTCCGCAGGCGGTGCCGGCGGCGAACAGAGAATGAGCGAAACCACTACCAAGCCAAACAACGCGACCACGGTCGAGATCTTCACCGACGGCGCCTGCAAGGGCAATCCGGGCACCGGCGGCTGGGGCGCACTGCTGGTCTCGAACGGCCACGAGAAGGAAATCTTCGGCGGCGAGCCGAACACCACCAACAACCGCATGGAGCTGCGCGCCGTGATCGAGGCCCTCGGCGTGCTGAACCGGCCCTGCCAGGTCGTCCTGCACACCGACAGCCAGTACGTGCAGAAGGGGATCTCGGAGTGGATCCACGGCTGGAAGGCGCGCGGCTGGAAGACCTCGACCAGGGAGCCGGTCAAGAACGACGACTTGTGGAAGGCGCTCGACCTGGCCCAGCAGCAGCACGCGGTCGAATGGCGCTGGGTGCGCGGCCACAACGGCCATCCGGGCAACGAGCGGGCCGACGTGCTGGCCAACCGCGGCGCCGCGTCGGTACGTCGCTAAATCGCTGAATCGCGTCAGGCGGGCTTGCCCTGCGGCCAGAAGCGGCCCGCAGTTTGTTATACTGCGATCCGCTTCAACTCATCAGTAATACGCCCATGCGCCAGATTGTCCTCGATACCGAAACCACCGGCCTGAATCCCCGCACGGGCGACCGCATCATCGAAGTCGGCTGCGTCGAGATCGTCAACCGCAAGCTGACCGGCAATAATTTTCACCGTTATATCAACCCGGAACGCGATTCGGACGAGGCGGCGCTGGCGGTGCACGGCCTGACCACCGAATTCCTGAGCGACAAGCCGAAGTTCCATGAGATCGTCGAGGAGCTGCGCGAATTCGTGCAGGGCGCCGAAGTCATCATCCACAACGCGCCCTTCGACCTGGGTTTCCTGAACCACGAGTTCCAGCGGCTCGGGCTGCCGCCCTTCACCGAGCATTGCAGCGGGGTGATCGACACCCTGGTGCAGGCGAAGGAACTGCATCCGGGCAAGCGCAACTCGCTGGACGCGCTGTGCGACCGCTACGAAATCTCGAACGCCCACCGCAAGCTGCACGGCGCGCTGCTGGACTCCGAGCTGCTGGCCGACGTCTACCTGGCCATGACCCGCGGCCAGAACACCCTGAGCATGGACGTGGCCGTCGAGGCCAGCACGGTCGGCGAGCTGCTCGACGCCGGTCCGCTGGGCGAGATCATCGTGGTCGCCGCCAGTGCCGACGAGCTCGCGGCGCACGAGGAAGTGCTGGCCGGGCTCGACAAGAACGTGAAAGGGCAGTGCGTGTGGAGGAATTATTCTCCGCAGGGGTGACGGCGAAGTCATTCTGTGCCATAATACGCCTCGCTTCGGGAGGTTAGCTCAGGGGTAGAGCACTGCATTCACACTGCAGGGGTCGCAAGTTCGAAACTTGCACTTCCCACCAGAATCCGAAAAAGACGCTGTCCGCACTGTGGGCAGCGTCTTTTTTTGCCTCGCGAACGCCTCCGGCCGTGCACGCGCCCCGTCCGACATCCCGTCTCCGCCTCCTCCGCAGATGTACGATGACTTGCCCCGGCCACGAGGCGCAGCGCAATGGAATGCTTGAGTTCGTGCGGAAGCTCTGCTATGTTCTCGTGATCAGTCATCGTACCACTGGAAAGACAGGCAAGGCACTGCTCCCGTGGATCGCCGGCCTTTCTCCCTCGATCGGACCCACATGAAATACTTGTTCGTCCTCCTGCTCTTGACCTGCGGCCCCGCAACGTCCCATGCCCAGGACCGCGTCGACAGGTACGGCGTCCATGAGGTGGTCCTGCAGGGCCGCGACACGGGCAACCCCTTCATCGACCTCGAGCTGAGCGCGACCTTCACCAACGGCGGCCAGTCCTTCACCCCCGAAGGCTTCTACGACGGCAACGGCACCTACAGGATCCGCTTCATGCCGCCCAGCGCGGGCGAGTAGACCTGGGCAAGCCGCAGCAACCATCCCGAACTGGACGGCAAGAAGGGTTCCTTCCTGAGCGTCGAAGGCGGGAACAGGGGGCCGGTGCGGGTCGCCAACGTACACCATTTCGCCCATGCCGACGGCACCCCGTTCCGGCCTTTCGGCACCACGATCTACGAGTGGGCCTTCCAGCCCGAGGCGAAGAAGCTGGAAACGCTGGAGACGCTGCGCAAGAGCGCCTTCAACAAGGCGCGCATGCTGGCCGTCCCGCCCTACAAGCCCTATTACCTGAGCGGCGCCACCAGGCTGACCGCATTCCCCTTCGTCGGCACCTCGCGCGCCGACTTCGACTTCTCGCGCTTCAACCCGGCCTATTTCCAACACCTCGAACGCGACGTGCTGCGGCTGTCAAGCCTGGGCATCCAGGTCGACCTGATCCTGTTCCGCCCCTACGACAAGGGGCAGTGGGGCTTCGACACCACCAGCGATGCGGTCAACCAGCGCTTCCTGCGCTACATGGTCGCGCGCTTCGCGGCCTTCCAGAACATCTGGTGGAGCCTGGCGAACGAGAACAGCTACCTCCGGCACCTGGGCGACGACGATTTCGACCGCTACTTCCAGATCGTGCAGAAGTACGACCCCTACGGCCACCTGCGCTCGATCCATAATGCCGACCGCATCTACGACTACAACAAGCCCTGGGTCACCCACGTCAGCCTGCAGTACTACAACGCAGTCAAGGTCTTCGGCGTCTCGCCGCTGCTGCGCGACATCTACCGCAAGCCCATCGTGCACGACGAGATCAACTACGAGGGCAACTCGACCAGCCGCTGGGGACAGCTCAGCGGCGAAGAGCTGACGCGGCGCGTCTGGATCGCCCTCACCGGCGGCGCCTACGCGACCCACGGCGAGATCCTCGACAACGGCTGGATCGGCGCCGGCGGCCATCTGCGCGGCACCAGCCCGGACCGGATCGCCTTCCTGCGCGACATCGTGGAAGCCGGCCCGCGCGAAGGCCTGAAGCCGATCGACCAGCTGTTCGTGATGAACGCGGCCGGCAAGGCCGGCGAATACTATTTATATTATTTCGGCGACGAGCGCCCGACCGAGTGGCCCTTCGTGCTGCCGGTGGGCGAACTGAAGACCGGCATGCGGTTCAGGGTGGACCTGATCGATACCTGGAACATGACGGTCACGCCGGTACCCGGCACCTTCGAGATCGGCGAGCTGGCGCGCTACCGCGTGGCCGACAGGCACCGGCGCGTGGTCGCGCTGCCCGGCAAGCCGTACATGGCCCTGCGCATCCAGCGCGTCGGCGCGATGCCGCAAGGTCCCGCCGCGCCCGT
>DAMCRY010000227.1:0-6348 GCA_032115075.1 Massilia sp.
CAGGCACTGCAGCGATCGGACGCGGGCGAGGAGGGCGGCTACGCGCTGCTGCGCGACTGCGTGTCCGGTGCGCGCGACGTCGAGGGGGTGATCGGCACGCTCGAAGCTTCCGGCCTGCGCGGTCTAGGGGGCGCCGGCTTCCCGCTCGGCCGCAAATGGCGCATCGTGCGCGCCGAAGCCGACCCGCGCCTCATGGCGATCAACATCGACGAGGGCGAGCCCGGCACCTTCAAGGACCGCGTCTACCTCGAACGCGACCCGCACCGCTTCCTGGAAGGCGCCCTGGTCGCGGCCTGGGCGGTCGGCATCGAGGCCATCTACATCTACCTGCGCGACGAATACCACGGCTGCCGCGCGATGCTGGAAGCCGAGCTGGACAAGCTGCGCCGCGATCCGCCGGTGCCGGAACTGCCGCCCATCCATCTGCGCCGGGGCGCCGGCGCCTATATGTGCGGCGAGGAGTCGGCCATGATCGAATCGATCGAGGGCAAGCGCGGCGTGCCGCGCCTGCGGCCGCCCTACCTGGCCCAGGTCGGCCTGTTCGGCCGCCCGACGCTGCAGCATAACTTCGAATCCCTGCATTGGGTGCGCGCGATCCTCGAGCATGGTGCGGACTGGTTCGCGGGCCATGGCCGCAACGGCCGCCGCGGCCTGCGCTCGTTCTCGGTGTCGGGGCGCGTGCGCGAACCCGGCGTGAAGCTGGCCCCGGCCGGCATCACCATCCGCGAACTGATCGACGAATACTGCGGCGGCATGCTGGACGGCCACGACTTCTATGCCTACCTGCCGGGCGGCGCCTCGGGCGGCATCCTGCCGGCGTCGATGGGCGACATCCCGCTCGACTTCGACACCCTGCAGCCCTACGGCTGCTTCATCGGCTCGGCCGCCGTGGTGGTGCTGTCGCACCACGACAGCGCCGTGGGCGCCGCCCGCAACACGATGGCCTTCTTCAGGGACGAGTCCTGCGGCCAGTGCACCCCCTGCCGCAACGGCACCGCCAAGGCCCTCGACCTCATTCGTCGACCGCAGTGGGAGTGGGACACCGGCCTGCTGGCCGAGCTGTCGCAGGTGATGCGCGACGCCTCGATCTGCGGCCTCGGGCAGGCCGCGCCGAACCCGGTCGACTGCGTCGTCAAATACTTCCCTCACGAGTTGGCCCAGCAAAGATAACCCGCGATGAACGCCATTACCCCTACCGTCACATTCGAACTCAACGGCCGCGAGGTCCAGGCCCTGCCGCACGAAACCCTGATCGAGGTCGCCGCGCGCGAAGGCATCGAGGTGCCGCGCCTGTGCTACAAGGAAGGCTTCGAGGCGGTCGGCAACTGCCGCTCCTGCATGGTGGAGATCGAGGGCGAGCGCGTGCTGGCGCCCTCGTGCTGCCGCAGCCCCAGCGCTGGCATGAAGGTGAAGACCGACAGCCCGCGCGCCCTGGCGGCCCAGAAGATGGTGCTCGAACTGCTGCAATCCGACATGCCCGAGGCCGAATACACGCGCAGGAACGAGGTCGACCTGTGGGCGGAAAAACTCGGCGTTGGCAAGCCGCGCTTCGCCGCCACCCGCGCCCAGCCGCAGCCGGACGCGAGCCACGCCGCGATCACCGTCAACCTCGACGCCTGCATCCAGTGCACCCGCTGCGTGCGCGCCTGCCGCGACGAGCAGGTGAACGACGTGATCGGGCTGGCCTTCCGCGGCCAGGACGCGAAGATCGTGTTCGACCAGGACGACCCGATGGGGGCCTCCACCTGCGTGGCCTGCGGCGAATGCGTGCAGGCCTGCCCGACCGGCGCATTGATGCCGGCGCGCGGAGTGGCGCTGAACATCCCGGACAAGCAGGTCGATTCGGTCTGCCCCTATTGCGGCGTCGGCTGCCAGCTCACCTATAACGTCAAGGACAACAAGATCCTCTACGTGGAGGGCCGCCAGGGCCCGGCCAACCTGGGACGCCTGTGCGTCAAGGGCCGCTACGGCTTCGACTACGCCCACCACCCGCACCGTTTGACCCGCCCGCTGATCCGCCGCGAGGGCGTGCCGAAGAGCGGCGACTTCACGATGGACCCGGACCGGGTGCTGGACGTGTTCCGCGAGGCGAGCTGGGAAGAGGCGCTGGCCCTGGCCGGCGGCAGGCTGGCGGCCATCCGCGACGCGCACGGCGGCGCCGCGCTGGCCGGCTTTGGGTCGGCCAAGGGCAGCAACGAAGAGGCTTACCTGTTCCAGAAGCTGGTGCGCACCGGCTTCGGGACCAACAACGTCGACCATTGCACCCGCCTGTGCCACGCCTCCTCGGTGTCGGCCCTGCTGGAAGGGATCGGCTCGGGCGCGGTGTCGAACCCGGTGATGGACGTGACGCGTGCGGAAGTCATCGTGGTCATCGGCGCCAACCCGACCGTCAACCACCCGGTGGCCGCCACCTGGATCAAGAACGCGGTGAAGAACGGCGCCAAGCTCATCGTGATGGACCCGCGCCGCTCCGAACTCGCGCGCCACGCGCACCGCTTCTTGCAGTTCAAGCCGGACACCGACGTCGCGCTGCTCAACGCGATGATGTACGTGATCGTCACCGAGAAGCTGGTCGACGAAGCCTTCATCGCCAGCCGCACCGTCGGCTACGCCGACCTGGAAAGGAACGTCGCCGACTACAGCCCGGAAGCGATGGCGCCGATCTGCGGCATCGATGCCGACACCATCCGCTACGTGGCGCGCCTGTACGCGACCTCGAAGGGCTCGATGATCCTGTGGGGCATGGGCGTGTCGCAGCACGTGCACGGCACCGACAACGCGCGCTGCCTGATCGCGCTCAGCTTGATGACGGGCCAGATCGGCCGCCCGGGCACCGGCCTGCATCCGCTGCGCGGCCAGAACAATGTGCAGGGCGCCTCGGACGCCGGCCTGATCCCGATGATGCTGCCGGACTACCAGCGCGTCGACAACCCGGCCGCGCGCGCCCGCTTCGAGCAGGCCTGGGGCGCCACCCTCGACCCGAAGCCGGGCCTGACGGTGGTCGAGATCATGGATGCCATCGACGCCGGGCAGATCCGCGGCATGTACATCATGGGCGAGAATCCGGCCATGTCCGACCCCGACGCCAACCACGCGCGCGCCGCGCTGGCGGCATTGGAGCACCTGGTGGTGCAGGACATCTTCCTGACCGAGACCGCCTACCTCGCCGACGTTATCCTGCCGGCGAGCGCATTCCCCGAAAAGACCGGCACCTTCACCAACACCGACCGCCTGGTGCAGCTGGGCCGCCAGGCCATCGACCCGCCGGGCGAGGCGAAGCAGGACCTGTGGATCATCCAGCAGATGGCGAACCGCCTCGGCCTGCCGTGGAACTACGGCCACGTGTCGGAGGTGTTCGACGAGATGCGCCGCACCATGAACAGCATCGGCGGCATCACCTGGGAGCGGCTGGAGCGCAACGGCGCGGTGGTCTATCCCTGCATGAACGAAGGGGACATCGGCCAGCCGGTGGTGTTCACCGAGCTGTTCCCGCGCGAGGGCGGCAAGGCGCGCTTCGTCCCGGCCGACATCATCCCGGCCGACGAGCGGCCCGACGCCGACTACCCGATGGTCCTGATCACCGGCCGCCAGCTCGAGCACTGGCACACGGGCAGCATGACGCGCCGCGCCACGGTGCTGGATGCGATCGAACCGGACCCGGTGGCGCTGGTGCACCCGCTCGACCTCGAACGCCTGGGTCTGCAGCCGGGCCAGCCGGTCACGATCGCCTCGCGGCGCGGCGAGGTGGTGCTGTATGCGCGCGCCGACGACAGTTCGCCGGTGGGCGCGATCTTCGTGCCCTTCTGTTACTACGAGGCGGCCATCAACCGCCTCACCAATGCGGCGCTCGACCCCTTCGGCAAGATCCCGGAGTTCAAGTATTGCGCGGTCAAGCTCACGCCCGGCGGGGAGGTGGCACGGCAGGGCAGCTACGGTGGCGGCCAAATCCTGGCCGGCATGGCACAATTGGCAAGATGAGCCACCAGGAACCACCACGCTACCGCCCCGAACTGTCGAACGCCAGCGCCCGCCTCACGCACGAGGTGAGCGCGCTGGACGAGCGCGGCCGGCCGTCGACCATCGCCATTCCGGCCGAGCGCCCGCTCACCGTCTACGTGGACAAGCGCGAGATCGTCACCCTGATGACCCTGGGCGGCGCGACGGAAGCCCTGGTCCTCGGCTACCTGCGCAACCAGCGCCTGGTGCGCAGCCTGGAAGATATCGTCTCGATCCAGGTCGACTGGGCGGTGGACGCGGTGGCCGTGCTCACCCGCAACGGCATCCTCGACGTCGAGGAGCGCACCGCGAAGAAGGTCGTCACCACCGGCTGCGGCCAGGGTTCGGTGTTCGGCGGGCTGATGGACGAGGTCGATAGCATCGCGCTGCCGCCGGACGCGCGCCTGCGGCAGTCGGTCGTCTACCGCATCGTCGAGACCATCCGCACCCAGCAATCGATCTACAAGCAGGCCGGCTCGGTGCACGGCTGCGCGCTGTTCTCGCACGACGGCGAGCTGCTGTATTTCGTCGAGGATGTCGGCCGCCACAACGCGGTGGACGCCATCGCCGGCCTGATGTGGCTGGACGGCGTGGAGGGCGGCGACAAGGTGTTCTACACCACCGGGCGCCTGACCTCCGAAATGGTGATCAAGGGTGCGCAGATGGGCATTCCCTTCCTGCTGTCGCGCTCCGGCACCACCCAGATGGGGCATATGGTCGCCGGGAAGGTCGGCATGTCGCTGCTGGCGCGCTGCTCGGGCAAGCATTTCCTGCTGCTGGCCGGCCAGGAGCGCCTGGTGTTCGAGCCGGACCTGCTCGAGCCCCTGAACGCGCCCCGGTCGGCGTCGATGGACGCGCGGCTGGCCTGATGTCGCTGCTGGACGCCATCGCGCACGCCTTCGCGCTGCTGTTCTCGGGCGACGAAGCCTTGTGGCGCATCGTCTGGGTCTCGCTCAAGACCAGCATCCTCGGCCTGGTGCTGGCCGCGCCGCCGGCGGTCTTCCTCGGCTACGTGATCGCGATGCACCGTTTTCCGGGACGGCGGGTGGCGGTCTGGCTGGCCCAGGCCGCGCTGTCGCTGCCCACGGTCCTGATCGGCCTGCTGCTCTACCTGCTGCTGTCGCGGCGCGGCCCGATGGGCGGCCTCGAGTGGCTGTTCTCGCAGGAGGGCGTGATCCTCGGCCAGATGGTGATCGGCATGCCGGTGCTGCTGGCCTTCACCCTGGCCGCGGTGCAGGCGGCCGACCCGCGCTATGCGGAGACCGCGGTCGCCCACGGCGCTTCGCGCTGGCGGGTGATGACCACGGTGCTGCACGAGGCGCGCTACGGCGTGATGGCGGCCGTGATCAGCGGCTTCGGGCGCGTGATCTCGGAAGTCGGCTGCGCGCTGATGGTCGGCGGGAACATCGAAGGGGAGACCCGCACCATCACCACCGCCATCGCGCTCGAGACCAGCAAGGGCGAGTTCGCCCAGGGCATCGCGCTGGGCATCGTGCTGGTGACGCTCGCCCTGGTCATGAACGGTGCGCTGGTGCTGCTGCAGGGCGAGGCCAATACCGCCGGAGGAAGGCTGTGACGCTCCTGGCCGTGCATGGGATGCGCAAGCGCCACGGCGAGCGTCTTCTCTTCGAGATCGATACCCTGGCCATCGAACCTGCTACCGCCTACGTGCTCACCGGCGTCAACGGCGCCGGCAAGTCCACCCTGTTGCGCATGCTCGCCGGCCTGGAACGCTGCGAGGACTGCACGGTCGAATTCGAGGGACGGCGCCTGCCGCTGCACCCGTATCCGGGGGCGCTGCGCCGCGCCATCGTCTTCGTGCACCAGCATCCGATCATGTTCTCGACCAGCGTCTTCGACAACATCGCCTATGGCCTGCTGGCGCGCGGCGACAGCCGGCGCGCGGTGGCGCCGGTCGTCGAGGCTGCGATGCGCTGGGCCGGCGTCGAACACCTGCGCGACACCGATCCGGCGCGCCTGTCGGGCGGCGAGAAGCAGCGCGTGGCGCTGGCCCGCGCGCGCGTGCTGCAACCGCGTTTGCTGCTGCTGGACGAACCGACCGCCAACCTCGACGGCAGCGCGCGCGAGGGCGTGATCGCCCTGATTCCGACGCTGATCGAGCAGGGCAGCACGGTGGTAATGGCCTGCCATGACCGCGACTTGATCGGTCTGCCAGGCGTGCAGCGCCTGAAGCTGCGCGACGGAAGGCTGGAGTACCGGACGCAGAAGGAAGAATAGGCTGATCTAGGCGCGCGGACAGGACACCGGCGTCTTGCCATCGCAAGCCGTGACGATGTGCGGCACATAGGCCGACAGCAGCACCGCGATCAGCAGCACGAGCATCTGCGGGAT
>DAMCRY010000227.1:6358-6804 GCA_032115075.1 Massilia sp.
ACCTGCACGCCCCACTGGTACCAGGCGATCGAGAAGAACAGCAGGACCAGCGCGAAAATCCACAAGTCTTGCTGGCGCACCGTCAGGCAGATCTTCACCGACAGGATGGTGGCATCGACCGCCCCCATCAGGACCATGGCGCTGATGATCACGCGCCACTCGTGGTCGCGCCGCGTGTTGAACAGGCTCAGGTGCGAGTTGAAGATGAACTGCAGGATTTCTCTTCGGTCGACCATGGCATACCCCTGGTGAACGTTCCTATACCTTGCCAATGCTACGCTGCGGTATAGGAGGTAAACGCCGCTGCGTAGCGTAGCGCCGGCGCCGTGTTCGGAGGATGGCGCAGATGTCGGCTTGGCACCACAGCCGCGCTGTCAGGACGTGGTGGCGTCGATGGCGCTGGCCAGGTTGCGTCTGGCAGCCGCTTCGTAACGTGCGTGGCAGGG
>DAMCRY010000228.1:0-6791 GCA_032115075.1 Massilia sp.
AGTCCCGCGCGCTTCTGTCTCCCGATACCCGGCGCCGCGCAGCAGCGCTTCGCGCGAGCCTGCCAGCGCCTGGGCGGCCTGCACCGAGCGGCGCACCCGGCCGAAGAGATCGATTTCCCAGGAGGCGTCGATCGCGCCGCGGTAGGAGTCGACAGTGCGCGGCTGGCCGGGCGGCGTTTCGATCTCGCTGCGGCGGCGCCTCTCGTAGCCGAACGCGGTGGCGCCGCGCGGCAGGTAGCCCTGGCGGGTTTCGCCCAGCAGCGCCCTTGCTTCCTCGAGCCGCGCAACGGCAATGCCGATGTCGTGGTTCGCGACCAGCGCCTGCCTGATCAGGGCATCCAGCGCCGGATCGTCGAATGCGCGCCACCACGCCGCCTCGACGGCCCCGGGGTCAAGGCCCGGCGGCTTTGCGCCGAAGCCGGCAGGAACCAGCTTCGAAGTCGGCGAGGGCGGTGAATAGTCGGGGCCGACCAACGCGCATCCGGCCAGCATCAGTCCTCCGAGGGGGACCAGCAATGCTCGGTGGAGACTTCTCATGATGTACTCTCCTCCAGGACCAGCGTGGCGCCCGCGCCGCGCTGCGCGGCGCGCGCCGACAGCCGGCGCATCACCACATAGAAAACCGGCGTCAGCATCAAGCCGAACACCGTCACGCCGAGCATGCCCGCGAAGACCGCCACGCCCATGGCCTGGCGCATCTCGGCGCCCGCGCCGCTGGCCAGCATCAGGGGAACGACGCCGGCGACGAACGCGAGCGAGGTCATCACGATAGGCCGCAGCCGCAGCCTGCAGGCCTCGACGACCGCCTCCAGCGCGCTCGCCCCTTCGCTCTCCCGGCTCCGGGCGAACTCGACGATCAGGATCGCGTTCTTCGCGGCCAGGCCGACGAGCACGATGAGCCCGATCTGGACGAAGACATTGTTGTCGCCGCCGACCAGCCAGACGCCGGCGATGGCGCTCAGCAGGCACATCGGCACGATCAGCATGACCGCCAGGGGCAGGAGCCAGCTGTTGTACTGCGCGGCGAGGATCAGGTAGGCAAGCAGCACGCATAGCGGGAAGATGAACAGGGCGGAAGCGCCGGCCAGCTTCTGCTGGTAGGTGAGGTCGGTCCATTCGACGTGCATGCCCTCGGGCAGGACTTCCTTGGCCAGGCGTTCCATCACCGCGACTGCCTGTCCCGAACTGACACCCGCGTTCGGGCCGCCGGAGATGTCGGCCGCCGGATAGCCGTTGTAGTGGATCACCCGGTCGGGGCCGGAACTCGGCGCGACCGTGACGAACGAGGACAGGGGCAGCATCTCGCCGGCCGCGTTACGCACCTGCAGGCGGCCAATCGCTTCGGCCTCCATCCGGTGTTCGGCATCGGCCTGGGCCGTGACCTTGTAGGTGCGGCCGAAACGGTTGAAGTCGTTCACATAGAGCGAACCGAGATACACCTGGAGCGACTCGAACACGTCCGCCAGGCGTACCCCCTGGGCCTTCACCTGGGTGCGGTCGATGGCGACGTCGAGCTGGGGCGCGTTCACGTCGAAACTGGTCATCAGCCCGGCCACCTGCCCCGACTCGGTGGCTTTCGTCATCAGGACCTGGGTCTGCTGGACCAGGGCGTCCAGCCCGGCGCCGCCGCGGTCCTCGACCAGCATCTTGAAGCCGCCGGTCGCGCCCAGGCCGGGCACGGGCGGCGGCGGGAACACGCCCAGGAAGCCGTCGGGGATGGCGGCGAACTTCGCCTGCAGGCGCCCGGCGATCGCGTTTGCGCTCAATTCGGGAGTCGTGCGGTCCTTGAACGGGTCGAGCATGACGAACATGACCGCGGCGTTAGGGACGTTGACGAAGCCGTTGATCGACAGGCCGGGGAAGGCGACGACGCTTTCCACGCCCGGTTCGGCCAGTGCGATCTTCGACATTTGCCGGGCGATGGCGTCGGTGCGGTCCAGCGAGGACGCGTTGGGCAGCTGGGCGATCCCGACCAGGTAGTACTTGTCCTGCATCGGCACGAAGCCCGGCGGGACAGTCCTGAACCCGAAGAAGGTCAATGCGAGCAGCCCGCCATACAGCAGCAGCGCCACGCCGCTGGCGCCCACGGCCCTGCGCACCACGTTGCCGTAGGCGGCCGGGGCGCGCTCGAAGGGCCGGCCGAGGGTCTGGAACAGCCGGTCGGCGCGGCCGCGCAGGCTGGACGGATCGCGCGCGGTCCCGGGAACGGCTGGGCGCAACAGGAGGCCGGCCAGCGCCGGGCTGAGCGTGAGCGAATTGACTGCGGACAGGATCGTCGAGATCGCGATGGTCAGCGCGAACTGGCGGTAGAACTCGCCCTGCAGGCCGCTCAGGAAGGCGGTCGGGATGAAGACCGCGGCCAGCACCGACGTGATCGCGATGATGGGGCCGGTGACCTCGTCCATCGCGCGCTTCGCGGCCTGGACCGGCGCCTCGCCATGTTCGATGTGGCGTTCGACGTTCTCGACCACGACGATCGCGTCGTCGACCACAATACCGATGGATAGCACCAGGCCGAACAAGGACAGGGTATTGAGCGAGAAGCCCATCGCATGCATCACGGCGAAGGTGCCGACCAGGGACACCGGCACGGCCATGAGGGGGATGAGCGACGCCCGCCAGTTGCGCAGGAAGAGCACGACGACGATGACGACAAGGACGATCGCCTCCAGCAGCGTGGTGGCGACCGACTCGAGCGAAGCACGCACGAAGACCGTCGGGTCATAGGCGATGCGCGAGCTCAGGCCCGCGGGGAACTGGCCTTCGAGGCGCTGCATGGTATCCCGCACCGCTTGCGCGACGTCGAGTGCGTTGGCGCCGGGGCTCTGGACGATCTGCAACGCGACAGCCGGCTCGCCGTCGAGCAGGCTGCGCAAGGCGTAGGCGTCGGCGCCCATCTCGATACGGGCGACGTCGCGCAGGCGCGTCACCTGGCCGTCGGCGCCCGAGCGGATGATGATGCCGCCGAACTGTTCCTCGTCGGTCAGGCGTCCGAGCGTATTCACGGTGACCTGGAACGCGGCGCTCGAATTGGGCGCCTGGCCGACGGAACCCGCGGCCACCTGCACGTTCTGCTCGCGCACCGCGGCGATCACCTCGCCCGCCGTCAGGCCCCTGGCGGCGATCAGGCCGGGGTCGAGCCAGAGCCGCATGCTGTATTCGCCGGCGCCCCACACCAGGACGTCGCTGATTCCCGGGATGCGCGACAGTTCGTCGCGCACCTGCAGGTAGGCATAGTTCGAGATATACAGGGGATCGTAGCGCTTGTCGGGCGACAGCAGGTGCACCACCATCAGGATGTCGGGCGAAGTCTTCTGGGTGACGACGCCCTGGCGCTGCACCTCTTCCGGCAGGCGCGGCAGCGCGCGCGCGACCCGGTTCTGCACCTGGATCTGCGCCATGTCGGGATTCGTGCCTTGCGCGAACGTGACAGTCAGGATCATCCGGCCATCGGTGGCCGATTGCGACGACATGTACAGCATGCCTTCGACCCCGGTGACCGCCTGCTCGAGCGGCGCCGCCACCGTTTCGGCGATCACCTTGGGATTGGCGCCCGGGTAGGAGGCGGTCACTTGCACGGTGGGCGGCGTCACCGCCGGATACTCGCTGAGCGGCAGCTGGAAGAAGGCGACGATCCCGGCGATCAGCGTCAGCACCGAGAGGACGATGGCGAAGATCGGGCGTTCGATGAAGAAGCGTGGGAAGCTCATCGCGCGGCTCCCGATGCCTGTGCCAGCGCGACGGGCGTGCCGTCGATCCGCGCAACCTGCGGGGTGACCTGCATGCCCGGGCGCACCAGGCCCTTGACAACGATCCGCTCGCCCGGCTTCAGTCCTTGCTCGACCACGCGCAAACCGTCGACCACGGGTCCCAGCTCGACGGGACGGTATTCCGTCTTGTTTTCCTTGCCGACGACGAGTACGTAGCGGCGCCCCTGGTCGGTGCCGATCGAATGGTCCGACACCAGCACCCTGGCCTGCGGCTCTCCCGTCTCGAGCTTGACCTTGGCAAACAGGCCGGGCGTCAGCCGCCCATCCGGGTTGTCGACGACCGCGCGCAGGCGCACCGTGCCGGTCCCGCGGTCCGCGGCGTTCGAGACGAAATCGACGCGGCCGGGCCGCGAATAGGTCTTGTCCGTGACCAGGCCGACCGTGACCTTGGCCGCCGCCGTTCCACGGTCCCCGGCCCGGCCCTCGGCGAGCGAGCGCAGATAGGTGCGTTCGTCGACATCGAAATAAACGTGGATGGGATCGATCGAGACGATCGTCGTGAGCGGGGTGACGCCGCTGGCGACGTAGTTCCCCTCGGTGACCGCGGCGTGGCCGACGCGTCCGCTGATCGGCGCGGTGACGCGGGTAAAGCCCAGGTCCAGTTGCGCAGCGTCCAGCGCTGCTCTTGCGGCATCGACCCGTGCCTTGCTCGCATTCAGCGAGGCGGTTGCGGTATCGAGGCGATCGCGCGCGACGATCTGCTGGGCGAACAGCTGCTCCGCTCGCGCATATTCCTCCCGGGCGAGCATCGATGCCGCCTCGGCCTCGTGCAGTCGCGCTTTCGCGGCATTCAGTACGGCATGGAACGGTCGCGGATCGATGACAAAAAGGTCGCGGCCCTTCTCGACGAATCGCCCCTCCGGGATGCTCACTTCCTGGATGTAGCCGGCCACGCGCGCGCGCAGTTCGACCCGCTTGACGGCGGTCAGCGACCCGTTGAACTCGACAAAGGGCGTGACCGGTCGAACGATCACTTCCGCCACCGGTACGCGTGGCGGTTCCGGAGCAGGACCAGTGGCGGCGGACACTGTCTCCTTGCATCCGGCAAGTGCGAGCGCAACACTGATCGCCGCGCTCACCAGGCTTACTCGTTTGACTTCCATCATTTTCCTTTCGCGACGTTAGCCGACTTGGCTGTGCATGGACGAAACTGCTTCCGTTACAGTTATCGGACTTGCCACGTTTGGAAGGTCAAGCGAATAGTGAGATCGCGGATCTCGAGCGGACGTCGCACCCGCACGATGCGTGCGGGTGCGACGGGGAGGGCTGGCGCTACTGCGCGCTCTCCAGGCGAACGATGGTCACGGCACCGTTCACGCGCTCGGCGGCGAATCTGACCTTGTCGCCCACCTGGACCTGCTCGAGCATTGCCGGATCCTTGACGCGCAGGACCATGGTCATCGCGCCCATGTCCAGGTTCCTGATTTCCGCATGGCGCATCGTGATCTTCCCCGCCTCCCTGTCGATTTTTTTCACTTCGCCTTCGGTCAGGTCGGACGCGGCAGCGGTTCGTTCACCGCCATGCGATGCGCGCACGCCATGTGCGCCGTGGCCGGCGTGGGAGGCGTCCTGTGCCCATGCGGCCGACGTTGCCGCGGCCATCACGATTGCCAGAATACCTATCGAGCGTGTGTTCATTGCATCTCCTTTCATTCGGTTGGTCAGTGATGGCCCTGGTGGCCCGTGGGTTTGCGCACCGTGACTTCGACCTCGGGCGCCTTTGCGGCAGGCATGGATTTTCCGCCCGCACCGTGCTTGCGGACCACGGCAGGCGGCTCGCCCTTCCACTCGTACGCGACCGTTCCGGCCGGGTGCTGGTACCAGCCCGGATCCTTGTAGTCGCCGGGTTTCTGGTCCTTGCGCACCTTGAGCACCGTGAACATGCCGCCCATTTCCACGCCCCCGAACGGCCCCTGGCCGGTCATCATCGGCAGCGTGTTGTCCGGCAGCGGCATCTCCATGTCACCCATCGAGCCGCCTTTCTCGCCCATGACCATGTAGTCGGGGACGAGCCTGGCGATCTTCTCGGCGACGCCGCGATGGTCGACGCCGATCAGGTTCGGGACGTCGTGTCCCATGGCGTTCATCGTGTGATGCGACTTGTGGCAGTGGAATGCCCAGTCTCCCGGTTCGTCCGCGACGAATTCGATGGCGCGCATCTGGCCCACGCCGACATCGGTCGTCACCTCCGGCCAGCGCGACTCCGGACGGGTCCAGCCGCCGTCGGTGCCGGTCACCTCGAACTCGTGTCCGTGCAGGTGGATCGGGTGGTTGGTCATCGTCAGGTTGCCCACCCGGATGCGCACGCGGTCGTTCTGGCGCACGTTCATGGTGTCGATGCCCGGGAAGGCGCGGCTGTTGAAGGTCCAGAGGTTAAAGTCGAGCATCTCGTTGACGCGTGGCGTGTAGCTGCCCGGCTCGATGTCGTACGAGTTCAGCAGGAACACGAAATCGCGGTCGACCCGGTGCTGTCCGGGATTCTTCGGGTGCGTGACCCAGAAACCCATCATGCCCATCGCCATCTGCACCATCTCGTCCGCATGCGGGTGGTACATGAAGGTGCCCGGGCGGCGGGCGACGAACTCGTACACGAACGTCTTGCCCGGCTGGATGCCCGGCTGGGTCAGGCCGGTGACGCCGTCCATGCCGTTGGGCAGGCGCTGGCCATGCCAGTGGATGCTGGTGTGCTCTGGCAGCTTGTTGGTGACAAAAATGCGCACACGGTCGCCTTCGACCACTTCGATGGTCGGTCCTGGGCTCTGGCCGTTGTAGCCCCACAGGTTGGCCTTCATGCCCGGCGCGATCTCGCGCACCACCGGCTCGGCGATCAGGTGGAATTCCTTGACGCCATTGTTCATGCGCCAGGGCAGGGACCAGCCGTTCAGGGTAACGACCGGGTTGTAGGGACGGCCATTGGGCGGCGCCAGCGGCGGCTGCGTGGCCGCGGTCGTCATCACCGGTGCCTCGGGAAGCGTGGCCGCGCCGGCGCGGCTCACCAGGCCTGCGCCGACCAATGCGGCG
>DAMCRY010000229.1:0-268 GCA_032115075.1 Massilia sp.
CACGAAGGTGCCGTCCGCCGCGAGCGGCAGCGCGATGTCGACCGGGTTGCCGGCGCCGTCCTCGCCGGCGATGCGCAGCTGCAGGCCCTCGGGCGCCGCCAGCCTGCCGTCCTGGGACAGCAGCTCGAAGCGCAGGCTCGCGCCCGGGGCCAGCGCCCGCTTCTGCTCCCACGCGTCGAGGCCGCGCACCATGTGGCGATAGGGCCGCAGTTCCGGGTCGCGGATGCTGCTGACCCGGACCTGCTCGGTGGCGCCGGCCTCCGGCACG
>DAMCRY010000229.1:278-6786 GCA_032115075.1 Massilia sp.
GCGAACGCGGAGGCGGCCATCGTCAGCAGGATGGCCATGATCGACAACGGTTTCATCGTCTCGGGCAAAAGTAGGGAAAGCATCGATTCTAGCGGCCTGGCGCCGGCCAAAATGCGCGCATCCTCACGTCTCGGCTTTGAACCGGAACACCGAAACGCGCGTTTTTTGCAGGAGTGCTAAGCTGATGTATCTTTGACAGTGTTGCCGATTTCATACGAACACTGCCGTACTCACCACAGGAGAAACGCGATGCACATGGATACTGGAATCAATACCGAAGACCGCGCCAAGATCGTCGAATCGCTCTCGACCGTGCTGGCGGACGCCTACATGCTGTACCTGAAGACCCACAACTTCCATTGGAACGTCACCGGGCCGATGTTCTCGACCCTGCACGTGATGTTCGAAGAGCAGTACACCGAGCAGTGGAACGCGCTGGACGACATCGCCGAGCGCATCCGCGCCCTGGGCCACTTCGCCCCGGCCACCTCGAAGCGCTACGCCGAGCTGTCGAACATCAAGGAAGAACCGGAAGTGCTGTCGGCCAAGGAAATGATCCGCCAACTGGTCGAAGGCAACGAGATCCTGGTGCGCACCATGCGCGCTGGCGTCAAGGTGGCCGACGAGCTGGACGACTTCCCGACCGCCGACATGCTGACCACCCGCATGGAAGTGCACGAGAAGAACGCCTGGATGCTGCGCTCCTTCCTGGAGCAGGGCGCCGGCGCGCAGCAGGGCGACGCTTCGTCGGACTGACCGCTTCATCGGCCAAACGAAAAAAACGCGCCGTGCGGCGCGTTTTTCATTGGTCACGAGGCGTCAGCCGCGTCCACCGCTCATGTGCAGGTCGACCACCTTCATGATCTCGAGGGTCAGGTCGAGGTTGAATTCCTCTGCCATCATCGCGGCTTGCAGTTCCTCGCGCGGCATGCCGACGGCGGCCGCGAGCTCGCCCAGGCCGGGAGCCTGCGCCACCGCCCGCATCGCGCTCGAGATGGCTGCGCCGTCGCCATCCTCGAAAGCGTCGGCCAGGCAGTCGGCGATCGCGTCGAGCGAGGCGAGGCCCGCGGAATTATTCGTGCTCATGCTCATGCCTGTATCTGTGATTGCCCACGCGCCGCTCAGTGCGTCACCTTGTGCTTGTCCTTGTCCTTCGGCTGGGGCGGAGGCGGCGGCACGGTCATCGAGACCGCCGGCTGCTCGTCCTTGCGCAGCACCTGCACGAAGATCTCGTTCTGCTTGATCATGCCCAGCTCGAGGCGGGCGCGCTCCTCGACCGCGCTGAGGCCGTCGCGCAGGTCGCGCACTTCCGATTCGAGCATGGCGTTGCGCGCCTTGAGCTGCTCGGTCTTGAGGCGGGTGGCCTCGACCTGGTCGCGCATGTCGGCAACGAGCAGCCAGCTGCCCTTGCCCAGCCACAGCGGGTACTGGATCAGCAGCAGCAGGACGGCAAGCGCGATGGTAATGAGTCGCATGGCGGATAGACCGGTACAAGCCGGCCGGCCTGCCCACGACGGGCGGCCGGCCGGCTTGCGGATTACTTCAGGTTATAGAAGGCGTCGCGGCCCGGGTAGGTGGCGACGTCGCCCAGGTCTTCCTCGATGCGCAGCAGCTGGTTGTACTTGGCCATGCGGTCCGAACGCGACATCGAGCCGGTCTTGATCTGCAGGGCGTTCAGGCCAACCGCGATGTCGGAGATGGTCGAGTCCTCGGTCTCGCCCGAACGGTGCGAGATCACTGCGGTGTAGCCGGCGCGCTTGGCCATCTCGATGGCGGCGAAGGTCTCGGTCAGGGTGCCGATCTGGTTGATCTTGATGAGGATCGAATTGGCGATGCCTTTCTGGATGCCCTCTTTCAGGATCTTGGTGTTGGTGACGAACAGGTCGTCGCCGACCAGCTGGACCTTCTTGCCCAGGGCGGCGGTGAGCGTCGCCCAGCCTTCCCAGTCGCCTTCGGCCATCGCGTCCTCGATCGAGATGATCGGGTAGCGGTCGCACCAGGTGGCCAGCATGTTGGTGAAGTCGGCTGCGGACAGGGCCAGACCGCCCTCGCCTTCCAGCACGTACTTGCCGTCCTTGTGGAATTCGCTCGCGGCGCAGTCCAGGCCGATCGCGATGTCCTGGCCGGCCACGTAGCCCGCCTGCTCGATCGCCTGCATGATCAGCTTGATCGCTTCCTCGTGGTTGGCCACCGACGGGGCGAAGCCGCCTTCGTCGCCGACCGCGGTGTTCAGGCCCTTCGCGTGCAGGATCTTCTTCAGGGTGTGGAACACCTCGGCGCCGTAGCGCAGCGCTTCCTTGAAGCTCGGTGCGCCGACCGGGATGATCATGAATTCCTGGATGTCCAGGTTGTTGTCCGCGTGCGCGCCGCCGTTGATGACGTTCATCATCGGGACCGGCATCTGCATCGCGCCCGAGCCGCCGAAGTAGCGGTACAGCGGCAGGCCGGCTTCCTCGGCGGCGGCCTTGGCCACGGCCATCGAGACGGCCAGCATCGCGTTGGCGCCCAGGCGGCTCTTGTTTTCGGTGCCGTCGAGATCGATCAGGGTGCGGTCCAGGAAGGCCTGCTCGTTGGCGTCCAGGCCCATGATCGCTTCGGAGATCTCGGTGTTGATATTCTCGCAGGCCTGCAGCACGCCTTTGCCGAAGTAACGCTTCGGATCGCCGTCGCGCAGTTCGATGGCTTCGCGCGAACCGGTCGAGGCGCCCGACGGGACGGCGGCGCGGCCCATCACGCCCGACTCCAGCAGGACGTCGCATTCGACGGTCGGATTGCCGCGCGAGTCAATGATTTCGCGGCCGATGATATCAACGATGGCACTCATGTTTTACAGTCTCCGGAAGTAAAAAATTCAGTGTATTCGGTACGCGCGCGCCAGCCGCAGGGCGCGCGCGGCGGATTGGGTGTGCTTACCTGAAGTCCGCTTCGAGGAAGCCGGTCTTCTTGACGATGCGGTCGAGCTCGACCAGGGTGCTCAAGAGTTCCTTCATGCGGCCCAGCGGCACCGCGTTCGGGCCGTCCGACAGCGCATTGGCCGGGTCCGGGTGGGTTTCCATGAACAGGCCCGAGACGCCGGCCGCCACGGCCGCGCGCGACAGCACCGGCACGTGCTCGCGCTGGCCGCCGGACGAGGTGCCCTGGCCGCCCGGCAGCTGCACCGAGTGGGTCGCGTCGAACACCACCGGGCAGTTCGATTCGCGCATGATGGCGAGCGAACGCATGTCCGACACCAGGTTGTTGTAGCCGAACGAGGCGCCGCGTTCGCAGGCCATGAAGTTATCTTCGGGCAGGCCGGCTTCGCGCGCGGCGGCGCGTGCCTTGTCGATCACGTTCTTCATGTCGCCAGGTGCCAGGAACTGGCCCTTCTTGATGTTGACCGGCTTGCCCGAACGCGCGCAGGCGTTGATGAAGTCGGTCTGGCGGCACAGGAAAGCGGGGGTCTGCAGCACGTCGACCACGCTCGCCACTTGCGGGATCATCTCTTCGTCGTGCACGTCGGTGAGCACCGGCACGCCGAGCTGCTTGCGCACGTCGGCCAGGATCTCCAGGCCCTTGTCCATGCCCGGGCCGCGGAACGACTTGCCGGACGAGCGGTTGGCCTTGTCGAAGGACGATTTGTAGATGAAGGGGATGCCCAGCGCACTGGTGATTTCCTTCAGGGTTCCGGCGGTGTCGAGCGCCATCTGGCGCGATTCGATCACGCAGGTGCCGGCGATCAGGAAGATCGGCTTGTCGAGGCCGACGTCGAATCCTGCGAGTTTCATGCTGCATCTCCTTGCAGTGCCGCGCCGTTGTTGGCCGCGGCATTGGTGTTGGCCGCCTGGTGCTTCAGGGCCGCCTGGATGAACGAGGTGAACAGCGGGTGGCCGTTGCGCGGAGTCGACTTGAACTCCGGGTGGAACTGCACGCCGATGTAGAACGGGTGGGCATTGTCACCGGTGCGCGGGAGTTCCATGATCTCCAGCAGGTCTTCGTTCGGGGTACGCGCCGACACCACCAGGCCGGCCGCTTCGATCTTCGGCAGGTAGTAGTTGTTGCCTTCGTAGCGGTGGCGGTGGCGCTCGGTGACGACATTGCCGTAGATCTCGGCGGCCAGGGTGCCCGGGTTCACCGCGCAGGTCTGGGCGCCCAGGCGCATGGTGCCGCCCAGGTCCGAATTGACGTCGCGCTTCTCGACCTTGCCGTCATGGTTCTGCCACTCGGTGATGAGGGCGACCACCGGCTGGTCGGTTTCCGGGTCGAACTCGGTCGAGTTGGCGTTCGGCAGGCCGGCCACGTGGCGCGCGAATTCGATCAGCGCGACCTGCATGCCCAGGCAGATGCCCAGGTAGGGGATCTTGTTTTCGCGGGCGTAGCGGGCGGCTTGAATCTTGCCTTCCACGCCGCGCTTGCCGAAGCCGCCCGGCACCAGGATGGCGTCGTACTTGGCCAGATGGTCGCAGCCCTTGGCCTCGATCTCTTCCGAGTCGAGGTATTCGATGTTGACGCGGCTTTCGGTATGGATGCCGGCGTGGCGCAGCGCCTCGGTCAGCGACTTGTACGATTCGATCAGGTCGACGTACTTGCCCACCATGCCGATGGTGATCTCGTGCTTTGGGTTTTCCAGGGTGTGGATCAGCTTGGTCCACATCGACAGGTCCGCCTTTGGCGCCTCCAGGCCGAGGGCCTCGAGGATGATGTCGTCCAGGCCCTGGTCGCACAGCACCTGCGGCACCTTGTAGATGGTGTCCACGTCCCACACCGAGATCACGGCCTGCTCTTCCACGTTGGCGAACAGCGAGATCTTGGCGCGCTCGTCGTCCGGGATGCGGCGGTCGGCGCGGCACAGCAGCGCGTTCGGCGAGATGCCGATCTCGCGCAGCTTCTGTACCGAATGCTGGGTTGGCTTGGTCTTCAGTTCGCCGGCCGACGCGATGTACGGCACCAGGGTCAGGTGGACGAAGGCGGCGCCCTTGCGGCCCGAGCGCAGCGACAGCTGGCGCGCGGCCTCCAGGAAAGGCAGCGACTCGATGTCGCCGACGGTGCCGCCGATCTCGACCAGCGCCACGTCCACGCCTTCGGCGCCGCGGCGGATATAGTCCTGGATCTCGTTGGTGATGTGCGGAATCACCTGCACGGTCTTGCCGAGGTACTCGCCGCGGCGTTCCTTGCGAATCACGGATTCGTAGATCTGGCCGGTGGTGAAGTTGTTCACCTTCTTCATGCGGGTGCTGATGAAGCGCTCGTAGTGGCCCAGGTCCAGGTCGGTCTCGGCGCCGTCGTCGGTGACGAACACTTCGCCGTGCTGGGTGGGGCTCATGGTGCCCGGGTCGACGTTGATGTAGGGGTCGAGCTTGAGCAGGGTGACTTTGAGGCCGCGCGATTCGAGGATCGCGGCGAGGGAAGCGGCCGCGATCCCCTTGCCAAGGGAAGACACGACGCCGCCAGTGACGAATACGAATTTGGTCATTTGTACTGAAGGTGCCGAATGGCACGCGCGGGAAATAGAAATTATACCTTAAACCGCGCAAATACTCCCGGCCGCCCGGCTGGCATCCTGACAAAAGCGTTCATTGCCATAAAAAAAGACGACATCTCTCCCGGATGGACGAGCCACCTCCGGGCGAGTCTATGCCTGGCAAATTGACCGCCGGGGTGGTGCCCATCCTATACTGCAATTTTTTGTGGCGCCGCCATGCACACCCTCCTCGACCAGCCCGCCGACGCCACAGTTCCCCAGGAAACGGGGCCACGCGCCCTGAGCCTCGCCTTCACCGGGGACGGCCGCGAGTACTTCCGCATCTGGGTCGTCAACCTGCTGCTCACGCTGGCCACGCTCGGCATCTATTCGGCCTGGGCCAAGGTGCGCCGGCTGCAGTATTTCGACCGCAACACGGTCCTGGCCGGCGCCAGCTTCGACTTCCACGGCAATCCGCGCGCGGTACTGATGGGGCGCCTGCTGTCGGTCGTGCTGCTGGCGGCCTACCACTATGCCTTCGGCTTCTCCACCACCTTCGGCCTGCTGACGATCATCGGGCTGCTGGCGGCCTTTCCCTGGCTGATGCGCGGCGCCTTCCGTTTCCGCCTTGGCAACACGCGCTACCGTGGCCTGTGGCTGGGCTTCGACGGCTCGGTCGCCCAGGCCTACCTGGCCTGGCTGCCGCCCGCCCTGCTCTTCGTGCTGCCCGGCGCGCTGCTGGCCGTGTATCCGGAGCGCCCGGAACTGGCCGCCCTGCCGCTGCCGTTCTACCTGGCCTGGCCGCTGATGCACGCGCGCATCCGGCGCTTCCAGCACGCGCACCTGCTGTTCGGCGACCAGCATTCGGGCTACGCGGTCAAGGCGCGCCGCTTCTATCGCCCTTATTTCGTGGCCGGCTCGCTGGCCTTCGGCGCCATCATCGCGCTCGGCGTGGTCGTCGGCGCCAGCGCCGCGATGCTGGCGGGCCCGCGCATCGGCCCCGTCGTCGCCGGCCTGCTCACCGCCGTGATCGGCTCCTACATCGCCTATCTGCTGATCGGACCCTATATG